>CASBRD010000303.1 GCA_949128025.1 Oscillatoriales cyanobacterium PMM_0008 | reverse complement strand
TCAATACCTTGCTCAATACCTTGCTCGATACCTTGCTGAGTAGCTTCAGCCAAACGTTGCTCGTAAAGTGGTGACAAGCGCATAATTAAATCTCGCTCCTCTGGTTCTAAAGTAAGCAACTAGAGTGCATCAGACTTAATAAATTAGTAAAAACTAACAAATTTAAGATCTGACGCACTCTCCAAAACCTAATTAAACCTAGCCAACAATTCCGCACGAGATAAATTAGACAATTGCAACAACAAAGCAGTCAAATCTGCTGGCGGTAATGCCAACAAAAGCTCAATAATTGCCGTTAGTTCCTCATCCAATTCCCCAAATTTCGCCCTCAACAAATTTTCCACAAAAATTCGCTGTCCTTGGCGAACACCTTCCCCAATACCGCGCTCAATACCTTGCTCGATACCGCGCTCAATACCTTGCTCGATACCGCGTTCAATACCGCGCTCAATACCTTGCTCGATACCGCGTTCAATACCGCGCTCAATACCTTGCTCAATACCTTGCTCGATACCTTGCTGAGTAGCTTCAGCCAAACGTTGCTCGTAAAGTGGTGACAAGCGCATAATTAAATCTCGCTCCTCTGGTTCTAAATTTTGACTTACTTCTAATATAGTCTTGAGGTTACTTAACAACTCCAACACCACACCCCGTAACGGGTCATTTTCTGAAAGGGCTGCCAATTCATCAATAGCTTGTTGCTGCACTCTCCCCTTTCCTAAAATTCGTAACCAAAGTGTTTCTGGCGTTCGCGGTAATTGGTGAATAACCACAATTGCCCCTTTCCAATGTTCAGGGAAAAAATAAATTCCGCTGCCCCAGTTATCTACATCAAGTGTAGCAGCAAAACCTGTTAATAGGGACTCTGATGCAGTGGGAGCAAGAATCCACAGATGAGGTAAATCCGTTTCCTCAACACGGGTATTATTTCGTCTTGCTTGACGTTGTAAAAAAGCAAAAACATCAAACAATTTACCCGTACAGCTACGAACGTCCTCCAGGTCTATAGCATTACGAAAAGGTTCAAAAATCGCTGCCGTTGCTGCTAAACGTCCTAGTAATCCCAATGAGGTTGCAGATGCAGCTTGCGCCGCCGGTGCAAACCAAACATCGATTTCCCGAACTTCACCAGCAATATTACGACTTGTTTCTACTTCCCCCAATGGTGATAACAATTCTTTCAGATAGTCTTTCGCAAATTGGTCATAAGGAAATACAGTCATTCGATTTTGGATTTTGGATTTTGGATTTTAGATTTTGGATTGAAGGATTGCTTAAGGTTAATTATAATATATTTGTGCAATAAAATGCAACCGATAAAAGCTAGTTTCAAAGCGCAATAATGTAACTTCACTGCATTATTTATCTGATGATTTGCCAGAGTTAAAACTTCTTGCAGGAGAGTGCGAATCAAGTTACAAATTGTTATCTGGGTTAGAAACCCGGTTTTTTTTCCTAAACGCACAATTTACTGAACTTGTCAAGCAGAAGAAAATAATCATTTCAAACCCAGTCCCCTACGGGCAACCCTCGACAGCACAAGCTTTTCAGACCTCAGATTAAAAAAATATGGATATTTACTTATCCTGGCAATTTTAGGGTGATGATTGATAGAGTGTAATTAATAAAGGCAGAACTTACGCCAAAAAACCAGGTTTCTCTCAAAAATCCTCAGTTTGGCAACGATAAATCTACGCAGAAACCTGTTTTCTAGTTTCACATCACAATATATTAAGGATAAAACCCGTGTCGCAAGCATACTGGCAAGCGAAAATTTGGGGCTTACTACACGACCCCGCTTTAAAAGCGTTACACGATAATAGCGGACGTGGCTTAGAAGGAGCCTGGAAAACTCTCGAATGTATGGCGGGGTGGGTATCGCCAAAGGAAAAAGCCGCCCGCAAAACAGCTGTATTTAGTAGGAAATGGCTAGATAACGTTGCACTGTGCGATTTAATTGCTTCGGCAAGCGATCGGGCCGCAGTCGGGAGACTTCCCAATATTGCCGTAGATTATGATAACACGGGATTGCAAATTCGTCACCTACTTTCTGGTGAGCCACAAACCCTTAAACTCGGACAATGGCACGATTTTTTAATCAATTTAGGCAAAAGTCGCGCCAATTGGTTAGCCGAAATCGAAGCAATTTCCATCCCCGATTCGATTAAACAAGAAAAAGATGCCCGCAAAGTCTTTTGGTGGTTGTGGCGCTGCTACCCCGTCGTACTCAGCAAAGCCTTAGAACGCAGCGAAAATATCCCCCAGGAATCCAGTTTACCGCTATTACCCGCTGAAACGCGCCTTCCCGATGGTTCCCTCTGGAGTCACGCCAGCATAACAGCCGCACTAGCAGGTAGTTTAGCAGGTTATTACGATAAACCAGAAGATTATCCCCAAAAATCTCAAAGATTCACCGAATCTCGCCCCCATTTAGCCATTTTCAGCTTCTCACCCGTACAGGAATTAATTAAAGCCAGCCGCAAAATGCGCGATTTTTGGGCAGGTTCCTGGTTACTCCACTATCTATCTGCTAAAATTTGTTGGGAATTAGCCAACAAATATGGCCCCGATACTTTATTATATCCCTGTCTTTACGAACAACCATTAATTGACCATTGGCTGTTAGAAAAATATAGCGAAGATGCCAGTTTTACAGAAGTCATCAAGCAGCCTACACCCGCCAAACTACTAACAGCAGGATTTCCCAACGTCCTCGTTTTTATATTACCAGATAACGGTGCATCTCAAGGCGTAAAATCTGATAAAAATCCCGTTAAATCAGCAATGGCTTATGCCGAACAAGTGCTAAAACAAGAGTGGAAAAATTTAGGCGATCGAGTTTTCAACTACTTACAAAATAAAGCTTGGATGCCCAATATTAACTCTCATACTTGGGATGGCTGGCTAAAAGCCCAATGGCAAACTTATTGGGTCGGTTTACCAATTGGAAATCCTGAAAAAATCTTACATCATTCCCCCCGCAAACCAGAATTATACAAGAAATGGGTTGATAACCAAAACGAATTTGCTTGTCCTAAAGAAAACCTATTTGTCGAATCAGAAAACGAATTTCTCAAAGCCGTTTTTGAAGCAGCCTTAAAAGAAGATTGGTCAAATCGTCACTCTTCCAAACTAACATATAAAGCCAAAAAACCCAACTTAAATGTCGGTTCTTGGTGGGCAAGTATTTTCGACCAAACGCGCCTAGCCATGAACGCCATTAAAAACGCCCGTAATTGGCAATTACCGACTGCTTTCGGGCCACGTTCCACCGTTTCCGGCATTGGGCCAGTCGTGCATCCAGAAGGTGAAAAAAAGGATTGGATAACTGAAGGAGAAACCAAAAAGTATTGGGAAAACAGAATCAATTTATTTGATGGAATTGAACAACTGAATGCTACCGAAACCTTAAAACGAGGCTTACATAAAATATTACCAGATTTGCTGCATATTAAGGAAGAAAAAATGGCCGCTTCTTACCCAGATTTAACCGCTGGAGTAGCCGGATATTTAAAAGTATCCAATAGCGAACATTTAGAACATTTTAACCAAGCCTGCGAAGCCATTACCAAAAACTTTGATTTTGCCCAAACAGTAGCAGATACCATGAAGAAAAGTTGGGGTATACCTTGGGCAGATGACAGACCGCAAAAATACCATCCTCGCCTTTTAAATGTAGGCTGGTTAATCGAAGATGCCCCAGAAGAAAATCGCGACAAAATACGCCCAAAACTATCACAAACAATTGACCAATATTACCCCAATAATAATCCTACCGATTGGTATATTTTAGCCGCCGGAGATGGTGACGGCATGGGAAATTGGCTGAAAGGAGAACATTTAGAGAATTATAGCGAATATATTCCCGATTCTCTACTTCCCAAACTTAATCAAATGGAACCCAAACTGCAAGAACCGTTTAAAGAGTTCTTGAAAGCAAAAAAGCGCATGGGGCCATCAACCCACAGCGCCCTCAGTCGCGCTTTATTAGACTTTTCCAATCAATTAGTTCCTTATCTGACAGAACAACGTTATGCCGGGAGGTTAATTTATAGTGGTGGCGATGATGTTTTAGCTTATACGAATCTCTGGGAATGGGATAATTGGTTATGGGATATTCGCCAATGTTTCAGAGGAGATAAAGATCCTAAAGATCAATTTATTAGTGAGGGAAATTATTGGCAATTGACAGATGAAAAATTACCGGATCGACCGTTATTCACAATGGGGAAAAAAGCTACAATTAGCTTTGGGATTGTAATTGCCAATCAAGCTGTTCCCTTAGCCATTGCTTTAGAAAATATGTGGGAAGCTGAGAAAGAAGGTGCGAAAAAACATCAATCTCCAGATGGTAAATATAAAGATGCCGTTCAAGTCCGTATCCTCTACAGCAACGGCAACATTTTGAAAGCTACTGCCAAATTCGATACTTTTCAACAATGGAAAGAACTACTAACAGTAATAGATAATTTAGAACCTGCCATTTTTGAACAAGCAGCCCAACTTTGGCAGCAACACCCAGCGCCAGTTAGAGATGCTATTTCACCTTGGACGAAAGCATTTTGCAGTCGTCGCGATTTCTTCAAAGGTGATGAGGGAATTCGCGATAAATTTCAACAAAAATTATCTCAATTCATCGATATCTTATGGGAGACAACTGTGCCAAAAGAATTCGATCGAGAAATTCAAACCTGGCTAAAAATAGCCGCTTTCACCTGGCGAAATCGTAACATAAAATTATGAGAGAAAAGCCAATGTTCTGGTATAATATTATTCCGCTTGATGTCTTATTATTCAGGGATGCCAAACCATTTACCCCTGGCGAAAGGGCTTGGGCAGGCAGCGTTTTTCCGCCCAACGGTCATGCGATCGCAGGTGCATTACGACAACTCCTGGGCGACAAAATAAACTTCCAAATCAGAGGCCCATTTTTCTGCTACAACCAACAAATCCTATACTTTCCTCGCCCATTAGGATTTGTCGGTACTACCCCTTTAATTCCTTTAAAGTGGAATTCAAAATCAGCCCTAAATCATGTTTTATGGGATGAACAGCAACCATGTCCATTATCACGTCCACATCAAAAAGATAACAATCACCAAGATGAAGATGATTTTGACCAAAAAAATTCCAAATATCGTCAATTTTTGCCTTATAATGTAGTAATAGAATATCTCAGAACTGTAAAAATTAGTCCAGAAGATTGGGAAGTTAAAGAAGACGGAGAAGACCAACCTTGGGCGATCGAAACTCGTTCCCATAACGCCCTAGCAGAAGGAACGCGCCAAGTCAAAGATGCCGATGGTTACTTTGTCGAAAATGCGATTAGACTAAAGCCGAATTGGAGTTTGGCTATCGGGGCCGATCGAGAAATCGACACCCCCACAACGCTGCGACTGGGAGGTGAAGGACATCGAGTGATTTTGCAACGTTGCAATGATTTAGACCCACAGTGGGAGGAGGTGCAAAAGTTATCAGAAAAGAATTTTGATGAAGGAGGAAAATCCCTTGCTTACCTAATCACACCGGGAGTATTTGAACGCCTCCACGATAATAATAAAGCCATTTGTCAAGCATGGCCTTGGGAGTGGAAATTAGCCCACAGTACTAATAGTAATCAAAAAGTAGGGCAATTAGTTAGTGTAGCAACAGATAGGGCAGTTCCGATTAGTTGTCGGATACTTTCTAAAGAAAATAGTAGTATTCCCGCGCCGCAAGTATTTGCGGCACCTGCTGGAAGTATTTATTATTTGGAAGAATCGCAAGAATTGTTTCAGGAAAACGGAACGGAAAAAGCTAAACGTTGGCGACAATTAGGTTATTCAGAGTTGTTGTGGATTTCTTACAAGGAGTAATGAGAATGAAAATGAATTGTGTTTACTTATATCTACTTTCACCACTGCATACAGGTGGTACAACACAGGAAGGAAATTTACTGGGAATTGCCCGTGAATCTCATACTAACTTGCCTTATATTCCTTCGAGTACAATTCGGGGTAGATTGAGAGCTAATGAGAATGAATTAATTAAACGAGTCAAGCTTTTTGGCCCAGAACTTAAAGATACTCAAAACTCCGAATTTGTCAAGCAGTACGAACAGGCAACTGGTAAAAAAATCACCCAGCTAGAACAAGGAGATATCTGGGTAGGAGACGCATCTTTACTTTGGTTTCCCGTTCCTTCTCTCAGTCATGGTGTTATTTGGATTAGCTGCCCAATGCTGCTACAGCGTTGGATGCGTTTTAACGAGACAGGGGATAATTTTCCAGTTGATTATAGCACTAATTTAAGTAAAACTACAGTTTATCTGAAAGATGCTATTCTCAAAGCGGATACTTTGAAAGAGTGGAAAGATTGGAAAAATTTTATTCCCCAAGCGCCAGAGACAAAAGGTATCGAACGAGTGATAGTTCTACCCAATCAACACTGCGCTACCCTAATTCAGATGAGTTTATGGCGGCAGGTCAAAATCAAATTGGATGAACACAAATCTGTTGATGGTGGTTTCCGCTATGAGGAAGCAATTTCTCCAGATACTCTCATGTATTTCTCCTGGGGAATTACATCTCAAGCTAATGGTACTGCTGCCCAATCTACTAAAGATTTTGAAAAGCTATTAGCTGATAGCAATATTTTGCAAATTGGTGGACAAGAAAGCTTAGGGCGTGGCTTTGTTCAACAGTGGATACCTACATAGGGAGAAATAATTATGACTTTCGATCCGCGCACAATTTCTCAACCCGTTTATCAAGCTTTAAACGATTTGCGATCGCAACCTAATCAGGAAGAAACTCGCCTCAAAGAACAGAAGAACCAAGCTGTTGAATTATATACCTATCTCTCTACTTGGGGGATGATGCGTTTGAAAGCTGAAGAAAAAGCTTTGAGTCAAGAAGGGAAAAAGCAAGTAGTCAAAAAATATTTTGAGTGCTTGCAAACATTATCTGACATTCAAAACTTAGCAGGTAATGATGGTCTAGCTGTGCTGACAAAGCTTGAAGTCGATGAATATTTAGGTTTAACAGGATTGGGACTTGCTTTAGCGCAAGAATTCAGTTTTTGGGCTGCTGCTATATATCCAGATATCAAAGGAGAGTAGACAAATGGTATTCGATCGACCCCAAAAACCCGGACAATCCCAACCAAAACCCTCACCTGCTACTAATAGACCAAATCCTGCAATTCAAAAATCGAGTTCCCAAACACCAAAGACAAAGAAAATAATTACTGTTGGAGGTGGAGGCAGTTCTGGTGGCGGACGTAGCAAAGGCGGTGACGATGGTGGAGGTAAAAATCCCCCATCACCTTGGCTGAATCCAGATAACGAACCAAATCCTGCTACAACTGCCAGCTTTGTGGAATATCTGCGCTGGATGCGATCGCCAGACCACGAATACAAAGACCCCACCAAAGTGCAAATTCTGCAAATGACAGAAGAAAGGGCAAATTATCGCGATCGCCTCACCCAATTAACTCAACGCACAGAACTGATTGCAGGTAAAGAAAACACCTTTCAAGTTAAATGTGCTTGGCGAATTCGAGTAGGCGGACATCGAGGGCCAGAAAGTATTTTGTTACCAGCTTTTGATGCTTTGGGAATGCCTTATATTCCCTCTTCTACCTTACGCGGTGTTGCGAGATCTCAGGCGATTCAGGAAATTATTGGCAAGGAAAAAATTTCTTGGAAAGAGGCAGAAAAGAAAGTCGCACCTTACTTTGGTTCATTAGAGGCTAAAAATCGAGCAGATCGGGCAGGTAAGGTTATTTTTTTAGATGCTTATCCCTTACCTAATTCTGGCTGCGGATTGACTGTGGATATGGCTAACAATATTTGGAAATGGGAAAACGGATCTCTCAAATACGACCCAAATCCTAATCCCTTTCTTTCTCTTAAACAGCCAAGTTTCTTAATTGGATTGCGTTTAGCTAGTGGATGCAATGATTCCACAATACTAAAGAAAGTTCAACAGTGGTTAATTAAAGGTTTGCAATCTGGCATTGGTTCTCAAGTCAACACTGGCTATGGAGAATTGATGAAAGCAGGTGAAGGAAGACTGAGTGATGAATTTTTCCGCATTGATTTCAGTTTGCAAGGACAGCTAATTCACGGTCGTCAGAAGTTTACTGAATGGAAATGTAATAACGATAAAAACACATGGCAAACAAGGGGACAAGCTGAAGCAGAAGTTCGTCCTATTGCTTTTAAATCTATGTTGCGCTATTGGTTTCGCACCTTAGCTTTAGGAGTGTTAGAACTTAGTCAAGTTAAGGAATGGGAAGCAAAGTTATTTGGTGCCATTCAACCCAAACAAAGGGGATGGGTACGATTTGATGTTTTAGAGGGAAAAGTTACCCGAAACGAACCTCAACCAAATCGCATGGGGCAAAATGATGATTATGGCGAACAAGAAGGGATTTTAACATTAGCTTATTCCCTAGAAGCACCAGAAGGACAAAAAGAAGCGATCGCTAAGTTATTCCAAAATCTAACTTGGTTAATGTTCCATTTGGGAGGAGTCGGTCAAGGTGCAAGGCGACCTTGTTACTCTCGTCAAGATCGTTCAGCAGCACCTTGGTGGCGGGGTTCAACTTTAATACCCGATAGTGACGAATCCTTTTGGAAATTACCAGTTACTCCTAAAGAGTTTCAGACGTTATTTCAAAATCGGTTACAAGGTTTCTACAAAGCACTAGGAGACTTGGGAGTAAGCGTTAACTATCGATCGCCAAAAACAGTTGTGCAACCTACTTCTCACTCTTGGTTTGAAGCAGTTGATAGCCATTGCAAAATTATAGTGGTTCGTGGAGAATCGGATACCAATAAACCTTATTCGCTAGATCTTCTTCACCAACAGTTTCATCAACTAGAAAATCAACAATATACAGAGGCAAAAAGTCTATGTGGTGGAGTAAAAAATGACCGCCCTAAAATTAATGGATCGGAAATAACGCGAAAAGTTACTCCCTCTCCTATGTGGATTTCGGATTTAGATAAATATCAAGTTGTCACAGTATTTGGTGCAACTGAAGATCCTCGCAAAAAGTATTTGAAAGAATTGCGCGATCGCACTTCCCCCCAAAACTACATCCAACTCTGGCCATTCACCTAAAACATCACCAATTTACTCGAACTTATGCTTACCAAAACATCCAAAAATTCACCCCAAATTGAAGGTTTCTTTTCTCCCCGATCGCCCCTAGAATTTCTAGGCTTTGCTGGAATATCAGCGATGATCTCTATGCTGTCGAATATGCAACGTCTCTACAAGGGTTCTAGGTAACGCACCTTTAATTTATGGAGATGTCTAATGAGAAACGAAACTCTAAGAATGCAGGCGGTACAATCGCCAATTATCCCGGTGGTGGGGGAACTAATTCGCCAGCATCCGGGGACGATTTCTTTGGGACAAGGGGTGGTCTATTATGGCCCGCCGCCGTCAGCGATCGAGCAAATTACCGAGTTTTTTGCCAATCCCCAAAATCACAAGTACCAAGCGGTAGAGGGAATTCCAGCATTACAAGAAGCAATTAAGAACAAACTTTTACTCGAAAATAATATTGAAATTGATGATAATCGCTGCATTGTGGTGACTGCTGGCGGGAATATGGCGTTTATGAATGCGGTGCTGGCAATTACTTCGCCTGGGGATGAAATTATTCTGATTTCACCATATTATTTTAATCACGAAATGGCGATCGCAATGGCGAGTTGCCAAGCAGTACTTGTACCTACCGATGAAAATTATCAGTTAATTCCAGATCTGATCGAAAAAGCCATCACCGCAAAAACCCGCGCCGTTGTCACCATTTCACCCAACAACCCGACTGGCGCGGTCTATCCAAAAGAAGCATTGCAAGCGGTAAACGAAATTTGTCGCCAGCACGGTATCTACCATATTAGTGATGAAGCTTACGAATATTTTACCTACAATGGCGTACAGCACTTCTCCCCAGGAGCAAATAAAGAAAGTTCTGAGTACACCATTAGCCTTTATTCTCTTTCCAAAGCCTACGGTTTTGCCAGTTGGCGCATCGGGTACATGGTGATTCCGCAACATCTAGTTCTTTCTGTTAAGAAAATTCAGGATACAATTCTGATTTGTGCTACAGCGATCTCCCAGTATGCGGCTTTGGGAGCATTGCAGGCTGGTGTGGGATATTGTAAAGAAAAGTTAAGTGCGATCGCAGTCGTGCGAGAAAAGTGTTTGAGCGAACTAAACCGCATCCAGGACTTATGTACTATTCCTAAAGCAGATGGCGCTTTCTATTTTCTCCTCAAAGTCCGCACTCAGCTAGGCGCGATGGAGTTGGTGGAACGCCTGATCCGGGAACATGGCGTAGCCGTAATTCCTGGAACTACCTTTGGTATGGATGATGGGTGCTACCTACGAGTTGCCTACGGTGCTATCGAAGACGAGACAGCTGTAGAAGGGATGGGGAGACTGGTGCGGGGTTTGCAAACCATTTTGGCCGCACCTTGAGGCCATAACTATAAGGATTCTACAGCAAGCCGGTAAGTGTGACTCCGCTCACACTGCTGGTTGAGGTTCAGTCACGAGGACTTAATAGCTCAGATCACGCGATCGTCTTTTAATTATCACTGTTTGCTAAAGAGTTTAGTCACGACTGACTACAGTATTTTCACTGAATATTAAACATATCGAGTTAAAACCCTAAGATGATGATGCTAGTTAGCAAACCCGAAACCGAACCATCCAATTTATCTGATAACAAAGCTCAGCAAATCCCTGCACAATATAAAGGCTGGCGGCTCAGTACTAAGCTGATCAACGGAAAGCTTTGGTTGCGTTGGCAACATCCAAAAGAAAGCTTTGCTCGGTTCGGTTGTCCCATAAATCAAGACGATATAGCCTCAACAATTAATCATGGACGATTTCTCATCGACTTAGGTATCAAACTTGAGGAAGAAACGGCTAAACAACGACTAAAACATTAGTAATATCTCCCTCTAAGGCTTTGAGTTTTGGCGGTTAAAACGGAGTTTTCCTATTTTTGCAAAATGCAGAACAGTGCTAGTGGAAGTTGCTCCAACGTACCGTGATATACAGTTTCTTGAACATCGCAGACGGTGAATTTGCTGCTGAAAATTTCTTTGATTTCTTCTTGTGTAAATCTATAAAGCCCAGCCTCGCGTGTTTCTTTATGACTAAAGCATTTAAGAAAAAGGTAGCCATTAGGATTAATCAATCTATCTACAACGAGAACGTAATCTTGTCTTTGCTCTGGAGGCAATACATGAAAACAGCCGCGATCGAATACAAAATCAAATTTTTCCTCTAGCTTACTGTTGAGAATATCATCCTGTTTCCAGATAATATCCAAACCCTTTTCTTTGGCTTTAGTTTCGGCTTTGTTCACAGCTGCGGCTGAAAGATCGGTTCCGGTAACTTTAAAGCCAAGTAGTGCCAATGCCATAGCCTGCGTACCTGGCCCAGTGCCGATATCCAGTGCGGTTCCTGACTGTAAGTTTAGTTTGGTTAAGGCCCGATCGAGATCCGGATCGATCTCAGGGTTGAACCAAGGCATGGTTTCTACTGGCTTTTCTTGATACAACTGTTCCCAGTTAGGAAATTCGCGTTCTGTATTCATTAAATCCTTTACTTTTTGAACACCATTATATGCTGCTGAGGCAAAATATTTTTCGTTTCCACCCAGAGAAGACCGACCGCTGACATTTCTTTGCGGACTTGGTTTTGCGTCATTTTATGTAGCGGTTTTATCATTACAAATGGATTCTCACCCCGGTATTCAACGAGAACTACCCGTCCACCCGGTTTGAGCGCCGTCACTATTCCTTGCATGACTTCTTTAGGGTAGCTGAATTCGTGATAAGCATCTACCATTAAGGCTAGGTCAATACTTTCCGGGGGGAGTTTGGGGTCGGTAACGCTTGCCAAAATAGGTTCGACATTAGTAACACTGTTTTCTTTATTCAAAAAGTTAATAATGTCAAGCATCTGGGGTTGAATATCTACAGCGAAAACCTTCCCTTCTGATACCAAGGGACTAATCCGAAAACTGAAATAACCTGTACCCGCGCCGATGTCGGCTACAATATCGGTTGGTTTCAAGTCGAGGGCTTCTACCACAAGGTTTGGTTGTTCTTCTTTCTCGCGACTCGATCGCTCCAGCCACATCGCTCCCTGGTGTCCCATAACTTGAGCTATCTCTCTGCCCATGTAAACTTTACCAATGCCGTCTGGGCTGTGGATGGCCCGATCCTGATAAACAGGTGCGGATTCTGCGACAGCACTGGTTCCTATGGTCTGACAGGCACTGAGAATCAGCCCGCAGAGGATAATAAAGATAATGGCTGTTACTCGCCCAAAAAAGTTAGGATGATTTTTTGTACCCATTGTTACTCAAATGATTAAGGCAGCACGACACTGATATACACGGATGCACTGATATGGCAATGACTAATGACTAATGACTAAAAAACTTTTATGAATGACTTGGATAAATATTACAAAATACTTGAACTGGAGCCTGGAGCAACTCTTGAAGAGGTTAACCAGGCTTACAAAGATTTGGCATTTATTTGGCATCCAGATCGCATTCCCAAAGATAATATCCGATTACAACAGAAAGCGCAAGAAAAACTCAAAGAAATTAATGAAGCTCGCGATCGCTTGCGCTCTTTTAAACCAGAACCTCTAACTACAGCTAAACAAAAACCTCCTCAATCCCACCCTCAATCC
>CASBRD010000302.1 GCA_949128025.1 Oscillatoriales cyanobacterium PMM_0008 | reverse complement strand
CTTGCGCTGCGGCTTGAGCCGCTTTGAATCCCCAATTTTGGCTCTAAGTAATCGGACAGAATTAATTACAATATTGGTTCTTTACTGGGTAAGGCTTGTCGCCAAAATTTTGTGTAATTAATTGTCTCCCACTACTTATGGCGTTACAATTCAGTTGTCAGTACAAGACATT
This sequence comes from Oscillatoriales cyanobacterium PMM_0008, assembly GCA_949128025.1. Lineage (GTDB taxonomy): Bacteria > Cyanobacteriota > Cyanobacteriia > Cyanobacteriales > Aerosakkonemataceae > Argonema. The sequence goes on along the minus strand of CASBRD010000302.1, from coordinate 15,572 downwards.
AAAACCTGCCCTCGGACTGAGGGGAAGTTACGCTTGATTAGCTCTGCTGAAAGGCAAGGATAGCAGACCGCCATTTTTGGCAAAAGGATTGCGCCCAAGAACCCTAGTAATAGGGGTATTAAGATAGAAATATCTTAATAATCCCATCCCATGACGGGGTGGGAGTGTCAACAAAAAATAACCGTTTTGAGTGCAACTCAGCATTAACCTAACAAATCAGTCTGTAGACTAGGCCCTTGTATTCCATCATGCAGATTAGCGCCACGTTAGCTCAGAGCTAGTGTAAAGGCATAAGGCAACTAACTCGCGATTCGGGGTTGTCATCAAGGAGCTGGAGCTAATCATGTCTAAGTTAAATCAATCTGGATTTAATCGGTCATTGGGTAGATCGCGATCGCAACAAAGCTGGAGAACACCCCTGAGCGTACTGAGTTTAGTAGCCTTAATGGGGATGGGAGGAACTTTCTGGTTGTCAAGTGAAGCGAATGCACAAAGCGCACGCACTCGCGCAGCACAAACCGCACCTCAATCTAATGTCGATCGCATTAACCTCACCCTCAACCGTCAGCCTAACGAAAGCTACAATACCCTGATCCGTAGAGCAGAAGCAGCAGCAAGAGAAACAGCTCAGCGTAACTTTAACCAAAACGGTTCGCTTAGAGCGGTTGCTGTGACAGTACTGGGCCAAAATGCCGGTGCGATCGCGCCCCTTCTCTCCTTGGAAGTGAATCGTCAAAACTGGGCAAGTCGTCCCGATACCCAACGCTGGGCTACATATTTTAAGAACGCCCAATCTCTTTTAAGAATAGATAATCCCACTCCAAACCTTGCCGAAGGGTTTGTCAATTCCACTCCAGGACAAGTACTTCCCAACGGCCCGATCGTACCTGGTAATGGAACAGGACAAGTACTTCCCAACGGCAGCATCATACCTGGAGGTACAACTAACGGCACCGGACAAGTACTTCCCAACGGCAGCATCATACCTGGAGGTACGCCTGCTGGGACTACAGTCTATGACACCACTGGTACGGGGACTACTAACGGGCAAGGGGTGGGCGGCGCTAATACCTCTGGAACCACTAACACTGGGACGACAGGCGGAGGAATACGTCGCTAACGAACCAGAAGAATTGGCTGAATTAATGCCCTAAAATAGGAAGGCTGTCAACTATTAGCGAAGCGATCATGGCTGTTCCTAAGAAGAAAACATCTAAATCAAAACGGGATATACGCAAAGCCACCTGGAAACGTAAAGCAGCGTTACAGGCAAAGAAAGCCCTCAGCTTGGGCAAATCGATTCTGACTGGGCGGTCTACGTTCGTGTATCCTGCCAAGGAAGAAGAAGACGAAGAGGAATCCTAAGCAGCCCAAGAATCCCCCTTGCTAGACTCTGGGGGAGTGTCAAAGAATGTGAATATGGATGCTAACACGACAGCGGCATTAAGCTGTCGTGTTGTGTTAGCAGGGAAAACTCTATTGCTACTGGATTTATGCTAGGAAAATTTTTCAAGAAGCCTGGGCCAGAATTAAGCGATCGCATCCCTCCCGGTCAATACGAAAGCAAGGGGTTCCCGGTACTGACTTACGGCAGTACACCCCATGTCACCATCGAGAACTGGCAATTTCGGGTCTGGGGCAAAGCAAAAGAAGCGACCTTCACTTGGTCGGACTTCATGGCGATGCCCCAACACGACTTCACCGCCGATTTTCACTGCGTCACCCGCTGGTCTAAACTCGATGTCCAGTGGACTGGCATAAAAGTACTGGACTTCATGAAGCACGTTGAAGTAGACGCAGGCGCACTTCACATCATGGAACATTGCTACGGCGACTACACCACCAACATCAGTATGGAAGATTTCCTGCGGTCAGAAAACTTTTTCGCCCATACCTTGTTTGGCGAACCGCTACCCCCAGAACATGGTGGCCCGATGCGGTTAGTCGTTCCCCATATCTACGCCTGGAAAAGTGCCAAATGGATTAATGGTTTAGAATTTCTAGAATCCGAAGATCTGGGTTTTTGGGAACGCAATGGCTACCATCGACGTGGCGAACCTTGGGCAGAGGAACGCTACAGCAGTTAGTTTCGCTTCTAGGTGATTCCTATGATGGGCTTTTTGCCGTCAGACTTTGTTCAAATCCAACATTCTAGGGGAAATGACTGCACTGCTTGAATACGGTGAAAATCACTATTGGCGCGTAGCCATCGCCATTCTCCCCACACAAAGGCGTAGGCAAAGCCCGTCGTAGACATCACTCCTTTCAAGTCACTTTAAGCAGACATCGCTCTTTAACAAAGTGCGGAATGTGAGATATAATTAAATCGAACCAGAGATATCAGGGCGAATCTAATCCAAAATACAAAATAGTATAATTATGAGCCAAACCATTATTACAATTAATAACCGACTCCTTGACTCCCTCGCTCAAATCATCCTTTCTCTTTCTGAAGAAGAGTATCAAATTCTAGTAGAAAAAATTCAACATTCTCGATTAGGCAATCGCCAAGAACAACAAAATATTGAATCCTTAAAACAGGATATTGCTCTAGGCATTGAACAACTCCAAAACGGTCAATATACAGAATATGATGAAAATTCTTTACCCACTCTCACCACTTCAATTAAAGCACGAGGTCAGGAACGTCTACCAGGAGAATCGGCTAAGTGAATCGCTTTCGGATCTCAAACCAAGCTGAAAAAGATTTAGAGGATATTTGGGTTTATCTCGCACAACAAGATGAAATATTAGCAGATCGAAAAATCGCAAAAAAGGGCCGATCGCGCCCTTTTTTGCGTGCCGTAAGCTAGCGCTGCTGCAAGCAGATCGCACTTCCTAAATTTCCAAAAGCGATCGCTCTTTGACAAAGTGCAAAATGTGAGATACAATTAATTTGACACTCAATCTACATTAATTTGCTATGGATTCTTTGAACCTACGCACAAAAGTTATTACCGAAATAAATCTTGTCCCACCAGATAAACTAGAAGAATTATATAACCTTATTCATTATTTTCGATTAGGTGTAGAATCATCTAAAGTTTCCCTCAACCAAACTATGCAGTTTGCTGGCTGTTGGAATGATATGTCAGATGAAATATTTGCTAATTTCAATGAAGAAATAAGCACTCGTCGCCAGCAAGCATTTTTGGGGAGAAGAAGTGATGAAGCCAGCTTTGATTGATACAAATATTTTGTCGTTTTTCTTTCGCAATCATAGTCTGGTTGTTGAGCGTTTTCAAGCCTATCTGAGAGAGCATGACAAAATTAACATCAGCATCATCACCTATTATGAAATTGTCAGTGGATTAAAACATCGTGACGCACAAAAACAACTTATATCTTTTGGGGAATTTGTTTCAGGCAATACAGTTTTCCCTCTAACTACAAGCTCTGCAACAATTTCTGCTGATATTTATGCCAATTTAAGAAATAAAGGAACACCAATTGACGATATTGATATTCTTATAGCAGGAATTGCCATAGCCAACGATTTGATTATTGTCACCAATAATCTCAGAGATTTTGAGAAAATAGAAAGCTTAGAAATTCAAGATTGGAGTCAGTAATAGGATTGGGCGATGTCTACCACGGGCTATGCCTACCCCTCTCAATCTCCCATCATCAAAGCGATCGCCTACCCGCATTTGGGAGACTCACACTCCCGTCAAAAAGGCGATCGCTAAAGCTGTCATTTCGCGATCGGCCCAAATTCCCCAAGCGATGGCCCTTCTCCCCCCAAAAAAGCGATCGCCTACGGCACGAAGAGCGAACGCACTCCTGTAAATAAAAGGTTTAGGCGAAGCCCATAGTAGATATCGCTCCTTTCCAGTCAGTTTAAGCTGTCTTGGCGATTTCTGCTAGTTTGATTAGTCCTTGAGTTGTCAAATCTTCATCAATTGCGTACCAATGAATACCATAACCAGATGGAGAAATTCGATACATTTTCCGCTCTATATCTGTTGCTTCGGCAAGTCGCTTAGATGCTTGGACAATTGGGATTTGATAGGTTTTTCCATCTACCGATAGAATTATCAATTCTCTATTAAAGTCAATGTTTGATATATTGTATTGCTTATCCATTTTGTTGTGCGTAAGTACTGCACATTATAGCATATTTTCCCAACATCGCTCTTTGAAAAAGTTAGGCAAATCAAGCGATCGCCTTTCCCTATTTCCCCAAAGCGATGTCTACGACGGGCTGCGCCTACGCATACAGTGGGCGTTTCACCATCGCTCATCTCCCCACAAAAAAGCGATTGCTCTCCAGCGAGAGGGCATCGTAGACATTCCACCGATAATTGAGAAGGTGCGTTACGCTTCGGCTAACGCACCCTACAAGAGAAGTGCGATCGCACAATAGACAAAACAATTGCCAACTGTTAGCATGAAATTATCAAATAATTCTTTGAAAATATTATGCTCAGTCTGAGTGATATCTATCCTCTCTCAGAGTTCCAGCGCGGTGCGAAAGCTTTCCTAGTAAGACTCAAAGAAACTAAAGCACCAATAGTTCTGACTGTGAATGGTAAAGCTACTGCCGTTGTTCAAGATGCTGAAAGCTACCAGCAACTTCTCGATAAGCTTGAGTTACTGGAGTCTATTGTGGGTATCCGCAAAAGTATTGAAGAATTTCAACAAGGGAAAGGGATACCTCTAAAGCAAGCATTTGCAGAACTTCGGGAAAAATATGGCCTACCAGATTGAAATATCTCCTACTGCGGTAGCTGATATAGAAAGTATTTTTCTTTGGATCAAGGAAGATTCACCGGAAAACGCTTATCGCTGGGTAAGAGGATGTTATGAAATTATGTTGACGCTGGAAAACTTTCCCAGGCGTTGTGCTTTGGCGATCGAAAGTGAGTATATGGGAATAGAGGTACGCCAACTTCTCTATAAAAAGCAATTCAATATTTTATTTACTGTTAGTGAAATAGTTGAGCAAGATCAAGGGATTGTGCGTATTCATCGTGTGCGTCGTTGTTCTCAACAAACACTTCAAAGTATAGATCAACTCTTAGGTGATGAACCAGAAACTTAAACCGCGATCGCCTCTGGTACTGCACGAGAGCGCAATCGCTCCCTCATTTCCCAACTCTACATAACTACTTAAACCCTATCATGGCTATCCCAGAACTCGAACAACAACTCTTACAGCTTTCGCTCAACGATAAACTGTATATCATCCAACTGCTCGCCCAAAGCCTGATTGTACCCAATCACAACACCCACCCAGATCAACCAAATAAACTCTCAGAGTTTTTCCGTCAATCCCCACTAACTGAACTCAGTGAAGAACTGGATTTTAGTCGAGGCTGTGCATTACTAAAAACCCTTACTGAGTCTCTACAACCAGAAACCGAAACCCCAGAATATCCCCTTCCTCAATTTTATGGATGTATCCAAGACGAAACATTTTTTCGTCATCCCCAAGTCCAACAATCAGAACGCGAATCAATCCTATGAAATTTTTGCTAGATACTAACACTTGTATCATCTATATGCGTGGTAAAAACATAAGCTTAAAGCAGAAACTAGAATCTACTGCAACTAAAGATATTGCCGTTTGTTCAATCGTTAAAGCCGAGCTATTTTATGGCGCAATTAAAAGTGCAAACCCAGAACGCAAATTCATCGCCAGCCCAGAAGATTGGCAGAACTGTACCAATGATGTGGTAAGGTTTCCAGACATATTACGGTGGTTTTATAGTTAATTTCTTCGTGCTTGCTTTTTGTTCTGATCTCAGGTTGGGAATTTTCTCCCAAAGGAATTACCAACTTTAAGGATGGCGAGAGGGAATCTAGAGAAGTATCATCTTCCCCAGCGAGATATTTGGTTAAATGCTTTTGCAGAATTATTCGTGCTTTTCTAACGCATTTGCGAACGTTATCTTCAGAGCAGGCGAGTTGCTTGGCAATATCTTGATAGGATTTCTCTTGGCAGTAGTATAAGACAAAAGTATCGCGGAGTCTCGTAGGCAAGGATGCAATTTTATGGCGGAGATATGTCCGCATCTCTAGATCTAGAAGATTAGATTCAGGAAGTTCTACCTTAGAATAGAAGGCTGGATGATTTTCAAATTTAATATCGTTTTCTAATCTTGCGATCGAAGGTGGTAATTTGGGCTTGGGGAGCGGATCTAAATGCCCAAGATTAGTTTAATGAGATTTAGTTTACCTTCATAGGGAGCGTAGCGCAACTTTATATCCATAAGGAAAGAGTTTTTCAGCACACTTTTTTGATGGGAGAAAATATCAAAGCTGGCTTTGCCGTGATAGCTTCCCATACCGCTGTCACCGACTCCGCCAAAGGGTAGTTCTGGCACGCCAAGGTGCATGACAGTATCGTTGATACAGACGCCACCAGATGAAGTTTCCCGCAAAACTCGCTCTTGATGGTTTTTGTTTTTGGAAAAGAAGTAGAGGGCTAGAGGTTTTGGTCGTTCATTAACAATAGAAATCGCTTCTGTTAAATCGTTGTACTCGATAACTGGAAGAATCGGGCCAAAGATTTCTTCTTGCATGACTGGTGCATTTAAAGATACATTGTCCATCACTGTTGGGGCTATGTAATTATTTTCGACATCGGTTTGACCGCCAGCGATAATTTTGCCATTGTTTAGGAATGCTGCCAGTCTATTGAAGTGTCTTTTATTGATAATTCTGGCATAGTCAGGACTTTTTGCGGGATTGTCGCCATAAAATTCTTGAATGCACTTTTTGATGCTATCTAAAAAGTCTTTTTTAATGGTTCGATCGAGTAAAATATAATCAGGTGCTACGCAAGTTTGACCGGCATTAATAAACTTGCCCCAAGCGATTCTTCTGGCAGCCCGTTCGATGTGGACATCGGCATCGACAATACAAGGAGTCTTGCCGCCGAGTTCTAGGGTGACTGGTGTGAGATGTTTGGCTGCCGCTTCCATGATGATTTTACCAACTGCTGTGCTGCCGGTAAAAAAGATGCGATCGAACTTTTCTTTTAACAACTGTTGGCTGGTTTCTACGTCTCCTTCTACAACGGCTATATAGGCAGTATCGAAGTTTTTTTTGAAAATATCGGCCAGAAGGTGAGAGGTATGGAGGGCAATTTCTGAAGGTTTTAAAATTGCACAGTTTCCGGCTGCAATTGCACCTACTAAAGGCGAAATCATCAGATTAAATGGATAATTCCAAGGACTAACAATCAGAACAATTCCTCGTGGTTCTGGATAAATTAGTGCTGAAGATGGAAATTGCTCTAGGGGAGTTGCTACTCGCTGAGGTTTTGTCCAAGATTTAATATGCTTAATCGCATAATCAATTTCTTTGACAACTAACAATTCCGTAACATAACTTTCAAATCGAGGTTTGTTCAGGTCACTTTTAAGCGCATTGAGAATAGCATCTTTATTCTCTAAGATTGTGTTCTTTAATAACTTGAGCTTTTCAATGCGAAAAGATACATCTTTTGTCTGGTTGGTGCTGAAAAAATTACGCTGCTGGCGGACAAGGTTGTTAACTTCTAGTTGAGCTATCATGATGTTTTTCGGAAACTAGACAAATTGAAGGGTTTATGCAATATTTTACAGGTATGCTTCAATCGTAGCCGAAGAAAGAAACGGTTGTCGGCTGCCTGGAATCTGAAGCTCATGATAGCGGCTAAAGTTAAGAATTCCCTGAGTGCTTGACTGGGATGCGGACAATGAATAGGCTTCCCTTGCCCACCTCTGACTTAACTTCAATGGTTCCGTGATGGGCTTCCACAATTCTGCGAGACAGGTGCAGCCCCAAACCGCTACCGGAATGTTTGTGTTTGCCTTGGCGAAACCGTTCAAATAAGATTGCTTTTTCTTCTGGAGATATACCTGGGCCAGTGTCTTCTACCTCAACGATTACTTGTGGTATGCCGGGATTACCAGCGCCCTTTGTATCATTGAGACGGACGTTTACCGAACCACTATCTGTAAATTTGATCGCATTGCCAACCAAATTGGTGAAAACCCGGTGGAGTTCCAGGCGATCGCACTCTACCACATTTCTTGCCCCTGGGTCACCCTTTGCATTTTCATCCTCATTTAATTTCAAAGACAGGTTTTTTTGGGCGGCTAAAGGGGTAAGTTCTTTGACAATTTCCTGAAGTAGAGCTTGCAAGTCAACAGGAGAGAAGTTTAGGTTTTTGCGTCCGGCTTCGTAACGATACACTTCTAGCAGAGTATTCGCCATCGCCAGCAGGTTTTTGTTGCTGCGAGCCATTGTGTCGAGGGCTTCATTCATCGTGGGTGATAGTTCTCCCAAGGCTCCCTGCTGCATTAAACTCAGCATTTTATCTGCGGCTATTAAAGGAGTTCGCAAATCGTGGGTAAGGCGGGAGACAAAATCTTCTCGCTGACGGGCAATTTGGTCGCGTTCGTCGATGCTGTGCTTGAGTCGGAGGAGACTGCGTACTCGCGCCAGCAATTCGTCCACTTCTACCGGCTTGCGGATAAAGTCATCTGCACCAGTGTCTAACCCTTTTGCGACGCTGAGGTGGTCGTAGGCGGTAATCAGCAGAATGGGGATAAACGGCAATGAGGTATTGTCCCGCAGGCGCTTGGTGACTTCAAAGCCATCCATTCCGGGCATCATCACATCCAACAAGACCAAATCTGGGGGGGATTCCTCGACCTTAGCCAGAGCGGTACGGCCATCTGCTGCTGTGATAATTTTATATCCCTCTTCTTCCAAAATAGCTTGGATGAGAAAAACGTTATCGGGAGAATCATCGACCACTAAGATGCGATCGGCTTTTTTAAATGGGGACAAAGAAGAACGATTCATAGATTCGGAAGTTTTGACCATAATGCTGTTAACTGTTTATTTTTGTCAATTATCTTTAGTATTATTTTTTCCTTTACGAGATGACTTTACCTCACCCCCACGAAGGATTCCGGCGGCTCGGTTTTACCCATTGGCCTGGAGTACCTGTGGAACAACTACTCCCAAGGAATTTAATCATAGCGTCAAAAGTTTCAAAACTGGATACTGAGTGACGCTGGAAGTAGCGATAGCCAGCGATTTTACCTATTTGCGTCAAATTTACGCCCTCCTTCGCCGTTGAATTACAGTCTGTGGGGTTATTTAAACCGGATTCAGCAGCGAGAGTGGCGATCGCCCGCCGCTACCTCAACTATGATGCAAGAAGTTCTGAGTTTGGTGGGAGAAGGTCGAATAGCGGAGGAATTGCCGGAAACTTTGCAGAGTAAGCCTCCGGCGTTGTGTGGCGCTCATAAGTAGTTGGTTGGGAGGAAGAGTCTTCCTTGTCCTCCTTTGTCCCGATGATCAACTATTTTTGACCGCACCCCTAGCCATAGGGCTTGCCGGACAGGGAAAACGCGATCGCTTGAAAAACTCGATAATGTATCTATGAACACCGCAGAAACATCAGCCTCAGACTCTCAAGTCGGAGGAAGTCTAGCAGCCGATGCGTCTACCTACGTGCAATGGCAGGCAGATAGGGATTTCTGTACGAGCAGTATTGGGCTCATCCTTCTCAAGTCACTCAAGTCAGTGATGCAAATCTCTCTACTATGTTGATTCAAATCAATTGCACCCATGCCGTGACTCATTGCGCCAAAAGTTTTTTCAAGCCAATTTATGTATTAGTACACTCACGGATACCAGGGGGGCATCTCAAGTTTGCAGTGCTTTGGTCGTGATTGAGATTGTCAGTAATGAGAAAGGGTTCAGGAGTAAAATGTACCGCTATAAGATTGAGGAATTGACAGAGGAGTTCCTTGGAATGGATGAAGCCAGGTTGCAGGGCGATCGCCGGGAAGTTACGATTTTATTCTCAGGTATTCGCAGCTTCTCTACGTTGACTGAAAACATGGAGCCAGCAGATGTGGTCAGCCTGCTGAATGAATATTTTGAGGTAATGTCAGATGCTGTTATTAAGCACAGGGGCACCTTAGATAAATATATTGGCGATTCCATAATGGTGACTTTTGGTGCAGCTGTGCCTTTAGAAGATCATGCCTGGATGTCTGTGCAAACTGCGCTTGAAATGCGCGATCGTCTTCAAGAATTTAATGCAAAACTTGTTAGATCTCATCAGCCAGCGTTTCAAATTGGGATTGGCATCAATGCCGATACTGTGATCGCTGGTAATCTTGGCTCTAGCAGACTAAGCCAGTTTACTGTAATTGGCGACGCGGTAAATATTGCCGCTTACTTAGAAGGAATGAGCAAGCAGTATGGTTGCGATATCGTTATTAGCAAAAATACTTATCAATTCTGTTCTGAACAGATATGGGCTAGAGAGCTTGACTATATTCACACTAAAGGCAGAAACCAACCAGTAGCTATATATGAAGTGGTGGGGTTGCGTTCCGAGCCAATTTCTGAGGAGAAGCAAAAATTGATTGAACATTACAATCAAGGGCGCGAGCATTATCTGAATCGGAAATTCCGGCGAGCGATGAATGAGTTTGCGATCGTTGTGGAAGATATGAACACGAATGACAAGACATCTATGATGTATCTAAAACGCTGCCAGTATTGGCTCCAAAATCCGCCATCAGAAGATTGGGATGGTGTCTGGACGCTGACTTGATATCGTTTCCGACTTTTGCCGTTATCTTTTTACTCGTTACTAGAGCGTTGAGGTGAGAAAGCGCGATCTGGTGAAACCAGATCGCCATATTTTCAGGAACTACGGAATTAAAACAAAAAGTACCGCTGCGCCATCGGCAAAATAGTTGCCGGTTCGCAAATCAATAACTCCCCATCTGCCCTCACTTCATAAGTTTCTGCATCAACTTCCACACGCGGTAAAGCATCGTTTAATTTCATATCCCGCTTGCTAATTTGTCGCGTTCCAGATACTGCAACCGCTCGTTTTTGTAACTTTAATTGACTTGGAATATCCCGTTCTAGTGCTGCTTGGGAAACAAAGGTTAGGGATGTGGCTGCGATCGCACCTCCAAAACTACCAAACATCGATCGCATATGGACGGGTTGAGGCGTAGGAATACTGGCGTTGGCGTCTCCCATTTGAGCATAAGCGATCGCACCCCCCTTAATCACCAGCTCCGGCTTCACCCCAAAAAATGCCGGACGCCAAAGGCACAAATCCGCCAATTTCCCCTCTTCCACAGAACCGACATACTGAGAAATCCCGTGCGCGATCGCCGGATTAATCGTATATTTCGCCACATACCGCTTCGCCCGAAAATTATCCGCCCTCTCTTGCCCCCCCTCTCCGTTGCGGAGAGGGGGTTGGGGGGTGAGGTTCCCCCGCTGCACCTTCATCTTATGCGCCGTCTGCCAAGTGCGAATAATCACCTCACCCACGCGCCCCATTGCCTGAGAATCTGACGAAATCATACTGAAAGCGCCCAAATCGTGCAAAATATCCTCAGCGGCAATAGTTTCGCGCCGTATCCGCGACTCCGCAAACGCCACATCTTCGGGTATAGATGGCGACAAGTGATGGCACACCATCAGCATATCCAGGTGTTCGTCCAAAGTATTGACTGTGTAAGGGCGCGTCGGGTTAGTAGAAGAAGGCAGCACATTCGCTTCGCCGCAGACTTTGATGATATCGGGCGCGTGTCCTCCTCCGGCTCCCTCCGTATGGTAGGTGTGTATTGTGCGACCTTTGAATGCCGCAATTGTTGCTTCCACAAAGCCAGCTTCGTTGAGAGTATCGGTGTGAATTGCTACCTGTACGTCGTACTTATCAGCCACGCTAAGACAGGTATCAATTGCTGCTGGTGTGGTTCCCCAATCTTCATGCAGTTTCAATCCCATTACCCCGGCAAGGATTTGTTCTTCTAAGGCTTGAGGCTGGCTGCTATTGCCTTTGCCGAGAAATCCCAGATTTACTGGGAAGGCATCGGCGGCTTGCAGCATTCGGTAAATATTCCAAGGGCCTGGAGTACAAGTTGTAGCATTTGTACCTGTGGCTGGGCCAGTACCGCCGCCGATCATGGTGGTGATGCCGGATGCGATCGCAACTTCGATCTGTTGCGGACAAATAAAGTGGATGTGAGTATCGATACCGCCAGCAGTTAGTATCTTTCCTTCCCCGGCAACGACTTCAGTGCCAGGGCCGATAATAATATCTACGTTATCTTGAATGTAGGGATTTCCTGCTTTACCAATTTTAAATATTTTGCCATCTTTAATGCCGATATCTGCTTTGACAATGCCCCACCAATCCAGAATCAAGGCATTAGTAATTACCATATCGACGGCACCATCGGCGTTAGAGATGGGGGATTGTCCCATTCCGTCGCGAATTACTTTACCGCCGCCAAACTTGACTTCATCACCGTAAGTGGTATAATCAAGCTCAACTTCTATGAATAGTTCCGTATCGGCAAGGCGGATGCGATCGCCTACGGTTGGGCCAAAAGTTTCCGCATAAGCACGGCGATCCATTCTATAATTCATACGATGACCTCCTCACTACCTTTTAATTTTGTCATAATCGATCTTGCGTAATCTGTATGCAAGCGTTCTTAATGTAACATTTTATTTTTCCTCTCCCAGGAGTTTCTCCGATGCCGAAATCTCGTACAGCGTATAAAAACAGAAGAGTCATCATCCTGACAAATTGTTGAGTTTCATAAAATTACGTCAAACAATGTGGCAGTTTCTGAATTAGTATGTTATTTGATACTTATAGCAGTAAAGTTATTGCTTGATTATCTCTATGCAATTCATCTCCCGTTACAACGTAGCTTGACGGCGAGAGTGTCAATACCATTATTTAAACCTTTTCACCCAATTCGTTCCAAAATTATGAAAACCCCCCGTTTTAACCTGAACCAAGCCGATCTGATCAAACATTTCAAAAAAATGACTGCGGGTAAGAAACAGACAGAGGAAGAAAAAGCTCCAACAGATCCAATTATTGAAAGGACAGAAGAGGAAAAAGCAGAAATATCTGAACTAGAAAGCGTTTTGCAGAATTTAGACGCCAGCTTTAGCCGAGTGGCTGCTATTCCAGATCCAGTTAAACGAGAGTACAGATTGTTACAGGAAGCAAAACGGCTAGATATGCCAGCCGAAAGCTATCGGCGTCTGTTTGAAAGTTACTATTTAGAAAGATTACCAAAGAAACAAGAGTATTCCTGGCTCAGACCTTTCAAGTTTTTAGACCAACGCCTGGGAGATTTTGCTAAATGGTGTGAAAATGTCTCTCTGTATAGTTTAGCGACAGTAATTGGTCAATTCACCCTTTTGGCAGCAATGGGAGCCTATTTTTGGGAAGCGCCCCAGCGACAGCAAGCAGCGCTCGATACAGCGCGACAAGAAATTAGAAATCAGAAAGAAGTTGTATATTCTGAATCGAGAATAGACGCTATAGAACTCCTCAACAAAAACTGCGAAGGTATATTAGGAGAACAGGCTCCCAAGGCCAACCTAGAAGGTATTGAGCTAAATAAGTGCTATAAATTCCAATTGGGAATGGCAACTTTTGCTCAATGGCCCCCTCAGTTTTACAGGTATGAAGGATTTAACCTTTCGCAGATCAACTTGGCTGGAGCGAATTTAAAAGGAGCCAATCTAGAGGGAGCCAATCTAGAGGGAGCCAATCTAGAGGGAGCGAATCTGGAAAGAGCAAATCTGAAAGGGGCAAATTTGAAGAAGGCGAATCTGAAGGGAGCAATTCTGCGGGCTGCTAATCTGGAAAAAGCCAATTTAGAGGAAGCCAATCTAGATAGCACTCGCATGAGCCGCATTTATCTGCGGGATGCCAACCTGACAAAAGCCTCAGCAATTAATTCCCGCTTGCTTTGGGCAGATCTTCAAGGAGCCAACCTCAAAGAAGCCAATTTCCAAAGCTCTAACTTAAGCCGTGTTAATCTCCAAGGAGCGGATCTCTACAAAGCCAACTTTAAGGGAGCTTTGCTTCGCTATGCGGATATGCGGAATGGCACGATTACGATCGGCACTGAATTCGAGCGTGCTAACCTTAAGCGAGCCAAGTTCTGGTCAGTGGATCAACTGAAACGAGCCTACAATTTGGACAAAGCCGCTAAAGACAAGGACTGGGAAGCAAAAATTATCAAGTCAGCGCCAGAAACCTATAAAGTGGGATTTCTCGTTCCCAATGATAACTTGACTTATAAGTTGTATCAGCAAGGCTTAGAGAGGTTCGCTAAGGAAAATAAACAAGTTCAAATTGTGCCGATTAAGACCGGAGAAAGTGTTGAGGCAGAAGCGCAAGGAATCAAACAACTACTGACTCAGGACGTGGATGCGATCATAATGAGACCGCTAGACCCAGAAAAATCTGTACCTGCTATTCTCCAAGCTTATGTCTCTGGTGTGGCAGTAGTTAACATCGGTGATTGTCTGCCGAAAGAAGCTCAGAAAGTTGTATTTGCTTGTTATGAAAGTGATTCTTTACAGATGGGTTACGACCTTGGCAGGTATATAGGAATTTGGGCTAAACCAAATAACAAGAAACAGGTTAGAGAGCTAAATGTGGGTCTGGTAGATGGGGCAGATTCAACTCGCCTTTATCCTTATTTGCAGGGGTTTGCGAAAGGGATGAAAGATTCCGGCGTTGTTTGGGATCAAACGGGAACGACGGATGCAAAAACCCCAGAAGATGTGGATAAGGTGAAGGAAATGCTCAAAAATCATCCAAATATCAATGTTCTGTGGGGAGGCTCTGAGATGACTACGGAAATTGCTCTCAAAGCAGTTAAAGAATTGGGTTTAGAGAAAAAGGTAAGTGTGTTTGGGATTGTGCCTTTAACTCGCAGATTGGCAAATATGCTGCTCGATCCCAATCAACCGCTACAATCAATTGTGGATGAAGCACCCAGCTATGCGGCTAATGAGGCGGTCGAACAAGCGATCGGAGTTATTGAGAGGAAGGTTTCCAGAGAATATAAATATATAGTATTCCAGCATCGATTGCTTACCGTCAGTGACAGGAAAAAAATTAACGAGTTAATCGGCGATGCCCTGGATTTGGAGAAAAACAGTCTCAAACCACCGATCGCACTGAAAGCTGGGGCTGGTGTTATCCCCTCTGAGATTCCCTCTAGTTTGGACTCTGCCGCCGCCGATACCCTAGCAGCGATTACTGATGAGAAAAATATCCAGAAGTTGCAAGAGGATCTGCAAAAACTAATTGTGCAAAATTGGCAAATATCTAGCAATAAAGAAGCAAATCAAACCTCTGTCAATTTCGATCGCGATCTAGTATATCGGGTGTTAGTGGATACGGAAGGAGCGGTCGTTTCCTACGAACCGATCGATAAACTGGCGATTGATTTACTTCCAACTACTCCTTTACCCAAATTGTTATCTAAACCCGATGACGGCAAGGCAAAGGATGAGACTCTCATACTACCTAATAAGCTAGTAATCAATAAGCCTGTCGCTGAATTTAAGGTTGTGTTTAGCCCCAGCGGTAAAGTTGAAGTGAAATGGGGAGAAAGTTTCTTGCCGGATGAATAAGGAGATATAATAGGGAACCTGCCTGGTTTCTTGGGCAAGTATAGCAACCGTCAAGGCGATTAGGGCAGTAGGGGCGAAGCATTCGGGTAGTAAATCTTCGGTTTTAACCAATAAATTATATG
>CASBRD010000301.1 GCA_949128025.1 Oscillatoriales cyanobacterium PMM_0008 | reverse complement strand
TCCAGAACAACAAAGACTACTGGATAAAGCGAATAGAAGTTTGCAAGCAGCGAGAGAATTGAATAACACAGGTTTTCCTGAATTTGCCACTTCGCGTGCTTACTATTCGATGTTTTATATCGCCACAGCATTTTTAGAAGCCGAGGGACTATCCTATTCGCGACACTCAGCCGTAATCGCTGCTTTTGGCGAACGCTTCGCTCGCACTAATCGAGTTCCGGTAGAATTGCACCGTTACCTAATTGATGCTGAAAGAACCCGCCTGAGAGCCGATTATAATGTCGATCCAAATATAACAGAAACCGATGCCGAACAACTGATATCGCGCACAGAATACTTTCTCAATTTTGCCCTAGCTAATATTGATTCGCTTCCTCCACCATCTCCTTAAATAATAGGGAGTATTTTTGGGGATGGGGAGTGCGATCGCTTTTTTTTTGAGGGATGAGGAATGCGATCACTTTTTTTGGGGGATGGGGAATGCGATCGGTTTTTTATGTCAGTCAAAACGGATTCACAATTCTTGTTTTCTTTTCAATCAGTTGATCCGCCTGCATATCCTCTGAATATAAAATATTACAATTATACTGCAAAGCTGTAGCAACAACAAGGCTATCCCAATAAGTATAACCGTATTTTGAATTAATTTCTAAAGCTGCGATCACTTTGAAAACATCTATTTCTACAATAGTAAAATTTGTCACCATTTCCAAAATAATCTGTTTCGCTTCATCTTTAGGTTTTAACTTCTTTTTTATTAGTACATTATAAATTTCACTCAGAATCTGAGTGCTAATAATAATCGAGGTAAAGTTATTATTAACTAACTCTCTCACCTTCCTAGACTTATCAGGTATATTTTGGGCATAAAGATAAATCCAAATGTTAGTATCAAATAACACCTTATCTTTCATAAAGTTCCTCTCTATTAAATTGGTAGTCATCAGGGAGAGTAAAAGAAGACCGCTCTACAAACTCAAAAAATCGTTGCTTTTTGACTTCAATTTCATCAGTCTCAACAAGAATGACTTGAAAACTTTTCCCTTCCCATTCATTACTTAATTTTTCATCAAGTATTAGATTCCCATTATTACAAGTTGCTTGGAAAATTTTGGACATTTTAGTTATTCTCCCCCTTGAAAGCTTTACAGACTTTTGGCCACACATTTTTTGATGTGGTTGTCACCCCATCAGTGAGTCAACACTATTACTATACTTCATAATAACAAAGATTGTCAAATTTTGTTATTCAACTCCCAAGGGGATGAGGAATGTGATCGCGCAGCGTGCCGTAGGCATATCGGTTTTTTTGAGGGATGAGGAATGCGTTCGCGCAACGTGCCGTAGGCATATCGCTTTTTTGCGGGATGGGGAATGCGATTTTCAAATTAGCTAGAAATGCGATCGCGTAGCGTGCCGTAGGCAATCGCAAAGGCGGGAAATTTGCGCTTGCACTTCCCATCCTAACTAAAGTGCGATCGCAACTGAAATAAGCTATAATTTACCCAGGAGGAAACTTTATGTTACAAACCATTCAAGGAATTTATAAAAACGGCAAAATTGAACTTACTGAAACACCGCACGGAATTACTGAAAGCAAGGTATTCGTGACTTTCTTGGCAACAAAGCCCAGCATTTGGCCAGAAATTATCGTGCAATATCAAGGTGTAGAAGAAAGTATCACGTTTGAATCTTATCGAGATGAACTCCTACCACCTAACGAAGTCAACTTTTAATCATGGGTTATCTACTGGACACTTGCGTAGTTAGTGATTTTGTCAAGGGAGAAGAAAACACCATAAAGAAATTAAAATCTATTTCTCCCACTGAAGTTTTTATTTCATCTTTAACGGTTATGGAAGTAAAATATGGATTAGCAATCAATCCACAACGAGCCGTTAAAATCCAACCTATAATTGAAACATTAATCAACTCAATTACAATTTTACCTTTTGGCTCAACAGAAGCAGAGCAAGCTGCCCAAATCAGAAGCATTCTAAAAATAGCAGGTTCTCCTATTGGTGCTTATGATGTACTAATTGCCGCCACCGCTATTACCCATAATCATATTGTGGTAACATCTAACGTTCGAGAATTTCAGAGAGTACCTAATTTGCCAATCGAGAATTGGCGTTCTCCTGTCTAAAGTTATCTTTTAGTCCATACCCTCTAAAATCCTGGTTCTTTGAGCATCATATTGTTTCCCTTGTTCCGTCAAATGACTCTCCCCATCAACCTCAATCACCAACTTTAAAGCAGCACAATAAAAATCTACAATAAAAAGTATGACTGCCGGATTGTATTTGACGAAAGTTGAAAATCCAGAATCAGGAGATGAGGAAATTCTTTTACTCGACATTGGCAGTCATAAAGAAATGGTATTACAAAGCAAATACGATTCTGAGAGCTTCGTCAATTTTTAACATAAGTTCTGGTTCGAGTTCGCCTCGGATCGCAACAAAGCGAAAACGATAATCTATCGGGCGTGTTTGCAAACAATCTGCAATAGATTTTTTGGTTAATCCATTTGCTTCGGATGGCTCAATCTCGACATTAGTTTTAATAGACGCTTTTTTGTCACTCCAAGCCGTAATCGGAACAACCTGAATCACGGGAACTCGCTCGTTATAAGTATTGTTAGTTACCACAACACAAGGTCTAATTTTTCCAGTTTCTGACCCCTTTATTGGGTCGAGATTAACATCAACTATTGTACCCCGTTTAACCTTTATTCCTTCGGCCATTCTGCTAAACTCGCTTCTGTCAGTTCTTGTAATTCTCGATCGCTTTCGTAAATTTCAGCATAGAGAGTAGCTGATTCTTGCAAATTATCCCCTTCCAATGCTAACTGCAACTTTTGCAGGGCTGTTCTGACCACTTCGCTGGGGTCTTGAAATCCATATTCTTGACAGCGTTCAACAAATTTGATCGTAGATTCATCAAGTTTAAATGTTTGTTCTTTCATCATAAAAAAACATTTCAGAAATCTAGCGTTAGTTTGTCTGAAGGTGACTGACTAGGGAACTGATGGCAGTTTTTTAGTACCTTATTTTTAATTATACCTCAGTTCGAGATATGTGATCGGGTTAACGCCGCTTTTCCTACATCTACCATCTGTTCGCGCAGCGTGCCGTAGGCAATCGCTTTTTTGGGGGATGGGGAGTGCGATCGCGTAGCGTGCCGTAGGCGATCGGTTTTTTTGGGGGATGGGGAGTGCGATCGTTTCAACTTTCCCCATTTTTTGAAAAAATATCCTCAAAGTCCCTATAACCACTCAACACCCGTTCTATTTGGATACCATTTTTAATCAGGCGATAAAAAATCACATATTTATCTACAGATAAACTGCGTAGCGACGGGGCTAATTCTTCGCGACTGCGCCCTATTTCGGGAAAATCTGCTAATAAACGGCATTTTTACTCAAAAATATCAAGAAAATGGTTAGCACTATTAACACTAAACCGTAACAGATAGTTAGTTAGATCCCTTAAATCTTTCTTGGCGGGGGCACTCAAAACGTATCGACTCATTCTTTACCCACCCTCTGCTTGCTGAATTTCCTCACGCAATTCTTTTAACACTTCTTCACCATCAAAAACCTCTCCCCGATCGGAAGCTTCAATTCCAATCATTATTTCCTTGCGGAGTTCCTCTAAACGCACCAAGCGTTCCATTTCCCGTTCTTCTAGCAATCGCAACGCAGTCCGTACAACTTCAGAAGCCGAGGAGTACCTACCGCTTTTGACTGTTGACTGCACAAACTGCTCTAGTTCAGAGGTTAACGATATGTTCATTACGTTGAGTCACCTATTTGAGTCAACACTATTACTATACTTCATAATAACAAAGATTGTCAAATTTTGTTATTCAACTCCCAAGGGGATGAGGAATGCGATCGCGCAGCGTGCCGTAGGCAATCGGTTTTTTGGGGGATGGGGAATGCGATCGCGCAGCGTGCCGTAGGCAATCGCGAATTTTTGGGGATGGGGAGTGCGATCGGTTTTTTGGAATGGAAAGGGTGATTTGCGAAAGTTTAGTTAATTAGCTATCATTAATCTTCAGAAAAAAGACTTTCAATATCGCGGTAGCCACTCAGCAGACGATTCACTTCAATTCCCTCTTGAATCTGACGGTAAAGAATAATATTATAATTGCCAATAGGAAAACCCCGCAGACCCGGTGCAATTTCCTCATAACTTCTTCCCATTTCAGGAAACTTAACAATTAACTGACATTGTTCCCTAAATTCTTCCACAAAGCGCTTTGCTGCTATCAGATTATTACGACCAATATAGTTTTTAATCTCCTTTAGATCGAGTTTTGCTTGAGCCGTCAGAATATATCTACTCATTAGCTGCTTGTCCCTCTTGTTCGATTTCCGCAAGCAGTTCTCGTACTACTTCTTCCCCATCAAACACTTCTCCTCTCTCAGATTGCACAAGACCAATAGCCACTTCCTGGCGGAGTTGTTCGAGGCGCATTTGACGCTGCATATCTTGTTGTTCAAGGAGTTGCAAAGCCGCACGCACAACTTCATTAGCAGATGGGTATCTGCCACTTTTGACTTTTTGCTGAACAAACTCTTCCAGAGCGGGTGTCAGAGATACATTCATAGTTGAGTTTTAAAATTTTAATACTTTCTTAGTATTATAACATAAATGTCAAAAATTGACAATTTTTGCGATTGACTAGAAAATTGAGGGTTCAATTAAGGGAAAAGAGGATTGATCGGTTTTTTGAGGATGAAGAATGGGAGCAGTTTTTTTGAGGTATGGGGAATGCGTTCGCGCAGCGTGCCGTAGGCGATCGCTTTTTTGGGGATGAGGAATGCGATTTTTAAATTAGCTAGAAATGCGATCGCGTAGCGTGCCGGAGGCATATCGCTTCTTTGAGATGTTTTTGTTGGAGAGGAGCGAGCGCAGTGATTGAGATAAAAGAGCGATCGCCTTTTACTTAAGCTGCAACGATCGTTAGACTTGGAGGGGCTAAACCTTCTTCTTGGCAATAGTCAAGATAGCTGGCGATCGCTTCTTGTGCATTGGCGATCGCTTCTTCATAAGTTTTCCCATAAGTGCAAGGCTGCATCGCCAATTTAGCAAACTCTGGCAGCGTTACCAAATACAGTTGATCCTCTTGTGACCATTGAATCAATAAACTATAGCGGTAATTCATTCCTCTGATTCCTCCGCTGCAATTGTTTCTAACTCTTGAATCGCTTGTTTTAACAATTTCTCCAAATACAACGGTGTATCCTCACCGTCTTTGAAGGCAATGGTAATTAACAGTTGTAGTTGCGGATGCTTCCAGTTCTGATGGCTCCCCTTCCCGCGCCGCTGCATAAACCCCAATCTAATCAATTCAGTTTTGTAGTCCCGAATTTTCCTTGGCATATATGCCCTTACTTAATTTGCATAATTCTCAATTGAATTACTCCACTTGCTAGTTTAGCATTAATGTCGCTTTTTTTGAGGGATGAGGAATGCGATCGCGCAGCTGACGAACGGCATATCGCTTTTTTTGAGGATGAGGAGTGCGTTCGCGCAGCTGACGAACGGCAATCGATTTTTTTGGGATGGGGAGGGGAGTGCGATCGCGAATTTTGGGGATGAGGAGTGCGATCGGTTTTTTCTATCTGTCATAGTCAAGAGCGATTGCGCTACGCGCACACTTCGTGAACGCATTTTTATAGGGAAGTGCGATAAAGTAGAAGTATTGTCCAACCCTTGCCCCCATCAGAGGTAACAATGCAAATCACCTTGAGCCAAGAGCAAACCCAAGTCCTTGAAGCTTTGGTAAAGCATGGGCAATATCCCTCCCTTGAAGAAGCTCTTAACACAGCCTTGCTGTTATTAATCGATGATGTTACTCTATCCGATGGCAACAACAGCCCAAACTATTTAGCGTGGGTCGAAGAAACTCGCCAGAAAATTGACCTAGCACGAGAACAGGCGCAACGTGGTGAAATGCTAAATGCAGAAGACGTATTAGCTCAACTTAGAGATAAAGTGAAAAAAGCCAAAGAAGTAATAGTATGAATCGCTTGCTCATTACGCTCGAAGCGAGTCGAGATTTATCCGAAATTTCCGATTACTTTTTGGCGCAAAGTGTAGATGCGGGAGATCGCTTTGTGGAAGCATTTGGTAAAAAATGTCAGCATCTCGCACAGTATCCATACTTGGGGCGATCGTATTCACAATTTGCCCCCAATTTACGTGGTGTGCCGTTGATGGGATACATCATTTTTTATGAAATAGTTGGTGATGGTATTGAAATTTTGCGAGTTATTAGCGGTTATCGTAACTTCCAGGATGTTTTCAATCCTGATTGAGTAAAAGCAATGCGATCGGTTTTTTGAGGATGAGGAATGCGATCGCGTGTTTATAGGATGTACAGCAGAAGAAATACCCGCGTTTATTATTGATAATTAACAAATTTTACTGAGCCGTTTCCTATTAATACCTATTGCTGAAATTGAGTCAATAACCACGACCCTACTTGAGATTGATCCATCGTTCTTGTACGCCGTAACACTTCCTCCAACATCGATATTGACAAACCTGGCAAAACTTGAGATTCAGTAATTCTTCTGCTACCTCCCGACTCAATAGCAAAAGCGATAATTCTGACATTCTGCACATCTAAAATCCAATATTCTTTTACTTGCAAATCTTCATACAGCAACCTTTTTGCACCCTGATCGTCAGCAAGCGAAGTGTCAGCAAAGCCACCAGCGAATTGGACACCGCGTTGGTCATACTTAGACGCTTCTGACATAGATTTACTCTCGGATGTTGCTATAGCTTTAATATTAACAGTATGCTGACTCTTTGCCAAGCGCCAAGCAATTTCTTTCATATCTGTATATTTTTCGCGATTAAGTTGAATAATTTCTCTATCTTTGGCTTCCAGTTCGGCATCTTTTTGTTCTATAGCTTTAAGTGCTAGTTCGTAATTTTGAATCAATTCGCTGTGAATCTTTTTTTTATTTGCATCGGTGGGAACGCTTACTCTAACTACAAAAACACCATCGCCTTTATTTTCAATTGCTTGAACAGCAATTTCAGCCCCTTCTTCTTCAAGTAACTCAGTTCGTATTTTATCAAAAGTTATAATAAAAGCTTTCCAATGAATTCCTTGATCGAAAATTAAGTCAACTGTCGTCAAAACTTCTTCAAATAGTTTGGTAAATTCTCCAGGTTTAAATTCGCCACTGCTGGGACGGCGTTCGCGGTCGTCGGTTCCTGGTTTGGGATATTCTAGGAGATAAACAAATCGACAATCGACATTATGCAGTTTGGTGTTACTTTCAATATTCCAACCTTCTACACAAACGCCTGTCATTTGAGCGCTAGTAAAATCAGTGCCTATATATATAAACGAATTTCACTCATTTCTGCTGACTCGCAATGTATTCTGCTTCCAATCGTTCATACTCAGCTTTTTCTGCTGCTAAATATCCTTCTATTTCTTCTGTGTTAGCGTGATAATAGGCTAATGCTGCATGAACCTGAGCTAAATTGATATAGCCATATTCTCGCACAATTTCTGTTGGTGTCATTCCTTGTTTGGATAAAACAGCCATTTGCTCTACAGAAATTCTCGTTCCCGCAATTCTGGGACGATTTCCACAGGTTTCTGGCGTGCGTACAATTAGAGTGCCGATGTCAATAGTCGTTGTCATATTTATCTATTTTTGGATAAGTTTTTTATTGAGAAATTATTCAAGTTTGTGCGTCTGACGCACCCTACGATAAAATAGGTAATTGCCAAAACAATTACCTATTAACCATTACCCAACTACAAAATTCACCAATTTTCCAGGCACCACAATCACTTTTTTAATCTCTTTCCCCTCCGTATAACGTTGTGCTGCTTCTGATTCGCGAGCATATTTTTCCAAAGTGTCCTTATCTGTTGTTGTCGGAACTTGAATTGTGCCGCGAGTTTTGCCATTAATTTGAATTACTAAAGTAATTTCATCAACAACTAAAGCAGATTCATCGTATTTGGGCCAAATTTGTTGGTGGACAGATGCAGTATTACCAATTGTCTGCCATAATTCCTCAGCAATATGAGGGGAAAATGGCGCTAAAAGCAGAATCAAAGTTTCGATACCTTCCGCATAAATTGGTGAATCTTTGCAATTAGCATCATGGATAGCATTGCTCAATTTCATCAACTCGGAAATTGCTGTATTTAATTGATATTCGCCTTCTAAATCATCGGTGATTTCCTTAATGGCGGTGTGAATGGCGCGGCGTAAATCCTTTTCTATTTTAGATTTTGGATTTTGGATTTTGGATTTATTTAACTTAGCTGATGACTGATTGCTGACAAAATCAGCTACTAAACGCCAAACACGGTTTAGAAAGCGAAATTGTCCTTCAACATCTGCTTCATCCCATTCTAAATCTTTTTCTGGGGGTGCTTTGAACAGGATAAACATCCGTGCGGTATCGGCACCGTATTTATTAATTACATTTGCCGGTGCGACGCCATTATATTTGGATTTGGACATCGTTTGGTACGAAACTTCTAGCGATTCACCAGTTTCGGGATCTTTGGGATCTTTGGGATTAATTAACGCAGATGGAATATATTTAGCGTTACCGGATTTGTTAGGATTGGTGTAAGTTAAACCTTGCACCATGCCTTGAGTTAAGAGGCGTTGGAATGGTTCATCAAAATTGAGCAAACCTCTGTCTCGCAACACTTTCGTAAAGAAACGAGAATATAATAAGTGTAGGATTGCGTGTTCAATTCCACCTACATATTGATCTACCGGCATCCAATCATTTGTTTTGGCAGAATCGAATACTTGCTGCTCATTTTTGGCATCGGTAAAACGCAAGTAATACCACGATGAATCGATAAACGTATCCATCGTATCGGTTTCTCTTTTCGCAGGTGTACCGCAACTAGGACAAGGTACATTTACCCAACTTTCTAATTGTGCTAAGGGTGAAGCACCACGACCGCTCAATTCTATATTTTCTGGCAATATTACTGGTAAATCTTGTGTCGGTACTGGCACTATCCCGCAATTGGGACAGTGAATTACGGGAATTGGCGCACCCCAGTAGCGTTGGCGCGAAATTAGCCAATCTCGGAGGCGATATTGTATTCGCGCTTTGCCAAAACCTTGTTTTTCGGCATATTCAATAATTGCGGTTTTTCCTTGAATGGAATTCATCCCATTGAAGGAACTGGAATTAATCATAATTCCAGGTTCGGTGTACGCTTGGGTTAGGGAAACCCCACCCCAACCCTCCCCGCCTGCGGGGAGGGAGTTGGAGTTGGAGTTTTC
>CASBRD010000300.1 GCA_949128025.1 Oscillatoriales cyanobacterium PMM_0008 | reverse complement strand
TGCAACGTCTCTACAAGGGTTCTAGGTAATGCACCTTTAATTTTTGGAGATGTCTATTGATGGCGCGGGGTGGCTATAGCAGAACCCACTGTACGGGACTCGTCCATACAGTGTATATTTTTTTAACTAGATATTGACTTGCAACGCAAAGTTTGCTTTCATCAGATAGACTATTTAGTTTGGCGGCAACTCTAACGGAATTGAACCCAACAAACCTTTGCGAAAATCATTCAACAGTTGCCGTGCAGCACGTTCCGTATCACCTTTAAATTTTTCGTTAGCTAAAGTTAACAAATAATCCTCACCAGTTACATTTGTAGCGTCTAATCCGTAACGCGATCGCAAAGGAGATTTCGGTAACAAATGACCGGCTGTAGCTTCCAGATATGTCAGCAAATCCACAAACTCAGCCCCTATTTGCTGATTGTTGTAAGAAGCCTCACCGATATCATCGCAAATAGCTAACTTAATCGCCGCGTCCCGATCGTCCAACCTAGCGGGAATAACCCCAGGTGCATCCAATAACTCAATCTCTTCAGAAATTCTGACCCAACGCAATTGCTTCGTCACACCGGCACGACGGGCACTTTCCACCACCCTTTTCCCCAACAAGCGATTAATCAGGGCTGACTTGCCCACATTGGGAAAGCCGATCGCAACTGCACGGACTGGACGGGGAAGCATACCGCGATCGGACCTTCTTTGATTCACCCCTACCCCAGCCGCCTGCGCCGCCAACGTCACAGCTGCCGTCCCCTTACCGTGTTGTGCATCCGTGAAATATGGCGTTTCCCCTTGCCTTCTAAACCAATCAATCCACAATTGCCGCACTTGAGGAGGAATCATATCGACGCGGTTGAGAACCAATACCCTCATCTTGCTACCAGTCCACTGAGAAACTAGGGGATGCTGGGTTACCAGTGGAATGCGGGCATCCCGCACTTCCAGCACCACATCCACCAACTTCAGCTGTTCTTTTAGTGCCTTTTCAGCTTTGGCAATGTGTCCGGGATACCATTGAATTGGAGGAGAAGTCATAGGATTTTAGTTAAGTTTAGAGAAAGCTTCTCAACCCGCAAACTGGGAGACAGAAGCCTCTACTCGTTCAATCTGGGATTCGGCCACTTCAACAGTGATTGTTTCGACGTTAAAACCTGCCAAGCTATAACCGTCTTCTTGACTTTCTGGCATGGGGTAATGCTCAACAATAGTTGCCATATCACCTTTTTTCAGACCATACTTAGGGATGTTTTCAGGCAATACTACCTGTGTGAATAGAGCGAATTTCATAGTTTTTTACCTCTTGCTAATCGGGTACTAAGGTGACAAACTTGGTGTCCAAGGAGGTGACTATCCAAACAGTTTTAACTCTTAAGGTTATACCGTTTGGCCTTTTTATACTCCTCTCAGTATCAAAGATCGACTAAGGCACAATCAACACTGGGCATGGAGACAGGTTAATTACGCGATTAGTCACGCTTTCGGCAACTCCATCTTCGGTCAAACCCAGTCCTCGGCAACCCATCACGATTAAATCGGCGTCAACTTCGTCAGCCACATCGCAGATAGTGAAAGCAGGATTGCCTTCACGTTCGAGGGCTTCGGCTTGAATTCCTTGCTCGGCAAACAGGGACTGGGCCGTTTTGAGCAGTTGTGCCACTGCGTCTGGGGAGGTCATCGCATCCGGGTTGGCAGACTCCCCCTCTGAGGGCGGGGGCTCTACAACAGATAGCAAGATCAGGCGACTGCTGTATTTTTTCACGACCTCGATAACTACATCCGCCGCTTCGCGGGCTTCGCGACTTTGATCGACTGGAAACAAAACTGTCTTAAACATTGCACGTACCTGGTGATCCCGGACTCCGGTAAAATGTGGACTGCGTAGACAGAACGGACGACCGATGGCACGCAGATTCGGTGAAACAAAGTGATTAGGAGGTTTTTTCGGTGTCCAAAAAAACTGTAGCAAATTTGTCGTCGTCAGACTTAGCTGGAAAACGGGTCTTGGTTCGGGCAGACTTTAACGTACCGCTAGATGACGCTGGCAACATTACGGATGATACCCGCATTCGGGCTGCTTTGCCCACAATTAACGATCTGACTGGTAAGGGAGCTAAAGTAATTCTGTGCAGCCACTTCGGGCGTCCCAAGGGTGTGGATGAGAAATATCGCCTGACGCCTGTTGCCAAACGCCTCTCGGAGTTGCTGGGTCAGGAAGTTGTCAAAACTGATGACTGTATTGGCGATGAGGCTGCTGCTAAAGTAGGGGCGATGCAAAACGGGCAAGTGATTTTGTTGGAAAATGTCCGCTTCCACCCAGAAGAGGAGAAGAATGACCCGGAATTCGCGAAAAAATTGGCTGCAAATGCAGATTTGTATGTCAATGATGCTTTTGGGACGGCTCACCGCGCTCATGCTTCTACGGAAGGTGTGACTAAGTATCTCAGTCCTTCTGTAGCTGGGTATTTGATTGAGAAGGAATTGCAATATCTGCAAAATGCGATCGAAAATCCCAAGCGTCCTCTAGCTGCAATTATCGGTGGCTCTAAGGTTTCCAGTAAGATTGGTGTGATCGAAACCCTGTTGGATAAGTGCGATAAGCTGCTGCTTGGTGGCGGTATGATTTTCACTTTCTACAAGGCTCGCGGCCTCAGCGTGGGTAAGTCGCTGGTGGAAGAGGATAAGCTGGAATTGGCGAAGTCTCTGGAAGCTAAGGCAAAAGAGCGGGGCGTGCAGTTGCTGTTACCTACGGATGTGATAGTTGCGGATAAGTTCTCTGCTGATGCTGAATCTCAAATTGTCAGCGTGGAAAATATTCCCGATGGTTGGATGGGTTTGGATATTGGCCCGGATTCGGTGAAAACTTTCCAGTCAGCGCTGGCTGATTGCAAATCGGTTCTGTGGAATGGGCCGATGGGTGTGTTTGAGTTTGATAAGTTTGCGGCTGGTACGGAAGCGATCGCACGCACTCTCGCCGATCTTACCAAACAAGGCACCGACACCATCATCGGCGGCGGCGACTCTGTTGCTGCTGTGGAAAAAGTGGGTGTGGCGGAACAAATGAGCCACATTTCTACAGGCGGCGGTGCTAGTCTGGAGTTGCTTGAAGGTAAGGTGTTACCGGGTATTGCAGCGCTGGATGAAGCTTAATTTCGGTTAGTTTTGGGGTGGGCAATCCCCACTCCAAATTTGATATAAGTTTGGAGTAGTAGCACGGCGTAGGTAGTATTTCTGGCTCACCACAAGACTTTCGATGCCGTGCCCCGGATTGATTGAGTAATGCTGAGGATGTTCAGGATGTGAGACGATGTTCCAACTTTCAAAATTGAAGAAATCGCTGAAACGATCGCGTCGTCGTTGGTTTGAGTTTTGGGGAAGCGATCGCTATTCCAAACCTGGGAAAGGCGAACTCGATCGAAAATTAGCAAAATATCTCCCAACTCAAGGTTTTTTTATCGAAGTTGGGGCTAATGATGGTTTTTCGGAAAGCAACACTTATTATTTAGAATGCTTTAAGAATTGGACGGGAATTTTAATTGAACCCATTCCCGAACTTTATCGAGAGTGCGTAAAAGAACGTCCAAAATCCAAAGTTTTTAATTGTGCTTTGGTATCTTCTGACTATTCATCGGCTACAGTGGAAATGAACTACGGAAATCTGATGTCCTTAGTCAAAGGCTCTTTCAAATCTTCCCAGTCAGAAGCGGGTCATTTAGAAATAGCGAAAAAATATTATGACATCACACCTTATGTAGTTGAAGTGCCAGCTAGAACGCTGACAGATATACTAGATGAAGTAAAAGTTACAGAGATAGATTTCTTTTCTCTAGATGTGGAAGGTTTTGAACTAAATGTATTAAAAGGTTTGGATTTCAACAAATATCAACCCAATTATATATTAATAGAGTGCTTGGATGAGGAAGCTAGAGAAAAAATAGAAGCGTACATATCAAATTACTACGACTGCGTTGAGAAATTATCTAAATATGATTACCTTTATAGAAATAAGCGTTTAGGCGGTAATGATTGATATTATATACAATAAGTAGGTGGGCGTAAATAAACTGAACTCCCAGAAACCCGGTTTCTAAGGGCCTGGAGTTTTACGTTTAATTATGCCTACCTACTTAGCAGGGTTTTTATATCAAATGTTTTGGCGCAAATTCTTAGCATTACCAATCATCCTAGCTGCTCTAGGCATTCCAGTTAAAGCTTCCGCCGTTCCAGCCGAAATTTTTAGACCCCACTTAAATGCGATCGGCAATAGCGTCCCACCGGGTTGGAAAATGCGCTTGCCATCTCGAATTCTTCTCGGAGGCCCCGCTGACGAAGATTTCATCAGCGAACTGACTGTGCGGGTTTTTCCTTCCACAACTCCAGCGGGATTAACTGTTGGCTTGTTTAGTTGCGATTCTGGTGGCTTTCCCTGTTTGGTAGGCAGCTTTTCGGTAGCTAGCCAAAGTTCCGCCAACGCACAGCGAGAATTTATACAACACCAAGCCGCAGCGCAAGTAATCACCTTGGCAAGAGGAATTAAAGGATATCTGCTGGAGGGACAAAAGCAAAGTCCGCCTAATACGTTTTCATCGGTAATGTGGCAACAAGATGGGATGATTTACACGGTTAGTTTTTTAGCCGAAGAACGCCAAAATATTCTTTTTATGGCTTCTTCAATGGCGAACGAATCACCGATTCGCTGACACCAACGCCGTGTAGGATAATGTTCGGGTGGTAGCAGAGGCGGCGAGCCAAAGATACTGAAGTTATGGATTAAGATAATGACGAAGTGAAAAATCTGAAATGTTCACCCTCAATTTGCATCAACAAAAGTAAGGATGAAGTACAGAAAAAACCTGGTTTCTAAGTTCTCGCTTATTGTACCTCATAGAAAAATGATTGTTAAGCTAATCAACAGAATGATTAATTTTTTTCATTATAGTGGTAACTTTCCCATATTTTTCACATTCTAATCCCTCTAAAGTATGATGAATAATATCCTCATTTGAGCCTAATTTACTTGTCCATTTTCCCCGATCCAATTGTCTAGCAACATGAGTAGGTTTTCCATTTAAAACATAAATTGCTATTTTCTGAAAATCCTTTTCTAAATCAGAATTTTCACATACCTGATAACCGAATGTAGCAAAAGTTTGAATAAATGCTTCTAAAGTTTCTTGGCGAGGTACATTAGGAGGCCAATAGCTTTCAGACTCAGGATTTGGCCACCACCAACTATCAGTTTTTTCCATCGCCCAAGCAACACAATTATAATCAATTGTATCAGGACTTGTCACTTCATAACCTGTAGATTTTAAATGAGGATAATCTGTTTCAATCCATTCTTTAACCTGTTTTTGCCAAGCATTATTTCCTACCATTGATAACCGTTTTCACGTCCCCAATCTAACCAAATATTAATCATTGATTGAGTTTTACCTCTTAATTCTCCGGGGACAGGATCATGCCTAGTAATTGATTTTAAAGCCCAAAACCAGCGTCCAGATTTTTGCTCTAATTCTCTTAATAATAAAGGAATAACATCTTCACCCATGCCGATAATTTGTTGATAAGCAGGGTGTAAAATCAATTCAGTAGAAGATGAAATTCCCCTTGTTTCTTCTTGCCATTGATTAACTAATTCTTGAAAAATTGTTTCGATTTCTGCTGATGTTAAGGTCGTTAAAGTTTTATTGGCAATCATGGGAGTAAATTGAATAAAACACTAAGATTTTACTATAGCATAGCAGAAAGTTTATATTGCGGAAAGCAAGGTTATTGACTGATTTGTAAAATTAGTCTTTTAATTTGTTGAAAAGGGCAGCAACCGCCGCCAAATTCTAGATCGCTTGGCAAATTTATCATGAAAGAATTAAAGCCGATCGCTATTCCCAACGCAACTACCCTAATTTGGTCAAATTCCCGAAGAAGGTGTTTCGGTAGGTGTGGGAGTAGGCGCAGTAGGTTCGGTCGTAGGTTCGGTCGTGGGTTCGGTCGTGGGTTCGGTCGTGGGTTCGGTCGTGGGTTCGGTCGGTTCGGTCGTGAGTGAAGGAGAAGGCGTAGAGGGTGGTGATGCAGGTGGTTCAGGTTCGGGAGGAGGCGCGGGATTTTCAGCTGTGAGGTTAAGTTGATAATCCAGTGGCTTTGATGCTTTGGAGACAATGACCAATTCGTAGAAACCTTTGGAAGGAAGCGTTCCCGACCAATTTCGCTTGGTAGAATCTTCGAGTAGGGCTTTTTGGTCGTTCGTAGGAGGATAAACTGAGAAGAGGATTTGCGAGTCTGCTTGCAGATTTACTTTCATCTGTTGAAGGGCGGCGAGTCCGGCGATGTAGGCTTTACCTTCTCCTGGTTTAAGTGTACCGCTGACGCGATCGCCAATTGCACCTTTAGGAAATACAATTCTTTGTAAAGCACTGCCGTTTATGACAGCATTAACTTTATCAGCTGCGATCGCACTCCAAACTTGACCGATGGGCCGATCGAGAAATTTCTTACCCTCTTGTTCGGGAAAGCGATAAAAGAACTCCCCATCAACTAAATCGTAAAGTGCGCGACTGCTGAGGTTTCGGTCATTTACTTGCGCCTTCCAACGATTGCGATCGTCTAGAGTGTAACTTCCCAAACCACTGCGAGACTCCGCACTCAAAAACGTCAGCTTACCCAACCATTCATCACCTATTTTGTCCCACTGTGTCCGCAATTGTTCGTCTTTGGGATCGTCGCTGAGGCTTTTTCCCCGCTGACTGGGATTTTTTTCCCAAAATGACTGATTTACCAGGTTAACGTAGAAATTGTAGTCAATGCCAAGAGACTGGCGACGCCTACGCAAAGCTTCCTTGCGATCGCTTTCTTCTTTAGAAAACTGCGGCGGTGGCGGTGGTTCTGGATCTTTCGTCCCAGAAACAGTGGGTTTCTCGATTGGATGAGGCGAAGGTTTTTTCCCGATTGTCGGTAATATCTTATTACCAACTACCCAGCCGATCGCACCTGCAATACCAACCAACACACATATAAGCACAACTTTGCCCAAAAGACCATCCGAGAGAGAAACTGGACTTGTAACTGGGTTAGCTGCTGGAGTAACAGCAGGTTTGGGCGGTGTCACTGCTACAGTAGCTTCTGTACTTCCCACTTGTGGGGTTTGTGGGGTGGGCGTCCCGCCCGCCAAAGGCTGAGTAGGAGGTAAATTGGATGTTGCTGGCGTGAGAACTTGCCGCACTTCGCGGGCGGATTGGTAGCGATCGCCCGGTCGATTAGCCAACATTTTATCTAATATTGCACCGAAACTGGAACTCAGATTAACTTCCTGTCGCCAGTTCCAAGTCATATTGTGGGCGTCGATTAATTGTTGCGGTTCCTTACCAGTCAACAACACCAAAACCGTTGCTGCCAAAGCGTACAAATCGCTGTGAGGATAAACCACCCCAACTTGCATTTGTTCATTTGGCGCATATCCAATTTTGCCTAACCGAGTCGCAAAAGAAGGAGTACCACCAGATGCCGCCTGAGTAAATTCAGATTCTGCATTAGCTGCCACTTGCTTAACGCCGCCAAAGTCAATCAGTATGGGTAGCAAGTCAGAATTCCGCAACATCAGATTATCTGGGGAAATATCGCGGTGAATTACACCTATGGAGTGGATATACTCCAACACCGGCAGAATTTGCACCATTAGCTGAGTGACTTCTGCCTCATTAAATCGCAGTCCTTGACGTTTTCGGGCATCTAACAAAGCGCGGTAAGTTTCCCCTTCAACGTAGTCTTGCACCAAAAACAGGTGTCCTTCTTCCTCCACCTTGACGCGGAACAGTTCTCGAAAACGTGGGATTTGCGGATGTTGCAGCTTGTAGAGGACGCCAGCTTCCCGTTCAAACAGTTCTGAAGCTTTTTGCAGTGCGTAAGTACCGCGAACCTGGGGCGCAAATTCTTTGAGGACGCAAACTTCCTCAAAGCGGTTGCTATCTTTCGCCAGATAGGTGCGTCCGAAACCACCATGTCCGAGTTCGCGTACAATGCGGTAGCGATCGCCCAGCAGCACTCCTCCATAAATACCCTTAGCGGCAGATTGATTCAGCTTTTCGCCGCACTGTTGGCAAAACAGATTGCTGGCAGTGTTTTCGTGTCCTTTACTGCAATAAACAGACGTCATATCAATATCAGTTTTTGGATTGATAATCCTGGTGCCACCTGCTCCAGGTTAACCTACCCAGACGCTGGCCGTTGAAGTGGGAATGCGATCGTTTCCGATTGCAGCGCCACCCTCCCCCTGATATCGTGAAAATAAAATCCTCTTCAAAAGGCAGTTGTTGCAATGGCGTTAACCGCTTCCACCATGTTGGCATTGGGAACAAAAGCACCCGATTTCCAGCTACCAGATGCAGTATCTGGTGAAATGATATCACTTGCCACCTTTAGCTATAAGAAAGCGCTGCTGGTAATGTTTATCTGTCAGCACTGTCCGTTTGTCAAGCATATTCAGGCCGAATTAGCGCAACTCGGAAAAGATTATCAAGCACAAAATGTCGGAATAGTTGCTATCAGCGCCAACGACATCGCCAATTACCCGAACGATGCACCCGAAAAGCTCAAAGAGATGGCTGTTGAGTTGGGTTTCACCTTTCCCTTCTGCTACGATGAGAGCCAAGAGACTGCCAAAGCATACACAGCAGCTTGCACACCAGACTTTTTTCTCTTCGATGCTAACAGGCAGTTAGTTTACCGGGGTCAGTTGGACGAGAGTCGCCCAATTGACACTCCCCAGCCCTAAAGGGACGGGGATTCTTGCTTCAACGAGTGATCTTGCTTAAGAACCGTTTCCAGTCTTAAGTAGAGGGTCATCTCTCCACAAGCGTTAATTTCCGTTTGCCCAACGGTATTTGATATATAACCAAGCAATCTTAATGCCTTAATTAAAATATTAATTGCGGCATTCTCATCTCTGTCTAGCACGACACCACATTTACAAACGTGAGTGCGAATAGATAGAGATTTTTTCACAACTTGCCCACAGCCAGAACAATTTTGGCTTGTGAAATGGGGCGGAACCGCTATAGCAATTTTGCCAAACTTTAGGGCAAAATACTTTAACCATTCTCTAAATTGTGACCAAGCAGCATCACTAATTGACTTCGCTAAGTGATGGTTTTTCACCATATTTCGCACTGGCAAGTCTTCCACTGCCACGATATCATTAGACATCACCACGCATCTCGCTAATTTCACAGCGAAATCTTTACGTTGGCGTGACACTTTTAAATGCGTTCTCCCCAAACGATCGATCGCTTTTTCCCTGTTGTTTGAGCCTTTAACCTTTTTGGAGACTCGGCGTTGCGCCCTTTTTAACTTTTTTTCGGACTTCCTCAAAAATCGGGGATTATCCACCTTTTCGCCCTGGCTATCCGTATAAAAATGGTTTAATCCGACATCTAATCCGATAGCTTTACCCGTGGGTTGCAAATCTTGTTTAACTTCTGCTGATATACAGAATTGGCAATAATAACCATCGACTCTCTTAACTAATCTTACCCGTTGAATTTGTTCAATTTGGTAAAAATGCAAGTCGTAAGTGCCAATTAGCTTAACTGAACCAATTCCTTTTCGATCGGTAAAAGTTATTCTTTTTCGATCTGAAGAAAGCTTCCATCCTGATTTTTTGTACTCTACGGAACGTTGATTTTTTTTGAATCTAGGGAAGCCTTTTTTACCTGCAATCTTCTTTTTGCAGTTCTCAAAGAATCTGTTAATCCCTGACCAGCACCGTTCGGATGAGGCTTGTCTAGCTGTCGAATTGAGTTCATTAGCAAAGGGGAATTGTTTGGCTAGTACCGCCGTATAAGCACTTAAGTCGTATTTGTTTATACCCTTGTTGTCCATCCAGAAACGCAAACATTTGTTTCTGATGAACTGCGATGTGCGGATCGCGTCATCAACGGCTTGATATTGTTGTTTTTTCCCTTTGAGCTTGAACTCGTAGACTATCATTAGATCGACCTTTGTTGCTCGTTCTTATTTTGGCAGTTGTAGCGTAAAATAAATAGACAAGCAACAAAATGTAATATTTGACGGCGGTTAAAACCGCGAATCGCTTACATCCCCATGTCTGAAGCCAGGGGCTTTAGCTCGTTTTCCGGTAACCAACCAATCTAGATATTGTACCTCAATCCAGCTTACTACCTAACAACCTGTTTTCCCAGACAATACCTTCGCCATTTCTTTGTAGGCCCTAGCCATTGTGAAGCGAAACCCAACAGGAGTTATATTTGGTATGTTGTTGCGCTTCAGCGCTCTTTAAGATAGCACCCAAGCGCAACAACATACCTAAAAAGTTTTATCATGGGCATTTGAATGAGTGACTTTTGCGTAGCGGCACTAGCCACTACCCCTAAATTTAGCTCAAAGAGGCACTGCCATGAAATCCCAACAGTTTTTTATAATTATATTGATAGCCTTGGGTGCAATAACTGGTTCGACTTTAGCAGCTATTTCTTATCTCAACAACAGAGAATCTGTATCTAATGACCAAAGTTCATTACCAGAATCGACTGCTAATTCTTTACCACCAAATTCTACTTCGGATTTGGAATTAAATACCCCCACAGATCTAAATTCATCTCCTCAACCTAATCCGAATACCTTTCCGCAATTCCGAGTACGTCTTTTGGATGCAACTAAACGACGCGATGCTAATTTTATTCGCAACATTGTCACAACCAAAACCCGATTTAGTTTTGACAGTTCAATTAATCTGGATGCTTATAATATCGATGACCCTCAATCTCTTTTCTGGCAATACATGGAAAAGGCAGTTAGCACAGGCTGTACGATCGAACCAGATACACAAGTCCCCGAACAAGAACTTGGTTCGGATATATGGGTTTGTCCAATTACTTCCGGCAAACCAATTTATGATTTTGGTTGGCAAGAACAAATGGGAATTTTAGGAGAAAGTGTTAATGTTCGTTCTGAACCAGGTACTGGTGCTTCTATAGTGACCGTGCTTTCTAAAGAAGTCGTAAAGTTTGATGCCAAAACTTTCAATAACCTGCCACAGCGTTTGCAAGAAGAGGTCAATTCTCCTAATGGTTGGACGCCTGTTGTGCTGACAAATGGTAAAAAAGGATGGGTTCAGAACCGCTTTCTTTACCATGAACCAAGAGATTATAAAGTCAGTTTTATTCGCTCTAATGGAGAGTGGCAAATAAATTATTTTTTGCGTGGGAATGGCAATTATAGCAACCGATGAGTCAGTTAGGACATTCTCAATTCCTGAAACCCTAGCCCCTAGCCCCTACTGATATCCAGCCGCTTGCAGCGAAAAGAGTCGAGCATAACGCCCCTGTGCCTCCAATAACTTCTCATGAGTGCCTGCTTCCACCACCACCCCATCCGCCAAAACCACAATCGTGTCAGCCATCCGCACAGTAGAAAAGCGGTGAGAGATGAGAATCACCATTTGAGTTTTCGTCACAGTCCGTAAATGGTTAAAAATTTGGAACTCAGCTTCCGCATCCATCGCCGCCGTAGGTTCGTCCAGCACCAAAATATCAGCATCAGTCCGCATAAAAGCCCTAGAAAGCGCGATTTTTTGCCACTCGCCGCCAGAAAGTTCAATTCCAGCTTTGAACCAACGCCCCAACTGCGTTTCAAAGCCAGCAGGCATTGACTCGATCAAAGATTTAGCCATACCCTTAGCAGCAGCCATTTGCCAACGCTCTCGGTCTTGCAGATGCTCAACATCTCCCACACCCACATTCTCCCCGACAGTAAACTGATAGCGCACAAAGTCCTGAAAAATTACTGCATATCTGCGATGCAATGCTGCTATATCCCATGCTTGTAAATCCAAACCATCTAGCAGAATGCGCCCGGAAGAAGGGGTGTACAATCGAGTTAAAAGCTTGATTAGTGTCGTTTTTCCCGAACCGTTCTCCCCCACGATTGCTAGTTTCTGTCCTGGTTTGAGATGCAGAGAGATGCCTTGTAATGCAGGTTTCTCGCTGCCTGGGTAGGTGAAGCCGACATTCTCGAAGCGAACTCCATCATTAGCAATTAACCCTTGAGTTGCTTTACCTTTGGATTTGGGAATGCGTTGCTCTAAAAACTCGTAAAGGTTGGACAGGTAAAGGTTATCCTCGTACATTCCCCCAACTGAACCCAAAGCCGAGGAAAATGTAGACTGTCCTTGGCGGAATATGACCAAATACATCGTCATCTCTCCCAAGGAAATCTTGCCCCCAATGGTTTCTACGACAATCCAAGCATAGGCAAGGTAGAATGTGGCGGTACTGAGCAAGCCGAGCAGATAACCCCAGAATCCACGCCGCACGGTTAAATCTCGGTCTTCACCATAAAGTCGATGGAAGATGTCTCGATACCGCGCTAACAAAATTTGCCCAAGCTGGTATAACTTGACTTCTTTGGCATAGTCTTCCCTAGCGATTAAGGTTTCTAGGTAAGTTTGTTCTCGCGTTTCTGGAGAACGCCAGCGAAATAAGCGGAAAGCTTCTCCAGCAAAGCGAGTCTCGGCGATGAAAGCGGGAATTCCGGCTATTGCTAGTATTACCACTGCTAAAACTGAAAATTGTAGTAGGAGAGTGCCGTAGGTAATCAGGGAGAGAGCATCCTGAATTAGCTTGAAAGTGCGGCTAACTAGGCTCAAGGGACGGCTTGATGCTTCTCGCCGCGCCTGATTCATTTTGTCGTAGAACTCTGAATCCTCAAAGTGAACGAGGTCGAGTGTCAGTGCTTTCTCTAGAATCAGAAGGTTTACCTTTTGACCGAGTAATACCCGCAGGAGTGATTGGCAAACACCCAGACCTCTTTGTGTGCCATTGAAGAGGGCGATTAAGAGTGCCTCCAATCCTACATAGGATAAGGCTAAAAGGCGATCGCTCTCTAAACCTGAACGAGAAGCATTGATTACTCCATCGACAATTAACTTGCCAACGTAAGCAATTACCGCCGGGAAAAGTCCCGCGCCCAAAGTCAGAACAGCAAAGATTAAGGTGAGGCTAGGACTGGTACTCCAGACTAAACTGATGGCCCGATCGCTGTATCGAAAGATTGCTGCTGATTGAAGCAGGCGTTGCCAAGCAAATCTTAAGGCGTTGAAGAACTTTTGCTGCTTCATAAATCAGGAAAGCTACCAAGTTAACATTCGATTTTAGATTTTAGATTGACTCGATTTGGACTGTGGCTATACCATTTGGCTGAAGAAACCAAATAAGCTCAGTAGATACTTATAAATTTTTGATTTGGCATTCCCACAAATGAAACGGCGAAAGTTTTTTGGCAAAGCTGCGATCGGTGCAGTCAGCGTCACAGCACTTGGTGCCTGTACCAAGGCGACTACAACTTCCGGTACAACCAGCGCCCTACCAAGCATCAGATGGCGGATGGCTACCAGCTGGCCTAAATCGCTCGAAACTATTTACGGAGGCGCTGACACCATTTGCAAGCGCATCAGGGAAATGACAAACGGGCGTTTCACCATTACGCCTTTCGCTGCGGGTGAGATTGTCCCCGGACTACAGGTTCTAGACGCCGTACAAGCGGGAACGGTCGAATGCGGTCACACCGCCAGCTACTACTACATTGGCAAAAATCCCGCCCTGGGTTTCGGCACAGCAGTGCCTTTCGGTCTCTCCGCCCAGCAGCAGAACGCTTGGCTATATCATGGCGGCGGTTTGGAAGCAATGCAGAAAATTTACTCCAACTTCAACGTGATTAACTTTCCTGCTGGTAACACAGGCGTGCAGATGGGCGGTTGGTTCAAGCGAGAAATCAAATCCCTTGCCGATTTGAAGGGATTGAAGATGCGTATTCCCGGATTGGGCGGTGAAGTGATGGCGCGTCTGGGGGTGAACGTTCAGGTGCTACCGGGGGGCGAGATTTATCTGGCACTTGACCGGGGAGCGATTTTGCCAATTTTGCTATAGCCAGCAATTCTCAGTAGTTTCGATCGGTAGGGGTGGATTTCTTGCCCCTACAGAGTCGGTACTTTTCCGTTTTTGGTGTGTTAGAATTTTTGCTCTGGTCAGGTTTATGCCTATACACCCAAAGTTTCTGTAAGATTTAGATATGTCCAGTATTGTTTAAAGGTTGGTAGTAACTTTGACAAACGATAGCAGTCGATCTTCGGGAAATCAAGTCTCCTGGCAAAAGCGCCTACAGGATAACTTCGACAACTATATAAGGTTGGTATTAACTTTGACAAACAACAGCAGTCGATCTTCTGGAAATGAAATCACCTGGCAAAAACGCCTACAGTATAAATTCGACAACTTTATGTCGAAAGGAGGGATGTCGGTCTTTCTGGCATTAGTGTCAGTATTTATTGCTGCTTTTGCGGTGATGACAACTGCACGTTATGTTGTAGAACGGTTCTTTCCTAACGGCCCTATAAGAGGTACTGATGACTTACTTTGGGAAATTTTTGTTCAGCTTATAGGTTTAAGAGACACAGGAGACGAGGCCAATTTTGCTGCCAAGTTTGTGGGTGTCATCACGATTTTTATCGGCTTAGTGCTGTTCTCCAGCTTAATAGCTTTCATTACCCAGCAGTTTGAATCAAGACTAGAGTTGCTGCGTAAGGGTAAAAGTCTGGTAGTGGAAGAGAACCATACTTTAATTTTAGGATTTGGCGACAGGGTTGTAGATATTATTAAAGAGTTAGTGTTGGCTAATGAATCAGAATCAGATGCAGTCGTTGTGATCTTGGCTGACCAAGATAAGGAGGAGATGGATGATTTCCTGCGGAATAATATAGTCGAGCTAAAAACAACGCGAGTGGTGACTCGCAATGGCCCGATCGCAAATTTATCTAACCTGGATAAAGTAGGTGTCAAAGTTGCTAAATCCATTATTATTTTGAATGATGCTAAAAGTTCAGATACCGAGCAATTCAAGACTTTATCTGATGCACGAGTGGTTAAGGGAATCCTGGCAGTTGTCGCTGCTAATGGAGAAGAAAATCTGCCGCCAATTATCGTAGAATTACATTTGGAACAATATCGCAGACTTGCTGAAAACATTGCTCCTGGCGCGGTCACCACTCTTAATGAAGCTGATATATTGGCTCGGATTTTAGTTCAAACTTCACGAAGTGTAGGTCTGGCAAGAGTATATTTAAACTTGGTGGGCTTTGAAGGAAACGAATTTTATTTCTATCGTCCTACTTCAGGATGGAGTAATATAACCTTCGGTCAATTGCCGTTTCATTTATTGCAAGCTGTACCATTAGGAGTGCGTCATGGAGATCGCACCTTGACACTAAAAACAAACAAAGATTACAAGTTAGCTAGAGATGATGAAGCGATCGTCCTAGCTGGAGATGATTCAACTATTCAGTTTTTTCCAGAACCTGTAGTACAGCCTAACCGTATTGGCTGTGTCGAGCGCAACCAAACTTTAGAACTAGAAACTGAAAATTATCTAATGATTGGCTGGAACAGCAAAACTGCGATCGCTCTCGAAGAATATGCGAAATGCCTAGTCAAAGACTCCCAGGTTAACCTGGCGGTAGAGGTTTTAACCGATGAAATTAAAACTGAATTTGACAATATTGCCAAAGCATATCCACATATCAAGATGGAAGTTATGCAAGTAAATGTGGATTCAGTCGAGCAGCTAAAAACCCTAAAACTAGATAAATTTGACAGCATCTCAATTTTGGCAGGTAGCGGGGAAAATGCCGAGGAAATTGATGCCAAGACGCTCACCATTTTGTTGGAAATACGGCAATTTTTCAAAGAATATACCACAGCCACCAAAACCAAAATTACCACTAATTTAATTGCCGAGATAATCGACTCGCAAAATACTGACTTGGTGATCAAAGCTGGTGTAAAAGACTTTCTCCTTACCAATCAATTTGTGTCGAAAATTTTGGCTCAGGTGTCCCAGGAACCTGATGTGATGTCAATATATCAAGATTTGTTTTCCCTTGACGGTAGCGAACTGTATATTAAGCCAATATGGCTTTACTTTCCAGCCAACCAGATTGGCAAGTTAACCTTCGCTGACTGCATACTTGCGGCACAAAACCGCGACGAGGTGTGTATTGGCGTAAGAATTAGCTCCCAAGCCCAAATTAAAAACAAAAACTTTGGTATTTACTTAGCACCGACTCTGGATAAGGATTTTAATCTCACTGTCTATGATGCACTGATTACTTTAGCTGACGATCAAAACTGACGTCGGAAATCTAAGAGATAAGGCAAAAACTCGTCAGAGTTTCTGCGCGTCTTTAGACCGCAGAATGTCAACCTAAGTAAGCTTTCCTAACTTGGTCATCATTAAGGAGGTTTGCGGCTTGTCCCGTCAGGGTGATGCGACCAGCTTCAAGTACGTATCCTCGATCGCCACTTTCCAGTGCAAGTTTGGCGTTTTGTTCCACCAGCAGGATAGTAACGCCAGTGGCACGCAGATCCCGGATAATTGAGAAAATCTCGCGGACAATGGCGGGGGCAAGCCCAAGACTGGGCTCGTCTAAAAGCAAAAGTTTCGGTCTGCTCATTAAGGCGCGAGCTAGAGCTAACATCTGTTGTTCGCCGCCGCTAAGTGTTCCCGCTAGCTGAAGGCGGCGTTCTGCCAAACGGGGGAAAATCTCAAATTGGCGATCGAGATCTGCCTTCACTTCTGCCGAGTTAGAGCGGGTGTACGCCCCCAATTCCAGGTTATCTAGAACAGTTTGCCTCGCCAGCACTCTGCGTCCTTCAGGGGAATGGGCGATACCCAATCGCACCACCTCGTGAGGGGGGCGTCGGGTGATGTCCCGCCCTTGGTAAACAATCTGACCGCTGCGAGGGTTAATTAGCCTAGAGATAGCCCGCAGGGTTGTGCTTTTGCCAGCACCATTGGCTCCAATCAGGGTTACTACCTCACCCGCGTTAACGGTGAGATTGATATTTTGCAGGGCTTGGATACCACCGTAGTTGACGTAAAGTTCCCTAATTTCTAACAGTGGAATAGGTGGATTCATTCGCTTCCCAGGTAAGCTTCGATTACAGCAGGGTCAGTTCTCACTTGGGCTGGATCGCCCAAAGCAATCAATTTGCCAAAGTTTAACACGGCAATGCGATCGCACAATCCCATAACGAGGGGTACGTGATGCTCGATTAAGATAATAGTCAGGTTGAACTGGCTGCGTATTTCCCGAATAAATTCGCTCAACTGGTTCTTCTCGCTCGGATTCATGCCAGCAGCAGGTTCATCTAGCAGCAAAACTTGAGGTTCTAAGGCAAGGGCGCGGGCAATTTCGAGGCGGCGTTGATCGCCGTAGGGAAAATTTCGCGCTTTTTGAAAGGCCCGATCGCTTAATCCCACCAAATCGAGCAACTCTAAAGCCTTCTGCTTGGTTCTATTTTCCTCGCTAGGAGCTGGTGGCAAGCCTAAAATTCCCCTTATAAAACCACTTTTAGTATGGATATGTCGTGCGATCGTCACATTTTCCAGCGCCGAGAGTTCGCCAAACAAGCGAATATTCTGGAAAGTACGGGCAATGCCTGCTTTAGCTATTTGGTGCGGACGAAGGAAGGAAATTTCTTCACCTTGATAAAACAGCTGTCCGCCGGAGGGTTCAATCAAGCCCGTAATCATATTAAAGAGCGTTGTTTTTCCAGCCCCGTTGGGGCCAATCAGCCCAAAAATCTCGTTTTTATTGACCGTGAAAGAGACATTATTAACAGCAACCAAACCTCCAAAAGTACGATTTATAGTTTTGGCTGATAAGATAGGATTGCTCGTGGTAAGATTTTCACCGATCATCTGCACAAAGTATTACCTAAATGTTAGCTGTGACTTTTCCGATTCTTTTGTCTTTTAAATAAATCCGGCGTCACCAAGCCTTGAGGGAAAAATATCGTTCCCAAGACTATCAGCACTCCGAAAATAATCAGGCGACCATCTCGCAGGAATTGCGCTAGCCACAGAGGTAAACCAGCGGTATCTGCGATCGCACGCAACACTTCAGGCAAGGCTGTAAATACCATACCACCCAAAACTGGCCCAACAAAAGTTCTAGTGCCGCCAATCAATACGGAAGTCAAGTAAACTATACTGGCATCAAAAGTGCCTTGACGGGCATTCCAGGTATTCAGAAAGTGGGCGCTAACGGCACCAACCACACCTGCTAGAATAGCACCCAGCGTAAAAGCCAAAACCTTGTAGTGGGTTGGGTCGATCCCCATTGCACCCGCAGCCAATTCATCCTCGCGGATAGCTGTGAAAGCTCGTCCCAGCCGGATACGCTCAAGCCGGTACAGCAGAACCATAGTAACAAGAAGCAAGGGTATGGCAATCCACA
This sequence comes from Oscillatoriales cyanobacterium PMM_0008, assembly GCA_949128025.1. Lineage (GTDB taxonomy): Bacteria > Cyanobacteriota > Cyanobacteriia > Cyanobacteriales > Aerosakkonemataceae > Argonema. The sequence goes on along the minus strand of CASBRD010000300.1, from coordinate 6,327 downwards.
AATATTCGATCGGTGTTAAAAACGGCTGGGGAATGCCAAAGATGCCCACCGCACCGCCAGTGATGTCCAAGTTGAGCGAGAGAACGCGCAAAACTTCCACAAAAGCAATAGTTGCGATCGCCAAATAAATCCCCCGCAACCGCAGCGCCGGAATTCCCACCAAGACCCCCAACACGCCAGAAACTACACCAGCGATCGACATCTCCAATAACACCAGCCCAATCGGGTATAAACCATCGCTAACTTTAAATACCTGCGTAGACAAAATCGCCGCAATATATCCACCCAAAGCATAAAAACCAGGGCTAGCCAGAGAAAGTTGCCCAGTCATCAGCGGCAAATACAGCGACAGCCCCAGTAGCGCCCCCATCACCATAGAGACAATCAGAAATCCGTAAGTACTTAAGAATCCGTTCATATCAATTTTAGATTTTACTGAAATCACACAAAACTTAAAAACTTGAGTTAATAATCAGATTACGCAGTTCTTGCCACTCTGGTAGCCAAGTCCAGACTTCTTCTGCTCTTTCCATGCCCTTAATGACGCGCTCAAGAAATACCTCTTGAGGGCTAGTTTGCGAATTACTGGTTTCAAATCCAAATTCCCTTAGACTGTTTCTCATAATGTAGAGTAAATCTTTGCCAGCGAAGAAAGTCAAGAAATTTTCATTTTCAAATCGGACTCCCCCAGTGCTAAAGAGTGGAAGTAACCGCTCAAACTTATTCAAGACATCTTCAGGTGTAACGATGCGATCGCCTTTGAATTGTTGGACGATATTTCGTATATGGTCTTGACAAGCTTTTTTGCCTAGACTACGACTACTGGGGAAATAGTATGAGGTATTGCCGACTTGCTCCCCCCAAAAATTCTTAAAGCCATAGCACGACAGAGCCGTTCGAGCCGCTGTGTAGGTTGAAATATCTTCAGATGCCTTCCTCAAAGCAGCTTGATATTCGTCCATTCGCAGTGCTTTACTTCTTAAAGCACGTCGGACAACTTGCGGATCGATGAGGTAATTCTCAATCTCTTTCCTTTCCCAACTCCAGCCTACCTGTATGTTCTCATACACGCAAGGAATCGGCTGGTTAGTGCAAGTAAAGTCGCGACAATCAAAATCGCGATCGACAAGTCCAGCTAAGTTTTGATTGATAGCTCTGTCAGCAATAATACTCTCCATAAATTTGGAAGTTTTTCCACCAATCGGTCGTAATTCGCACTTAGGAAGGAGTTGTCGGATTGCCCTCACATCAATGCTCTTGGAATTACCCTCACAATACAGAACATTTACAGGCACAGCACTCCTCCAGCCAAACGGTGCGTTTCAGTTTCACCAATTACATCGCTGACAGATCGAGAATGAGTAGTCAAAATAAATTGGCAAGTAGGAGCAATCTTAGGCAACTGACTGACTAAAAATTGGGCAGCAGACGGATGCAAGTTTAAATCAATTTCATCAATCAGTACAACTGAATATGCAATTTGTTGCCTAACAAATTCGTAAAGAATAGGAAATACTGCCTGTTCGCCTGCTGACATTTCCTCAATGTCGTATCTTCGATTTCCGTCGTTTAGAAGGAAATAAGTACTTTCTTCTGTAGGAGAATCAAAACTGGGAAGATTTTCCAGTCCCCAAAAGGAGCGATCGGGAAAAACTTTTTTGTAGAGAGTTTCCAATTGGTTCAAGTAGTCAACAGGGTAATTTCTACTGCCAGACTCCTGCTTGCGTCTCCAATCAATTAGAAATCGACGCAGATAGCCTACGCCTGATTCAAAGGAAACGCTACTACTGCGTTCTTTGAAACCATCTCCAGTACCATCGGGGGCAGGATTAGAGCCAAGGTTGCGGAACTGATCGAACCAGAAGATCCCTGGTAGCTTAGGAAAATAAGAGCGAACAGATTGCTCATTCTTGTTAATAAACCATTGTGCATAATAGCGTCCTCGAAATTGGGCTCGTTTGCCAGGAGAATCTCCAGCTTCCCAGTAATCTCCACTCAAAATTACCCTGACAATACGACTGCCACCAGGTTCAATAAAGTCTTGATAGCTACGGAACTCTGGCGGTTGAGCATCATACCATTTCCTGGCTATGTCGCGAGTTGCTTCAATCTCTTCTTCTTCAAAAGATACTTCTAATTCAATCCGTGGAGTCCCCCACTTCCAATAGCGTCCTGGCAGAAAACCAATCCATTTAAAGTTAGCGATGCTTTGGATTTTCCCTGTTGCCAATGCCAACGGTAAAGCAATTGCTTGCAACAGGGTTGTTTTTCCACTGCCATTATCACCCAGTAACAGAAAGCGATCGCTAACTTCTTCAAGAGTCTTGTTTTTGAAAGAAACCTCAAGCTTTTCAAATTTCTTGAAGTTCTGAATGGAGATATGTTCTATTTTCACTTCTTAATCTCTCCTCCCTAGTTGGTCACGCGACAGATTGAAGATTCAATCCAAAATCCCAAATCGACTACACCTTTTGGACAAAGCGACGCCCCAGCAAACCTTGCGGTCTAACCAAGAGCATAATAAACAATATCCCAAAAGCAAAGGCATCTTTATAAGCAGAAGCATCTGCCGGAACAAACGCCTCAATCAACCCAATTACCAAACCTCCTAATACCGCACCGGGAATACTTCCCAAACCACCGAGTACGATAACCGCTAACCCCTTGAGCCCAAAACCAATACCAAAATATGGCCCAGCAATACTAACGCTAGAGCCTACCAAAGTTCCCGCCACCCCAGCCAGAAAGCTGCTGATAAAAAATGTCAGGACAATAAAACCGTCTGTGTTAATACCCAGCAAACTGGCAGTAATTGGATCTTCGGCAACAGCTTTCATCGCCTTACCGTATTTAGTGCTATTGATAAAATAGGTAAGAATTGTCAAAATTACCACGCTAACACCAAAAATAACCAATTGAACGCTGCGAATGGGAATCGGTTTTTCTGCTGTGCCAAAGTTAATTGCAGCAGGCAAACTGCCGTAGGTATTTCCTGGAAATGTGTAGTTTTCTGCGCCAACTAGATATTGAATTAAATTGACAATTACTAACGCCACGCCAAGGCTAGAAACTACTGTCAGCAGGGAATCAGCACGCTTGCGTCGCAAAGGACGGAAGGCAATGCGCTCAATTGTAATTCCAACTAAACCGGCAAGTACACTTCCCAGAATTAACGCCAGCGCAAAAGGGAGTTTTACAGGCAATGCTGCATTGGCAAGCAATCCATTCAAACCAAATGGTTCCCCCATCAGCGCATAGGTGAAGTATGCACCCAAAGTAAAAAGCGCCCCGTGAGCAAAATTAATGATGCCTAAGATGGAGAAAATTAGGGTGTATCCTAATGCAAAAATGGCATAAACACTGCCGATGGATAACCCGTTTAGAAATTGTTGGATAAATAAAGTTAAATCCATAAAGGTTTTAGGTTGGAATTTACCTTTTGACTAATTGCTAATTTTTTTTATAGCCAAATTGCTATAAAATTGCAGCTATAAACAGCAGGTTTTAGCATGGCGATCGCAGCTATTTCAAAAACGCAAACTTTCCGTTATTCCCGTCTTTATCCACCTTCAGTTGTGCCACGTAAAAATCTTTTTGAATTACATCACCTACGGGTGTAAAAGCAATTTCACCCAAAGGAGTATCGTATTTTCCAGTTAATAACTGTTTATTCAATTCTGTACGCAACTGAGCCAGTGGTAATTTAGTAATTTCGCTTTTTTTATCGAGAGCTTGGAGTGCCTCCACATATACTTGAACAGCTGCGAATGCTTGGGCGCTAAATTGCGGCGGTTCTTTTTTGTATTGATTCAGATAAGTAGTGCGGAAAGCTTTGTTAACGTCATTAGGGTGATCGGGACTATAAGCTTGAGCAACTATAACACCATCGCAGAGAGCTTTACAAACGGTAAAAATACTGGAAGTATTGAAGCCATTTCCCCCGATAATGATACCTTTATAACCCAGTTCCCGCAGTTGCCGTACTAAGTTGCCTCCGTCTGTTGCCAAACCAGAAATAATTATCAAATCGGGTTTCAGGTTGATAGCGTTGGTGGCTTGACTTTGAAAGTCGGTATCGACGGTCTGAAACTTTTGTACGGTTACTAAATCGAGTCCTTGAGCCTTAACGGTTTCCTGAAAAGTCCCAGTTTCTGACTTGCTAAACGCATCGTTTTGTGCGTAAAAAACTGCTACTTTCTTGATATTGGGATTAATCTTGAGAGCCGCTTTTACTGAATTTGGGGCAACAATGGCGACGGGTGCAGAAACGCGAGCAATGTAATCGCCTATTTCGGGGATTCCTTTGGCGGTATTGGATGCTCCGATGACTGGGACTTTAGCACGTTCTGCGATCGGGTCGGCGCTAAATGCTTGCTGCGAAAGAGTGGGGCCAACAATGCCGACAACTTGACTTTGAGTAATTAGAGTTTGAAATGCGTTAATCGTTCCGGCTTCCTCTCCGCCAGTGTCCTGGATAACCAATTTAATCGGGGTGCCGTCGATGCCTCCTTTGTCGTTAAAATATTTCTCGGCAATTTTGGCCCCGGCAACGCCTTCCTGACCGAGTAAAGCAACGTTACTCGTTAGCGCTAAAGCAATTCCAATGGGAATGCCGTTAGAGGATGCTGCTGTTGAGGAAGGATTAGTTGTGGTTGTGGCAGTGGGGCCAGAGTTGGTTTGTGTGCAGGCACTCAGCAGCAAAGCGAAGGTAGCGAATAAGGCAGAGGTACGGGCAGTAGGTTTTTTCATAGCTGGGGAACAAATATATTTCTTTGGGGAGATTTTACATATTACCCAATTTCAGGATGTTTTTTTCGCCTTCAACTGGCAGCATTACTCGGCTGAGACTGCGAAGGTAATAAAAGTTGTGCGTCGTTATCCTTCCAACTTCATACTCTGCTGGCGGTTGTAGCTGTCTCCCAAGCTGAGACGAGATAGGATAAGGGGGCGTCATAGTCGGTACTCCGACTTGACGATGGGTAGTTCACCAGCAATTGTTACTTCAAGACATCATAATGCTGCAATTAAGTCGCTATCAATGGACTGTACTGTTTGCTGCGTGGCTGGGTTGGGGCTTTGATATTTTCGACAATGTACTATTTAATTATGTCGCTCCCAACTGCGTGCCTACCCTGTTGGGCTTGACTATCGGTTCGCCGGAAGCTAAAGCAGCAACCCTTTTGTGGACTGGTGTTTTGAGTTCCGTTCTATTGTTGGGTTGGGCAGTTGGAGGGATAGTTTTCGGGAAAGTAGCCGATCGCATCGGTCGCACGAAAACCCTCCTCTTCACCATGCTACTCTACGCCTTGGGGACTGCTGCCTGCGCCTTCGCTCCCAATATGTCGGTTTTGGTGCTGTGTAGAATTGTAGCCAGTCTGGGTATAGGTGGCGAATGGGCGGCGGGCGCATCAATGGTAGCAGAAGTAATGCCAGAGCGATCGCGTGTAGAAGCAGGAGTGCTTTTAAATACTGCGGCATCGGCTGGCCCAATTTTAGCCAGCTTCCTTAATTTCCAAATCGCCGGAGTGCTATTACCGGAAAGTCCCGAAACTTCTTGGCGCTTTGTATTTCTATTTGGTTTGATTCCGGCGGCTGTTGCTTTGATTGTGCGCTTATTTGTCAAAGAGCCAGAACGTTGGCAAAAAGCCGCCGAAAACGTCGATCCTGCTAGAATTCGGGAACTTTTTCAACTCCCCAACCGAGCGGCGACGATTAGCGGTTTAGCGATCGCGACAATTGCTTTGATAACTTTAACGAGTTGTCTTGCTTTCATGCCCGCAATTGCCTCTGGATTAGCCTCCTCAGTGGCGCTAGAGAGGGGATTGGATCTGGCGGCGACCCAATCTCTGATCGAACAATGGAAAGCGATCGCCACCAATAGCTGTAGCATTGGCAGTTTGATTGGCACCCTACTAACAGTACCAGCTGCTAAATACTTAGGGCGCAAGATCATGTTCTCCATCTACTTTGTTTTATCTTCTCTCACAATCCTGATTGATTTCGGGTTACCATTATCTCCAGAAACCCGCCTTTACTTTTACTTTTTCATTGGTTTGACTGTAGCTGGAGTTTTTGGTAGTTTCACCTACTATCTACCAGAACTGTTTCCGACTAGACTGCGGGCAACTGGTGCTGGTTTTTGCTACAACGCAGGGCGGGTATTTGCCGCGATCGGGCCTCTGTTAATAGGATATCTAGCATCTCAAGGCACAAATACTTTATCTACTGCACTAGATACTTTGTTTTGGGTTGGTTTTATCCCATTGCTGGGAATCGCCTTTATGCCGTGGGCGATCGAAACTAAGGGACTGGTTTTAGCTGATTGAT
>CASBRD010000299.1 GCA_949128025.1 Oscillatoriales cyanobacterium PMM_0008 | reverse complement strand
TTCTCCCCCCCGTCCACAGGGGGGACTTTGATTTCGGACTCTCCCCCGTCCACAAGGGGGACTTTGATTTTGTCCACCCCCCCGTCCACAGGGGGGACTTTGATTTTGTCCACAGCGAATTCTTCTCCTACTCCCTCCCCGTGGACGGGGAGGGTTGGGGTGGGGTTCCCCAAATCCTGCGGCGTTTGTCCATCCAAATTCATCATTGCAAACCGGGAAGCATTCCACAGTTTGTTAGTGAAATTGCGAGACGTTTCTACCGAAGGCGACTCATCCTTCTCGCGAATATAATCAAAGCGGATATCTTGACCAGCACCAGCAACTTGCTTGACCAGAGTATAGCGCAAAGCGTCAGTACCATATTTGTCAATTATCAACAAAGGGTCAATGCCATTCCCCTTAGTTTTAGACATTTTTTCGCCGTTTTCATCCAACACCAAACCGTGAATGTAAACGTCTTTGAACGGCATTTGATCTGTCAAATGACCTGCCATCATCGTCATTCTGGCAACCCAGAAAAAGATGATATCAAAACCAGTAACTAGAGTAGAGGTAGGATAGTAAAAATCTAATTCGCGAGTTTTTTCCGGCCAACCTAAAGTAGAAAAAGGCCACAATCCAGAAGAAAACCAAGTATCGAGAACATCTGGATCTTGCTCTAACTTGACATTTTCACCAAATTGTAAAACAGCTTTTTCTTTGGCTTCCGCCTCAGTTCGCGCTACCACAAACGGCGTACTATCGGTGATTTCTCCACCCGTTTCGCTGACAGCATACCAAGCGGGAATTTGATGACCCCACCACAACTGACGAGAGATACACCAATCCTTTAACTTTACCAACCAATCGCGATAGACTTTTGTCCAGCGTTGCGGTACAAATTCGGGTGAGTTTTGCTCATCCAAGAATTGTAGCGCTCGATCAGCCATCGGACGAATTTTGGCAAACCATTGAGTAGAGAGGAGAGGTTCGATCGCAACTTTACCGCGATCGCTATAAGGTACAGTATGCTTATAATCCTCAATCTTCACCAAAAACCCATCGCTTTCTAACCGTTCCACCACATTTTTGCGGGCGACAAAACGGTCTTGACCTTGGAAAGACCCTGCATTTTCATTCAGAGTGCCGTCCTTATTCATAATATTGATAAACGGCAAATTGTGACGATTTCCCATTTCAAAATCATTCGGATCATGGGCTGGCGTCACCTTCACACAACCAGTACCAAAACCTTGGTCAACCAACTCATCGCCAATAATAGGAATTTCCCGATTCATAATTGGGAGCATAACCGTTTTGCCAATTAAATGTTTGTAACGGTTATCATTAGGATTCACCGCCACCCCCGTATCGCCCAGCATCGTTTCCGGTCGAGTTGTCGCCACCTCTAAATAACCAGAACCATCAGTCAGAGGATAGCGGAAATGCCACAAATTCCCGTTCACCTCCCGATCTTCCACCTCCAAATCAGAGACAGCCGACTGAGTAGCGGGACACCAATTCACCAAATAATTGCCGCGATAAATCAATCCTTCATCGTAGAGTCGGACAAAAGCTTCCGCTACCGCAAGAGATAAGCCCTCATCCATTGTGAAGCGTTCCCGCGACCAATCAACCGAGATACCCAAACGGCGCATCTGGTTGACAATTGCGCCACCAGAATTATTTTTCCACTGCTTTGCGCGATCGAGAAACTTCTCGCGCCCCAAATCATCGCGAGTTTTGCCTTCTTTTTCCAGTTCCCTTTCCAGCATCACGTGGACAGCGATACTAGCATGATCCGTTCCCGGTACCCAGAGAGTATTGCGTCCCTTCATCCGGTGGTAGCGAACGACAATATCCATAATCGTTTGTCCCAAGGCGTGACCCATGTGCAAACTACCAGTCACATTAGGTGGCGGAATCGCCATGCTGTAGGGGTCGCCGCCTGCATTCGGGTCTGCTTTAAAAGTGTGGTTTTCTTCCCAGAACTTTTGCCATTTGGCTTCGGTGGTAAAGGGATCGTATTGGCTTGGTAGGTTGGGGGTGGTTGCAGTCATTGAGGAAAAACTATTGAACTACAGGGACTAAAACCCTAAGTGTACTTAAATTGTGCCACAGATCTGGCAAATGAGAAAGTTTTGAGTTAAATAAGGCTCTAAAGCAAATTCTTTCTCAGCCAGACAAATTTTGGCTTTTAAATTGGATCGTAACTTCACCTTTGAAGTTTAGTAATTTTCTTGTCCAAACCTAGCTATAAGTTCCTCACGCGATAATTCCACCAGCAAGGGGGTAAATTCCTCTGGCGGTAATGCCAATAAGCGATCGACAATAGCTAAAAGTTGTGGGTCTAATGACCCAAAGCGCACTCGCAGCAAGTTTTCTACAACCAAACGCTGTCCTTCTTGCTGTCCTTCTTGTCGTCCTTGCTGTATTGCTTGTTCTCGATCTTGCTGATAAAGGGGTGCTAATCGCATAATTAACTCTCGATCCTCTTCGTCTTGAATTTGATTTGCTTGCAAGTTTCGTTGCAAGTTATATAACAATTCTAGCGCTGTCGCACGGAACGGGTTATCTTCTGCAAGTGCTTCTAATTCATTAATTGCCTGTTTTTGCACATTTCCCTTACCGAGAATTCTTAACCATAGAGTATCTGGGGTGCGGGGTAGCTGGTGAATCGCCACGATCGCCGTCTTAAGATCCGATGGCATAAAGTATATGCCCGTCACCCAATTTTCGTTATGAGTTGCGCCAAATCCCGATAACAAATTGGCTGATGCTGTTGGCGTGAGTATCCATAATTTTGGTGTAGCTGATTCTTGCAGGCGTGTGTTATTTCGATTTGCTTCTCGCTGAAATTCACCTCGCACTTCTAATAGTTTTAAGAGACAATCGCAAATTTCATCAGAAGTGGCGGCGTTGCGAAAGGGTTCAAAAATAGTGTTTGTCGTCGCCAATCTTCCCAGTAATCCTAGCACTTCTGGAGGAAAATTTGTTTGGGATATGGGAGAGAACCAAACATCGATTTCTCTTACTTCACCTGCTACTCTGCGGGGGGCTTGTACTTCTCCATAGGGAGTTAATAATTTTTCTAAGTAATCTTTGGCAAATTGGTCGTGGATAAATCGGGTCATTGGGTGTAGATTTTGGAGTAAACTGCCCTAGCTATGAAACATTCTATAGGAGCGATCGCTTTTCTTCAATCCAAACCTTTGCTTTTTTTATGTCCTAGCGATCGGCGAAATAGGCTTTACTTCCGCATTGAGAGTAACAAAATATAATTCTATGTTCAAATCAGGATAGCGATCGCGTATTTCCCAATAAGCCCGACTTAGGTATTCCGTATGCACCTCCTGCTCTTTTTCCGAATCTTGACTCAGTTCCGGGTCAATCTTATCTGCATAAATCGCGCAATCTTGATGATCCAGAATAATTACTTTTTGGATATGGTGCAAACGATAAGATAATTCTAATTGATCCCAAAATGCTTGTGCATCGGCTTGATGAGGAATTCCACTTAAGGCTAAGGAAGCCCCTGCAAGGGCTGTTAAATCATATTTATTGCTGAGATTTTTCAGGGACAAAAAGTACCGTTCTGCTTCGATAAAGCGAAAATCTATGCAACTGAGTACAAAAGTGGTGGCAGTTTTTTCGGCTAATGCTGGTTGAGGGGCTGATAGAATAGCTAGAGATAGCGCCCCTGGGATGATTCCGAGAAAGTGGCGGCGGTTGATACCTCTACAAGTTGGGCAATTGGGAGTGTGGTTCATGGGATACTGGGTTTGGGTAGGCGGGTAAAACAGATGGCGTATCACTACTGATACCAGAAAACCCGGTTTTTTGATGCGGTTATGGGGGAAAACCTCGTTTTATGAGCTTGACTGCTATATATTAGAGGCGGAGGTTAAATTTAAATGTTTGCTGTCGTTACACCAGAGAAAATCCATTTGCCCGCAGGTGCAATTGTACGGCTACCTGGCAATTGGCAAGACTATCAGAAACTCGTCGAGCAATTGGGCGATCGATCTATCCCCCGCATCAAATATCGACCAGGAGAAATTTTGTTAATGTCCCCTTTACCTGCTCATGGACGTGAAGCTAATATAATTGCAGATGTAGTGAAAGTTTTGCTCGATTATCTGGAGCAAGACTATGAGGCATTTACTCCGATTACAATGGATTTGCCAGAAATAAGGGGCATTGAACCAGATTACTGTTTTTATATCAATAACTGGGCGGCAGTTGCAGGCAAAGATCGCATTAATTGGGGTGTCGATCCATCTCCCGATCTAGTAATAGAAATAGATGTTACTAGCTACACGGATATAAATGATTATTTGCCCTATCGAGTACCGGAAGTTTGGATATACAAGCGGAAAAGGCTGGTGATTTATAGCTATCGGGAAGAAGGCTATGAAGTTGTGCATAACAGCCGCTATTTTCCGACAATGAATATTTCGGAGATGCTGATAGAGTGTTTTAAAATTGCTAGCGATCGCAATACTAGCGCAGCTATTCGCGAGTTACGGCGAAAATTGGAGAGTGAGAAATAAGCTGTTACTAACTAACTCGGTAAAGGAATTTCTCCATTTTGGAATTTTTCAAACAGCTTGAAGAAGTTATCGAAGGCATCTCTTTCATCGGCAGAATAGAAAAGAATGATGCTATCCCATCCGTGAGATGAAGTAATATTATATCTTTTCTGTATCCAATCTTGAAATCCGTTAAATTCTCTTTCTTGTTCGGTTCTAGGTAAGCCAAGTTCCATTCGAGCCATACCATATCCATCCAACAGCATACGCAGACGAGTAATAGAACAGTTACCTAAATACATACCCGGTCTTTGCTTAATTCTTGCTAGCAGATCGTAGAAATATTCTGTTTTGACAGCTACAATTTGTTGAACAACTTCTGACATAAAATTTTTATCTCCTAAAAATATTCTTCTGTTACCTGGAACTGCTGACCAAATAATATTTTACTATGAAACTGCAAATTTGCCAGCCATTCATTTTTAGGTATTCCTTCAGGATGATGGTTATCAAAAACAGTTTCTATACCGTCGATCGCAATTGTAATTCCTTCATGGCGACCATTAACTGAAATAGCATCTCCAGGGACACTATCATCATAAATACGGCTGTCCCAACTTGCTCCATCACCAGTGTATAGTTTGATGCGCTTCCCATGAATACCTTGAGAGCTTAAGTAATTCTCGATCGCACTAGCGCATTCAACACATTTAAGGTTTTCATAATTACTAGCGATCGCACTCAATTCCCCAAGTTGCTCCCCATTAATTTGAGTAATATTTATCTCCTTTTGAGAGCGAACACATTTATAATTTACCCATTGACAAATTAACAGAAATCTGTATATTTGAACTCAATCAGGTAATGCCTAAAGCTTGCATAATCGCACTTCCACACCACTCCTTAACTACGATCGCACTTCCTCCAGAAAATCTGTGATCTCCGCCATCAGCCACTCGTTTTCTTCCTCAGTCAAAAATAACCCAAAACGATACTTGCGTAACCTCTCCTGAAGCACACAAAACGTAAAGGGTTTTTTACTGAATGGCAACCTTATATTGCACAGTTTTCCCTGTACAATATCCTTTGTGCGTGCCCGAATTCCCAATTGCCCAAGCCACCACCATTGTAGTTTTAAATTATCCCGATCGATCTTCAGCTTTGTGCGAAATACCCTGAATATAAAAATACCAGGTATCAAAAGCCCAATCTCCTGCAAAATGAACAGCCCAATCGACCCAAATAAGAATAACGCAAGCAACAGCATGTACTTATCTCTCTCTAGTTCGCCAAATAGTCCGGTGACAATTTCGTTTGATATCCATAACAGCACTAACAAAAAAAATCCAGATACAAGTAGGGGGAGAGTCCCGAAAAATAGGCTGTGATTGTTGCGTAACCAAACAGACGGAATCTCTACCACAAGTTTATTTTCAATTTTTGTCAAGGTGATAGGAGTATCCTTCGGTTTTTGGGGTTTTGCCCAGCGCAATGTGCTAATCAACAGTTCACCCCGCAACACAGCTAATGCTTCCTTTGCCGATGAAAATCGCTCTTCTATAACTGGAGAGAGCATCTTTTCTAACCAGTCGGCAAACTCAGAAGAAACTCTGACATGGGAGCGGAAATCAATCTTTAGTTTGCGCTGTGGTAAATCGGCGGGGGATTTTCCAGTAAACAAAAAAAGTATTGTTGTTCCTAAACCATACAAATCTGTCGATAATACTGCTTGTCCCCGAAATTGCTCGGGAGCCATGTAACCGTAAGTTCCAACTACTGTACTCCCTCCAGTAACGGTGTTGTGATAAGTGTCCTGTACTGCCCCAAAATCTACTAGGAATAGATCCCCCCAACCCCCCTTAACAAGGGGGGCAAGAATATCTTGATCTTTATCCCCCTTGCGAAGGGGGGCAATTTGACTCTGTTTACCCCCCTTGTTAAGGGGGGCAAGGGGGGATCGCAAAATAATGTTTTGCGGCTTGATATCGCGGTGAATCACAGGAGGTGTGAGACTGTGCAAATAAACCAGGATTTCTAAGATTTGAATCGCTAAATGCTTCACCTCGGCTTCATCAGGCTTCCACCCACTCTCGACTAGCGCCGCAAGGGTCTTCCCTGGTGCCAGTTGTTGGACAATGTAGAAACTGCGATCTTCGACAGTATCCATTTGGAAATAGTCTAGATAACGCGGGATACCAGGATGATTAAGCTCAGAAAGAATGCGGGCTTCTCGTTCAAATAGTTCTAAAACCTTCCAATCTGCCATCCGGCGCAGTGACAAAGCTTTCAGTGCCACTTGTTGAGAGTTTTGCAAGTCTTGGGCTTGATAGGTGATGCCGACTCCACCTTGTCCTAATGTATCTATAATGCGATAGCGTTGGGCAATAATTTCTCCGGGCTGGTGTAGCAGTTCCATATTTTCCTTTGTGCAGTTAATCTCAGGGTGTTATATCGTTTCCGAGTGCATCGGAGTTATATATTTTCTGGTAGTGCGAGCATCTTGCTCGCTAACTATACCAGCGAGCAAGATGCTCACACTACTTTATAATCTCGATGTAACCGGATTTGATATTACTCTTTCGCGCCGTGACTTTTAAGCAGTTCTGCTATATCCTTGCGGTTATTCCATCTCGCCTCCACCAATGGGGTATAGCCATCTTTGAATTTGGCATTGACATCTGCACCTTTAGCAATCAGCAGTTCTGCCACATTCTTGTTGTTATTCTCTACCGCCCAGTGCAATGGGGTATAATAGCCATATTTGAATTTGGCATTGACATCTGCACCTTTAGCAATCAGCAGTTCTGCCACATTCGTGTTGTTATTCTTTACCGCAAAGTACAACGGGGTATAGCCATAGTTACTTTTGGCATTGACATCTGCACCTTTAGCAATCAGCAGTTCTGCCACTTCCTTCCTGTTATACCATGCCGCCTGTAGCAATGGGGTATAGCCATCCTTTTCTTTGGCATTGACATCTGCACCTTTAACAATCAGCAGTTCTGCCACATCCTTGCTGTTATTCTGTGCCGCCCAGTGCAACAGGGTATAGTCCTCTTTGTTTTTGGCATTGTATTTGGCATTGACATCTGCACCTTTAGCAATCAGCAGTTCTGCCACATCCTTCCTGTTATGCTGTGCCGCCCGCTGCAATGGGGTATTGCCATCTTTGTCTTTGGCATTGACATCTGCACCTTTAGCAATCAGCAGTTCTGCCACATTCTTGTTGTTATTCTCTACCGCCCAGTGCAATGGGGTATAATAGCCA
>CASBRD010000298.1 GCA_949128025.1 Oscillatoriales cyanobacterium PMM_0008 | reverse complement strand
ACTCTCCCCCACGCCTACTCCCCCACTCTCCCCCTCTCCTACTAAGGGTTGTACGGTAACAGCTTCTCCTTGCAAAACTTGGGTGCGAATTCTTTGTAAGTTTTGAGCTATAGCCCATCCAGAGGACTGTAATTGCTCCACCGTCAAATCGGGGGTATCGATCAAAGCTCTCAATTGATTAGCAATTTCAGCAAGGTAGGAGATCTGTAATATCCCTGCTACTCCAGAAATTTGGTAATAAATATCGTTGATAGCTACTAAAGTTTGAGGCAGGGTATCTGTAGTAGATTGAGAAAGTTCTGCTTCTAATTGATTGAAGACAGAAGGTAACTCGAACTCGAAAATTGCTTTGATGGAGTCAATGTTGACAAGACTGTTAGTTGAGGTGATGTTGTGCTGTTCTTTTTTGCCATATTTCGCTTCCAGATCGGCTTCGATCTGAGCGATCGCCTCAAAGTGAGTAGCGATCTCTGAGTCATCAATCGGCGTTGTGCGATCGCCACTAATGTTGCCTTTCCCCAAACAGACTATGTCGGCAATAATTCTCAGGCGATCGACTCCTTGTAGCAGCGCCGTTACCGTTTGCGGTTCCAGTTGGGAAAGTTCCACGCGATCGCGCAGAATTGCAAAGCTATCTTCCAAACAATGAGCCGCCTTTGATAGACTCTCAAACCCAAATATCGAAGCCGAACCCTTGATCGAATGAGCTACTCGAAAAAGAGTTTTGACTGCCTGCGATCGCTCTCCCGCAGTACTGCTGCCTTCCATTGCCAACAGATTCTCCTCCATAGATTGGAGAAACTCTTGCGTTTCAGCGATAAATACACCGATTAGCTCATTAAAATCGTCATCGTTCATATAGCGGGATTTGTCATTTGTCATGTATTAGTTGTCAAAAGTTATTTAACGATATAAATTTCAGATTTAAAATTTTAGATTTAGCATAGTCAATTCAAAATCAATCCAAAATCCAAAATCCAAAATCCAAAATCTCAAAATCTTTGATGCCCAATGACTAACTTCTAAAATTTGCTACCGAACCTTGCAGTTTATTAACAGCAACTGAGAGTCCGTGCAGAGAAGCCTGTACTTCTAAGGCTTTTTGAGATGTGGTAGTGGAAATAGTATTCACCTGTCGCATACTGCCGGAAATCTGTTCGGCAAAAGCCACCTGCTTTTTAGCAGCACGGGTGATATTTTGAATCAAACCATTCATCTCTCGGCTAACTTCAATAATCGCAATCAAATTAGTCTTAGCTTCAGCCGCCAACTGAGTGCCTTCCACCACCTCTTGCGTGCCTGAATCCATAGTTGTAATTACCCGACTGATTTCATCCTTAATAGTGCTAACAATGTCGGAAATTTCTTCTGTTGCAGAGGCAGAGCGTTCTGCCAACTTACGCACTTCATCAGCTACTACTGCGAAACCTTGACCGTGTTCCCCAGCTCGTGCTGCTTCAATCGTAGCATTCAGAGCCAGCAAGTTGGTTTGAGCGGCAATTTGCGAAATTGAGTTGACAATTTTGCCAATTTGTTGTGAACTTTCTCCCAGGCGTTTCATCATTTTGGAAGTTTGGGCGATCGTTTGTCGCAACTCGTTGATTCCTTCCACAGTACGATCTACAGCAACTCCACCTGTTTCTGCTGTTTGACGCGCTTGTTCTGCTACCTGTTCGGCGCGTTTTGCTACATCTGAAACATCTTTGATGGAGTTCACCATCCGCTCGATTTGTTGCAGCATACCATCAATTTGTTGAGCTTGATCGTGCGCTCGATCGGCCAATTGACTGGTGTCAGTAATCGAGGTACTGGTGGCAGTACGTACCTCGCTGGATAGGTCTTGAATACCATTAACAACCTTGCGTAAGGAACCAATTAGAAAGTTAAACGAGTCGGCTACAGCACCCAGGATGTCATTAGTTACTTGCGCCCGCACGGTAAGATCTCCCTTGGCTGCTCCTTTAATTTCATTCAGTAACTTTAGCACCTGCTGGCTGAGAGAATCAGCTTCTGTTTGGCGTTCGGCTGCCAGTTTTTGCAGTCTTTCTTCTGCCTCTTTTAACTCTGTGATGTCAACCCGAATAGCAATGTATTTCACAATCTTGCTGTCGGTATCAAATATGGGGGCAATGGTTGAATCTACCCAATAAAATGATCCGTCTTTCCGCTTGTTTTTAATTTCCCCTTTCCATACTTTACCTCTATAAATAGTTGCCCACATATCTGCAAAAAATGATGGCGAGTGATGACCGGAGTTGATCAGATTATGGTTTTGTCCTATCAGTTCTTCCCGGCTGTATCCAGAAATTTCACAAAACCTGTTATTGGCATAAGTAATTATGCCTTCTCGATCTGTTTCGCTGACAATTGCAGCCTCGTTAAGGGCGTCTTGCCGCATTTTGAATTCATTTTGCAGTTGTTGGAGTTCGTTATTGGAGCTAGTTAACTCCGTCGTCCGCTGATTAACACGCTCTTCAAGTTCTGCATTGAGGGTGCGAAGTTCCTCTTCAGCTCGCTGGCGTTTAAGATCGATCGTACTTAGGTTTTTAGCAGTCCACCAAATTAGCACCCCAAAAACTGCTATGTTGAAGACTGCTTGGAGGGATATGGCAAGCTCTGTGTTGTAGTTTTTGGCTCGATAACCTGCTAAGATGAACCAACCGACGACGGGAGGAATGCCGATCGCAGCTGAAGCCAAACGCCGAGCCATCATACCCCCCGCATTCTGACTTGTGACAACGCTCATCACCCCTCTGTCGGGACGGGCGCATAGGATACCGATGCAGAGTATCAAGAAAGTGAGGGCTGTATGCAAGGCCATTTGGGTATAAGAGTTAATACCGTAAAGGGATGTGACTCTATAGGCATAGCCCAGCAGCCCCACAAACGCTACGAAAAAAGCTCCCAAGGTCAAAATCTGAGCGACTCGATAGTTGGTATAGTTTCTTACCAAAAACAGCAGGGCGCAGCCCACCATAACGAAGTTAGCAGCTGTGTTGGCACCCATCCGACCGGGAGCAGAAGTCCCTGCGGCTTTTGCTGATTCCTTGAAGAGGAGTTGGTCAATACCAAAGTCCCCATTCAGGCCATACTGGATTAAGGTGAGTAAGCCGATTAGCAGAACTAGAGCGGCACAAACTTGCGCCCACCTTAAAAACTTTTGAGTTGTTGGAGTAGCTTGTGCGTGCAAGACAGAATTATTCCCAGTCCCCTGGGATTTGTGCCACATCCACAAAGCTCCACCTCCGAAGATAAAGCATAAGGCGGTATTAGCTTTCATCGTGACTAGCCCAGGCAATATGCTTTTAAAGAGGGGAATGTTAAATATCCAACCTATGATGACGATACAGCCGATCGCTATAACCGCAATACTGGCTTTCCTGGAAAAGGCTTGCAGTGAAGCGATCGGGTTGGGGGTTGATGGTACGTCTACTTGCTCTATATAATATGCCATTTTAATTTCTCCGGTGATGTTGTTATTTGTTATACTGTTGGCTCTTTCAGAGTTGTTATGCTTTTGTTCATAATAAGAACATTTTTATTTCTTTTCTCCTCTGCCCCTCTGCCCCTCTGCCCCTCTGCCCCTCTGCCATAGCATACTAAGCACGGAAGAGCCGCCTTTCCTTACAGAGTTGGGCTAAAAAGAGCGATCGCGTGTCAGTGATATGGCTTCTATATCTAAAATCATTAGCAGACGATCGCGATCGTTATACAATCCTCGCAAGAAAGGAGCCAATTCTTCACTCACCTCTTGAGCCGATACAATGCGATCGGGGTTGAGGTTTACCACTCCTTCGACAAAGGAAACTGCCAATCCTATCCGCATCGGCGATAATCTTGCATCGTTGGGATCGGGCGCTTCCACTACTAGAATACGACAGTCGGGCGAATGACTATCGACTGCTTGTATACCAATAAAACGACCAAAATCCATTACCGCTATAATTTCACCCCGCAGGTTAGTTAATCCCAGCAAAAACGGGAGAGTGTTTGGCACGGGGGTAATGGGTTGTTGGTAAAAAAAAAGTACTTCTCGCACTGAAGTCAGAGCGAGTGCAAACAGGCTTTTGTCGTGACCGAAGAGAAGGAATTTGGTAATTGGGGATTGGGGATTGGGGATTGGTGATTGGTCATTAGTCATTAGTCATTGGT
>CASBRD010000297.1 GCA_949128025.1 Oscillatoriales cyanobacterium PMM_0008 | reverse complement strand
GTGGGGGAGTGGGTGAGTGGGGCAGAGTAACCTTCCTTGTTCTTCCCATTCCCAATCACCAATCACCAATTTAAATTGTAACGAAATGTAAATTGATTTAAGGTTATTATTTAGATAAGTTAGTAATCTGTATTTAATTCATGCTTAACTCCAACCTGCCTGAGTCTGAGTTGCTCAAAAGCCTGTTGCAGCCGTTGTTGGAAGACTTTCAATATTGGTTTGGGCGATCGCGCGACTTACTGGAAACAAAAGAAATTTCTTTCTTGAGTCAACAGCAGCAATCCGACCTCTTGGCGCGTGTGAAGCACGCTCAGAGTGAGGTAAGCACAGTCGAGATGCTCTATAAAGCAACAGGCGGTCAAGCTGGCGTGGAAACGGCAGCGCTGATCCCGTGGCACCGCTTGGTGATGGAATGCTGGCAGGTGGGAATGCGTTTTCGCCTTGAGCAGTCTACCGAACAAAAACAGGACAAGGAGACGCAAGACTAAAACATCTAGGATGTCTGCATTCGCAGAAGCCTTGTTAATTGTCGATAAAACCCTCTTATTTACCTAAAAATCTTTCACTGCTCGCCCTATCGACTGTCTGACTCGGAGGAAAATCTCATGTTACACCTACTTTACATTTTAGCCTTTACTTTGCTTGCCTTTTTAGCCGTTGGCAATCTGATCCGCAGTTTGATAAGCATAAGTGCTGATTATAATTACAGCAGTTTGTCTTCAAGTTCTCAAGGAGCTTACCGTTCAGCTTCTCGCAGACCTAAGCAGGTGCCGCACCCAGAGTTTCTGGATGCGGCTGGGAATGTGATCGACGAACCTCTTTTGGTGATGCGATCGATCGGCGTTGAAGATGCCCGTCAACAATTAGAATCGCTTTATCAAAATCCCCCAGAAAGTTCGTCTTCTTGATTCTGTCAATTCCTAGAAGCTGAGTGTAGGGTGCGTTAACGCAGTGTAATACCAAATCCGCAACGATTACCCCCGTTATGTCGATCGGCTGTAGAGACGTTTCATGAAACGTCTCTACAATGTTTAGGCCAAAAATTAAAGGGGGTAACCAACCCGGATTTGGTATAACGCACCCTACACTCACGCCGATCGAGCGAAGCTAAGGCACAGTAGTTTACGCTTCAATTACGACGCGCAGATTCCCCCGCTTCTTGGCAACTCGGCAAGAAGTAGTATTTTCAGTACGATCGAACTCTAGATCCAGCAGAGTTCCCCCAACTCTCAGATTGTGCAGCGACAGAGTATCGATCGACTTTGGAAGAGCCGGATCGATAATTCGCAAACAATTATTAGAAGCGTCTGGCACCAGATTAGTGACCATTTGCAGTAGCTGAAAGATACTGCCGGTCGCCCAAGCTTGGGGTGAGCAAGCAACAGGGTATCGCACGGGACTATTATCGCCGTTACGCTCGTAGCCGCAAAACAGTTCTGGCGGACGTTGATAGGGTTGATGCTGGGTCATGTCGATTAATCCCTGGAAAATTTCTAAGGCTTGATCGACCAAACCGAGACTGCGTAACCCCATTGCAGTTAGCGCATTGTCGTGGGGCCAAATAGAGCCGATGTGATAGCCCATTGGATTGTAAGCGGGTGACAGACTGCTGAGAGTACGAATACCCCAACCGTTGAACATATCGGGAGCCCGCAGTCGTTCTGCTACGCTATAAGCTTTTTCTGGGGTGAGAATGCCAAGACTCAGACAGTGACCGGGATTGGAAGTAATGCTGTCAACGTGCTTACCTTCGCCATCCAGAGCTAAAGCGCAGAAACCTTCATCTTCCATCCAAAAATCGCGATTGAAACGGTTTTTCAACTCTCTGGCTTCATCTTGCCAGCGATCGGCCAAATCAATCCGCTTCCTCATTCTGGCAATTTCAGACAGACGCACTTTGGCAGCATAAACATAAGCTTGCACTTCGGACAGAGCGATCGGTCCATTTGCCTGCTGACCTTTACGATTGACAATACAATCTCCAGAATCTTTCCACCCCTGGTTGACTAAACCGCGTTGGGAACGAGAGGCGTAACTGAGGTAGCCACTTTCTTTACAGTTGCGATCGATCCAATCCATCGCCGCTAGTGCATTTGGCCACAAACGATCCAGCGTTTCCACGTCGGCAGTCCAAGCATAGTACTCTGCATAGAGCATTAACCACAGGGGTGTGGCGTCCACAGTGCCGTAATAAGGCGTGTGGGGCACCTCTTTGCAGCGAGCCATTTCCCCAAAGCGAATCTCGTGCAAGATTTTGCCATATTGCTCATCGCGCCAATCATCGTCTGTTTTACCTTGGTATTCGGATAGAATGTTGAGGGTTTCGCGAGCGATCGTGGGATTGAGCATCAAAGTTTGAGACGCCGCAATAATTGAGTCGCGCCCAAACAACGTGGAAAACCAAGGCACCCCAGCAGAAAGCGTTGAGTTCTTACCAAACGACTGCCGCAGCAAGTAAACATCCTGCTCACCACGCTCGATCGTCCGGTTAAATATGGCTTTGTCGGAACGAATTCGCGTAATTTGTTGAGCCCAATTTTGCTCCTCCATGTACTCAGCTGCCCTAGCTTGCGACAGGGTAGCAGGGATATTCAGCCGGGATGTCGGTCGGTTATTGGTAAACATCACAAGCCGATAACCCAATCTTTGGGTTTCGTGAGGCTCCATCTCTAGCTGCCAAATCGCCGTGTTACCCTTGAAAAAGTCTGGCGGACGATGATCGAAGTGGATGCGAGATTCTACGATCGAGCCATCCAAACCCTGATAAGCTAGCGTCAGATCTAGAGTTTCTTCTTGGGCTAGTTTTCCCTCAAGGACCGATCGCAAGGCTTGCCCCCGTTTTTCCCTCGCAAAGCCCCGGACTTCAAATAAATCGACAAAATCAGCATCAAAGCTAATGCTAAGTTCAAAGCTAACCGGGCTAGTACTGTAGTTAGTGATTTCTAATTCTGAAAACAGAGCCCCATTAAGCAGAAGTTCCCGCCGAATTCCCAGGGTGTCAGGTTTGAGACGATTTTCAATTTTGGGATTGGTACACAAAACCGAGAGCATAAACCCTTTATCGGCTGTGCTGTTGAGCAAAACAGGGGCTCGACCTTCTATCTGCAACTCCAGGCGACTCAGAAATCGGGTGTCGGTGCAGAACAGCCCCATACTGGCGTTCGCGTCATCTCTTAAATTGCAGGCGATGTTGCCCAGCGTATCGGTCACCAAAAACATATCGTCGTCTTTAATGGTGAGCGTCGGCTGGGGCTCATCATTCAGAACGCAAGGCCATTCTGGGATGGGCAGTTGATCTGCGGGGACAAAAGTTTTACCATCAAGTTCAATAATATCCGGTGTCATTCCAACAAATTTTCGCTCCATTGTAAGGTTTTCGCAGGCTATCTTAGGCTACTGGCGTTGCCGCTGTAACCAATACGGTTTAAGCACGTAGAAACCCTAAAGGTCTATAATGTTAAACCTTCAAAGCTCTTAATCAACAAGTTCAATTGACACTGCTCTCAATCTATTCATAACGAAAAATTCAGAGGTTTTGTGCCAAATTAAAATTTAAAATTTTTATTTTGAGATTAAGGGCTAGTGGTCAAAAATTAGACCCGATGGCAATAGTTCCCTTATCCCAATTTGCTGAGGATAAAGCGATCGCGTCCGGTAGCTTTGGCCTGGTAGAGCGCCTTATCAGCAGTATCGATTAACATTCTCGGCTCATAGTTGGGAAGGGGAATGATACAGGCAATACCCAAACTAAGGGTAACGTACTGACTAACTTCAGACTTGGGATGCTCAATTTTTATGGCTGCTACGTTAGCGCGGATCTCCTGCGCTACATGAATTGCACCTGCTTCAGGGCTGTTGGGCAAAATCACCGCAAATTCTTCGCCGCCGTAACGAGCCACCAAATCGCCAGCACGTTTGGCAGCGACCTGAATAGCCGCAGCAACCTGCTGCAAACATATATCTCCAGCTAGATGACCGTAACTATCGTTGAAACCTTTGAAAAAATCCACATCGCACAAAATCAACGACAACGATGCTTGCTCTCGTCCCATCCGCCGCCATTCGCGATCGAGGGTTTCATCAAAGCCGCGACGGTTCGCAACTTGAGTAAGGCCATCTAAGCAGGCAATCCGCCGTAACTCTTGATTCGCCGCTTCTAACTGTTTGTATAGTTGAGCTTGTTCGATTAAACGACGCACCCGCTGGCGCAGCACAGCCCAGTGAATCGGCTTAGTGATGTAGTCAGTAGCACCCACCTCAAAAGCTCTATCCACAGACTCGGCATCCTCTAAGCCGGTCACAATCAATACTGGTGTGGGACGCTCGCGGATCTCCCAAGGTGAATCTTGTTGGCCTGACCCTTTGCTGTATGATAGATTTTTTTCAGAATTGTCATTGTTCAATGATTGCAATTGGGCACAGCAAGTAAAACCATCCACGATCGGCATCATGGCATCTAGCAGCACCAGATCCGGTTTTATGCGCTGATAAGCATCTATTGCCTCCTGACCGTTAGTAGCTTCTACCACTCGGTATCCTTCTTTTTCTAGGGCTCGCCGCAGCAGAATTCGCATCATTTTTTCGTCATCGACGATCAGGATCAGAGGTGGTTCTGGTTGGCAGGGACCGTTGTTCATGGCTGGCATTTTTGGGGATCGACAGATTTTTCAGGATTGCTCTTATTAGGGCAAACTTCGGTTTTTGTCAATTGTCACTTGTCATCAGCCAATGGTTGCTTATCATTTACCAATGACTGATGACATATAAGTGGCTTCCTTAAACTTCCTCAGATCCTGACGGCGCTTTAAGCTCAATCCTTAAGTCAGAAAGTCCCAACAGTTTTTCAGAAGGCTGAGCTTCTTCAACCAGAGGTACGATCAGCGTTAACCCGCCTGGAACACACTCTACCTCAATAGGAGTGTTGCCGATAAGTTCACCATCAAGAACAACTTTCTGTGGCGGATCGGTGCTGATTTTAACTTTTCTTGTCCGTAGATAACCGATATCATCTCGCTCAGCTGCATTACCAGTAAGAGCGCTTTGGAGTAGGTGATAGGAGGCAGCGATCGCACCAGCTACATTGATTGGTGCCACTACTGTCACATCCAGGAGACCATCATCCACAACTAGACCGGCTGGCCCTTGAGCCAAAATCGATGTGGGCGGTGCTATGTTGGCTACTGTCACGGCAGCTGCCGTAACTGTGATAATTTTGTCCTCAATTTCAATCTCTGCTTCAAATCTTTCAAACTCTCTGAGCTGTTGTACTCCAGCTAAGAAGTAGGCTAGCATTCCAAAGCGATTTTTGGATTCTCGATCGGCTTTTTCCACCGTTTCCGCCTCAAACCCAACTCCAGCCAGTAAAACCATTGGTTTGCCGTTGCAGTAGGCCGCGTCGATCGTCTGCGTAGCACCCCCCAAAATTGTTTCGCAGGCTGCTTGAATTGTGTTTGGAATACCCAAAGCCGCAGCAAACGCATTGGCAGTGCCTCGCGAAATTACTCCTAAAGGAATATTCGTTCCTACTAAGGCAGCAGCGGCGGCTGAGATGGTGCCGTCACCACCAGAGACAATTACGGTTTCGACACCTCGTGCTAGAGCTTCCCCAGCCAAAGTACCTGCATCCACTTCCGGAGTAGTCAACAGAATTTCTAACTCAATCACAGGTTCCAAAATTTTCCTGATTTGAGCTAAATCTTGGTCTGGGTCGTTTTGACCGGCAACCGGATTAAATATCAGAACAGCAGAACGGGTCATATCAAAACGTCTAATCACTTTATTTATAGTTTGTCGCTTTTTCTCCCTGTTAGTGTAAGAAAAAAATAACTGAGGGAATCTGGCAATATGATATAATCTAGCGAATCCCTATTAGGTTTGACTTAGATCCTATCCGAAAAGTAGATTTAAGAGATTTTTAACCACAGATCAACACAAATGGCGAGAACATTTTGGTAATGCCACAACCCTTTCTTAGTATTTTTCGGATAGATTTTTATCGGCGCGAGCCTAGCTCATTACTATACATATTAGGGATTGAAGTACAAAGAACCCAAAATGCCAGACCCCATAATGTTCAAGCAGGATGCCTTTGTCGTCCTGGAACCAAACCAACCAGAGCAATTCCTCACGCCTTCAGAGTTGTTAGAAAAACTCAAAGGGATTTTGGCTCACCTACAGGATAATTTACCACCGGATTTGCAGAAATTTACATCCCTAGAGTCCCAAGCCCAACATTTGCTAGATACTTCTTGCGATCTGGATGTAGGCCCAGGGAAGTATCTCCAGTGGTATGCCGTGCGCTTGGAAAAGTAAAAAGGCCAGGGGCTAGAAAAGTCACTCATTCAAAAGTCACTCATTCAAAAGTCACTCATTCAAAAGAAAAAGGGGACAAGGAACGAAGTAATTGCCCGCTCACCCGCTCCCCCACTCCCCCACTCTCCCACTCTCCCACTCCCCTTTTTGACTTTTGACTTTTGACTTTTGACTTTTCTTAGCCTCTAGCCCCTAGCTCTGTCGCAATCAGGGCCAAGTCAATGCGATCGCTCTCGCGCTGGGTCAACTCAACTCGCACGCCAGGGCCAAAGAATTTTTCCATTTTCTCCTGCTTCTGTTGCCAAACTTCAAGGGGTATCTGCGGAGATTCAAATTCCAGCACCAAAGTGTAAGCACCTTCGACTTGTGTTTCTCGTATCCCCTCGATCGTAGGCCGTACTTCGTCTCTTGGGCTCAAACCTAGCTGAGATAGGGGTCTATCAAACTGCGTATCTTGACCGTAGCTATGGCGAGTCAGGTCTTTGCGGAGCTTGTTTTGTGTGATAGTAGCTTGCTGGTTTCGCAGTTCCAGCACATCTGGAGGCGTGGGTTGAGAAAATGGTATAGGCTTGAGTTCGTTCGCCTTGAGAGCTAGTCCTCCTAGCAAAAGAGGAAACCCGTAAAAAAAACCTACCAGATTCAGCGTGGCATTATCAGCGAAATAAGCCGCGAATCCGACTACGGTTAAAATGCTACCCACAGTTAAGCCCAATGTTGCCAGCGAAGTTTGACGTAACATATTGATTAGATAGTTGAATCAGCAATCCTTATTATTTTCTATGGATACGTCACAGGAAAAAGCTTGGGTTTGGGTATGCGCGATGGAAGTGCGTGCCTCTGTAGGCGGATGTAAATCTTAAGTGTGGGCTTAAACATGACGGCAGACGGAAACCAGAATGGCACTCAAGAGCGTACCCTACTAGAGCAGATTAACTCGCTCAAGCGGGAGGATGAAACGCTGTATAACATCCTAGCTGTAGATGTTTGGGCTCTAGCCAAGACTATGGATGAGTTTCAACCTGGGTTTTGGGCTGCCTTTATGAAAAATCGGGAGAAGGCGCTCAAGCGATTTATTGCTGAATCGGTTAAGAATAAGCATACAGATAGCGATCGGCCCCCTTTTCTGCGGTAAGGGCTGGTTTTAGCAACCAACTATACAATTCCAACAGATGCGATCTCTAATGTCAATTAAACTTGAAGTGTGAGTAAGCGAAAAATAAAAATGATGGAGCCAGAGACAATTAAAGAACGAATTTCCTTGATTGAAAGCAAACGCGAGGCTTTGTTACGGCTGTTAGAGCAACCAGACCTGGGCACTCTGAGAATTGATGTCAACCAGGCATTGGAGGAAATGGACGATCTGATCGAGGAGTTTAAAAGAACTTTTCCAGAAGCTGAAGCAAGTTAAGATCTTAGCTGTGCCTGGTTACTCTATTAAGCGTTAGGGGAATTCACTACTGCTGCCACTCCGGTGACCTAGTTCTTTGACTAGCTCGATCAGATCGTGAGTGGCTGCTTCTTTGCTGCAAAAGGCATCAACGCTTGCCTTCGGGTTCATGGCGGTTGCTTGTTGCTCCTCCACTGCTGAGTAAGCGATGATTTGAGCTTGGGGATAGATATTTTTGATGCAGCTAGAGGCACTCCAACCGTCCATGACCGGCATCTGCAAATCAAGAATGACGACATCAGGGTGGTAGTGTTCAACCATTCTAATGGCCTCTTGGCCGTTACAGGCCAAGCCAACCAGCTCGATATTCTTGTGGGTAGAAAGGGCAAACTTCAAGCTCAGCCGAGTGAGTTCATGATCGTCAACCACTAGGACTTTTAGACTAGAACTATCACAACAGGACAACATTACGACCTCAGATGCTTAGGAACTGTTAAAGGTACTTTAGTTTTAGCTTGCTGAGTGCTGTTTTTCATCTATCATTTGAGCTAGTCAATAAAATTGATTGGGCACTTAATCCCTTAAGCTTCTATCCAACTGTAATACAAAAACATAATTCTTAAGAAATACTTAGTGTAACAATACTTGAGTTTAAAATTCAGTCTCTTCAGTGAAATATCGGTCAATTTCAGATTATCCGCGAGGGAGGGCTTGTTTCTGCGTATATTCACTGATATTTTGCAGCCTAGATTTTTTTAGAAACGAATTCGCGATCGCTTAATCATGAAGAGGGAAAAGCTCTTCATTTATAGCAACCGATGAGTCAGTTAGGACGTTCTTAATCCCTGAAACCCTTGATTATAGAACCTTCTTCCCCACGCCCGTAGCTATATCTCTCTTCCCATCTTCCTATTTCCCCGCTCCCCGGCAAACCCGGACAAAAGCGGAAGTTTGAATTAGGCTAGACCACCTGAGTTGAGCGCCATTTCCATCAAAATCGTTTGTGCATTTTGCTCTCTGCCGTTGTCAGCCGGACGCCGTTGGATGTAATTGCCATCCGGCTGTAATTCCCAAGCTTTACGGTTATCTGCCAGCATAATTCCCAGGATTTCTTGTAAATCTTTGGCGAGATTTGTGTCTTCTACAGGTGCGATCGCTTCCACCCGTCGATCGAGGTTGCGAGTCATCCAATCGGCACTGCCAATATAGACTTCCTCTTGACCTGCATTATGAAAATAATAAATGCGAGAGTGTTCTAAAAATCGCCCCACAATGCTGATAACGCGGATATTTTCGCTCAAATCTGGGATTCCCGGACGCAGACAGCACATTCCGCGCACAATCAAATCGATTTGGACGCCCGCTCGCGAGGCTTCGTACAGTGTAGCAATAATTTTGGGATCGACCAAGGCATTCATTTTGGCGACAATGCGACCGGAACCACCTTTTTGGCAATGTTCTGCTTCTCGCAGGATCAGGGAAGTCATGCGATCGCGCAGATTCACTGGTGCTACCAACAGCTTACGGTAAGACCGTTGCCGAGAATAGCCAGTCAAATAATTAAACAGATCTGTAAGATCCGCCCCCAAATCTTCGCGACAACTTAAAATGCCCAGATCCGTATAAACACGGGCTGTCTTAGGATTGTAGTTGCCAGTGCCAATATGGACATAGCGGCGAATGCGATCGTCCTCTCGACGTACTACGAGTACTACTTTGGTGTGAGTCTTTAGACCTACCAAACCGTAGACCACATGAACCCCAGCTTGTTCTAGCTTGCGTGCCCAGAGAATATTGTTTTCTTCATCAAAACGAGCTTTCAGTTCTACCAATACCGCCACCTGCTTGCCATTTTCCGCCGCTGCAATCAAAGCATTGACGATCGGCGAATCTCCAGAAGTGCGGTAGAGAGTCATTTTAATCGCCAGCACATTTGCGTCATGTGCCGCCTGAGTAATGAAACGCTGTACCGTCCCCGCAAAAGAGTAATAGGGGTGGTGTAGCAGTAAATCCCCAGCGCGAATCACGCTGAAAAAATCTTCCCCTTCTTCTGTGTCCCGCTCGAAATGCTGCCCATCGGGTTCGACAATTCGTCGCAAGCGGGGAGGTACCACGGGACTCCACACAGGGTCTTTCAAATCCGGGGCTGATAATTCCATAAAAGACATTAAATCGCTCAGTCCCAGCAAACCCTCTATTTCATAGACATCATTTTGGTTTAAAGACAACTCCTGCATCAGCATCTTTAGCACTGGTTCGGAAGTGGTAGCTTGAATTTCCAGCCGCACCACCGATCGGCCCATCCGGCGTTTGCGAAGTTCCTGTTCTATAGCCAACAGGAGATCTTCTGCTTCATCCTCTTCCACCGCCAAATCAGCATTGCGAGTAATTCGGAAAGGGTGACATTCCTGAATATTCATGCCTGGGAACAAAGATGCCAGATTATGGGCCATTACTTGTTCTAGGGGAACTCCTGTCCAGATTGCCAATTTGTCCTGCAATTCATCTGGCAAGCGTAAAAACCGGGGCAACACTTTGGGAACTTTTACACGCGCAAAAAATTCCTCTCCCGTTTCTGGGTCTTGAATCACCACAGCCAGATTCAGACTTAGATTGGAGATGTAGGGAAAAGGATGGCTGGGATCGACCGCCAGGGGAGTAAGTACTGGAAAAATTTGCTCTTCAAAATATTTTTGCAGGTAAGTCCGCTGTTCCTGGTTCAAGTCTATGTAGTCCAGAATATTGACTCCATGCTTGACCAGCATGGGTCGCAATTGTTGCTCGAAATGCTGATGCTGTTCGGCCACCTGGGGGCGCAGTCGGTGGCTAATTCCATCCAGTTGTTCGCTTGGCGTCCGACCATCTGGTGACAGACGACTTACCTTTGCTTCCACCTGTTGCTTCAGCGCCGCGACGCGAACCATAAAGAACTCATCTATATTCGAGCTAAAAATCGCCATGAACTTAAGACGTTCCAGGAGAGGCGTTCGCGGATCGATCGCTTCACAGAGAACTCGGCGATTAAACTCTAACCAGCTCAATTCCCGACTGAAATAATATTGCGAGTCGTTGAGGTTGATGGCAGTGGTAGTCTTTTTGGTTTTAGCCATGATTTTGAGTGGGAACGAGGTAGTAGGTGGTAGGTAAAAGGTAATAGGTCGTAGGTCGTAGGGAACAGCTACCCATTGCCTATTATTCTCCTGAACCTTACTACTGATTACCCACTACCCATCATCCCATCTGTGCCGAATACTTCATCTTCGATGCCAATCCACCATTCCCCTAAATTGCTCAAGTCCCGATGAATGTCCGCCAGCTCGTTGGTATAGGCTTCGAGTGACAGGGTGGCGCGACGTTCTTGGAGTTTTTTGAGGCGGAGTTGCACCAGCAGCCACGGCTTTGAGATGCTGTCTGTTGCTTCGACGTAGTGGGCTAGTTCTTTGCTATCCATAAGTTAATTTTCACAAAATCTGAAAATATCAATAAAGACAGCCACAATTTTAGTCCTGGCTGTCTTCGTGTGTGTTTAAGCTCAGGTAAGACTTGGGTAAAGCCTACCCAACATTTGGTTTAAGCCGCTTTGACCATGTTTTCGGCGGCGAAGTCCCAGTTAACCAGGCTATCGAGGTAGGTGGAGATGAAGTCTGGGCGCTTATTCTGATAATCCAGATAGTAGGCGTGTTCCCAAACATCCAAAGTTAGCAGGGCAGTTTGGCCGTGGGCGAGCGGGTTTTCGGCGTTGGGAGTTTTGGTGACTTTCAGCGTCCCGTTGTCTAAGGCAAGCCAAGCCCAGCCGCTACCAAATTGGGTGGCGGCGGCGTTCTTGAATTCTTCCTTAAATTTGTCGAAGCTGCCGAAATCGGCGTCGATTTTTTCAGCTAATGCTCCGCTGGGAGTACCGCCACCGCCCGGTTTCATGGAACTCCAGAAGAAGGTGTGGTTCCAAACCTGCGCTGCGTTGTTGAATACACCGGCTTTGGATGAGTCTTTGAAGGTGGCTTTGATGATTTCTTCAAGGGACTTGTCGGCTAGTTCGGTGTTCTCGATCAGCTTGTTGAGGTTGTTGACGTAAGCAGCATGGTGCTTATCGTGATGGAAAGAGAAGGTGTTGGCCGACATATACGGCTCTAGGGCGTTATCAGCGTAAGGTAATTCGGGAAGTGTAAATGCCATCGTGTTCGATCCTCTGTGAGATATTTTGGTTTTAGACCTAATGCAAGTGCTAGCTTCACCAAACTCGGTAAATGGTTTGAAGTCCCCGGATTCATCCGTGGGGTCATACTCAGCACTCAGCACTTAGCACTCAGCACTACTGAACTAGAGGGCTAGGGGGTTCGCGCTCACCAGTTCGAGTTACAAAACTGGTGAATCCCAAAATAATGATAGAACTTTATATCGAAAGTCGAACATCTTGCCATCTGAAGGGCAATCTCTAGCCAAACACGCAGGCGTAGCACGTCACGGCTGGAATCAGGGTTTGGCTTTATGTCAAGCTGTTTTAGAACACAAGCGTTCTCATCCAAAAGACAACAAGCTTCATTGGTTAAAGATTAAGGACACAATGACTAATGATTAAAAAGGCCGATCGCGTTAAGGTCATCTTGTCGCAGACAGAGTATAGTCGAAACAGATCTACGCCTCTAACCCAACAATGAACCCCCATAAGCCGCGACACCTCGAAGCCTCTGGAGATAAAGCAGATAGGATTGCGTACAAGCAGACGTCTGCGAATGAAGAGCCAGAGCAAGAAGAGACTAATCAGGATCTGATGCACTCGCGAGAAATCATCTTAGACTATCTCCGGCTGCGGATGTGCGAGGAAGTGTTTCATTTTGCGATCGTCGAGCAAATTCAAGTCAAAGTAAAAGACAAGATCTCCACAGCACTGCGTTCCCTAAATCTAGATATAGAGAGTGCCAGCACCGTCAAGCGGCAAGTTGATGAAACATTTGATGTTGAGTATCAGATAGGAGAATCCCCTAATTCTAAAAATCTTGTGCTGTTCCGCATTCAGATTCGTTTAATGAAATTACCTATTCAATTCACTTACGTCACGATTAATCAAATTATTGACTGCATTGAAACCTTTTTGAGTCCTGGCGATAAAGACGCCGTTTGGCAACCGACGGTTGAAGATCGCATTGTATATATGAAATGGGATAAAAAGGCAAAACCGATACCAGTGCTGGTGCTGGAACAATCAGAGAAAGTACCGTTTGGTCTAGAGTAAACTAGCCCGTTTTTAATTTTAAATGGCTGATTAAAAGTGAAAAACTCCGCCAATATTAACTTATTTACTAGATGATTATAAATAAACACGGTAAAAGCGGGGTTAGAGCTTTCGCTAATAACGCAAAATTACTACAAAAGTCGCCTGAAACCACTAAATTTTAAATTGTTTATGCCCACCTACTAAACCAATGCCAAAGCAACTACCTTCCAGAGATAAGCAATTAATTCACTGGCGTTTATGGCTAGCAGTTTGGTCGGGATTTTCCATTTTCGGTGCTGTCTTTTGTATCTTATGTCCCAGTAAGGCGGCGAGTGGGGTTGTTTCGCTACCAGCTATCGAAGCCGCAGCAGAGGCCCAGTTGCCTTACCGCGTAGTGGACGAATTGGCGCAGAATCTTCCTACACTACCGCCGAATCCGCAACCCAATCCGAATACCGATCGCTTTTTGCAACCAGCACCGACGCCCCTACCTACCACCCCTGAAGAACAGCGTCCCGTTTTAGAGACCCCAACGCCGCAAACATCACCAGATGCTGCCCCAGTCAGGTTTCCGATTCGGAAAATCGAGGTTGTCGGCAGCACCATCTTAACTCCAGATGAGATTAACGCTATTACCAAGCCTTTTGAGGGACGGGAAGTTACCTTGTCAGAACTGAGGAACCTTGCTGATGCTATCACTAAGCTTTATATCGATCGCGGCTACATTACATCAAGAGCAGTTCTGACAGATCAAACCGTTACTGATGGTGTCGTGCAAATTCGGGTCATCGAAGGTAGCCTAGAACGGATTCAGATCGAAGGTACGCGACGCCTAAAACCGTCTTATGTCCGCAGTCGGGTGCGACTGGGAGTCAGTACGCCCCTAAATACCAATCAGCTAGAAGATCGACTCAGGCTGCTGCGCGTTAATCCTCTATTTGAAAATGTGGAAGCGAGTTTGCGAGCTGGAAGCGAGTTGGGTAAGAGTATTCTTGTCGTTCGCGTTACTGAGGCTGACTCTTTTGACAGTAACTTTAGTATTGACAATTACTCTACACCTAGCGTGGGTTCGGAACGATTGGGTGTTAATCTCCGCTATCGTAATATTACTGGCTTTGGGGATGAAGTTGCTGCCTATTATTACCGTTCGACCACAGGAGGTTCTAATGCTTTGGATTTAACTTATAGCGTTCCGCTCAATGCCACGGACGGCACTCTGCAACTGAGAGCTTCACCGAGTTTCTACGAAATCACCCAACCACCTTTCAGTAGGTTCGATATTCGGGGTGAATCCAGTCTTTATGAAGTTAGTTTCCGCCAACCGCTGATTCGATCGCCTCGCCAAGAATTTGCCCTATCAGTTGGCTTTAGCCGTCGGGAAAGTCAGACATTTCTTGGCGGTGAGCCAACACCTTTTGGTGCAGGGCCAGATGAAGAAGGTAGGAGCCGCACTAGCGTAATTAACTTTCAGCAGGAATATATTCGTCGGGATCTACAGGGAGCGACTGCATTGCGATCGCAATTTAGTCTCGGTACCGGCTTACTTGACGCTACTATCAATCCCGAACCAGTTCCAGACGGGCGTTTCTTCAGTTGGCTCGGTCAGGTGCAGCGCGTTCAACGCATCAGTAAGGATAATTTGCTGATTATACAGGGAGATGTGCAACTGACACCGAATAGCTTACTCTCCTCCCAACAGTTTGCGATCGGCGGCGGTCAATCATTGCGAGGTTATCGACAAAATATTCGTGCAGGTGATAATGGCTTCAGGTTATCAGTAGAAGATCGCTTTACCTTGGAGCGGGGTAAAGATGGTTTGCCAGTTTTTCAACTAGCACCGTTTATTGATGTGGGAACAGTCTGGAATCAGCCGGATAATCCGAACATAATAACAGGTCAAAGATTTTTAGCTGGCGCAGGTATGGGGTTATTGTGGCAGCCAGTTCCTCAGTTCAATTTGCGAATTGACTACGCACTGCCGCTAATTGGGATCGGCGATAAAGGCGATAACGCTCAAGACAGTGGTTTTTACTTCCGTGTTATTTATCAACCATAGTAGCTCAAGTTGCTATTTAGGTACGTTGTTGCGCTTTAGCGCTCAAAGAGCGCTAAAGCGCAACAACGTACCTGGGAATGAGTTCTTGGAGGCTTTGCCTCCTACTCAGAGGCAGAGCCTTCAGGGGGCGACAGCGAGGCCAAAACGATTGCTGGATAAGGATTATAGCTTGGCTTTTAACGAAGTTCCTGACAACGTTCAAAATAAATTTTAGCAACGCGATCGCCCTGATTCTGATGCCAACAATCTGCAAACAGCCGCGCCGCTTCAGCTAACTTCCCTTCCGAATAAATTGCCAAAGCTTCGGCAAACAATTCCAGCGTAGCTAACTTGCCCTCTTTAATTTCTAGCGGATCGCAATCAAACACCTCATCAAGGTCACATAACAGCCATTCCATCAATCATAGCTGACTGAATAATTGTATAAGCATCTACCCAAGCTTTTTCAGTTTCAGGTGTCCACTCTAAACCCATCTGCGCCTTCAGGGCTTGAATGAGTGCATTGGCAACAATAGGATAATGTTCTACTAAAACGCCATATTTGGCATGAGTTGCACCTAATCCTTTAGCAAAAACATTAATTAACTTAGGTTTTCGTAAATTTTCAATAATTATTTCTAAGCTTTGCCAAAGCTTTTCTTTTTGCTGTTCCATTTTTGTATTTATGAAAAGAGCTTTAATCTGATCAGAATCATTAAACAGTATTTCATAAAAGTCACTTACAAATTCCTCAGATTGAAGTTTAACTAATGCTAAAGTTCTCTCTAATAGCTCGATGTTTAAAGTGATAGTTTTTTTTTCACACCAGTCCAAATAAATTTGGGCAACTTGATCCGAAGGGCAGAGGTTTAAACATTGAGCAAATAATTCTGTTGCTTCGATAAATTTCTGTTGTCGATATAATATCAAACCTTGAGAAAATAAATCTTTTGTTGCTAATTTCCCTCGCTTTGTTTCAGGAATATCTGCATCAAAAACTTCATAAATTGTAGATAAGTCTACTTTTCCCTTAACACTAATTTCAGCGATCATGCGAATAGCATAGTTGCTAGGATTAGTTAACTTATTAAAAGTCTGCTGTGTAATCAGTAAAGCAACACCATAATTTTTTGTTAATCCTTCCACACGAGAAGCTAAATTCACCGCATCACTAATTACCGTCGTATTCATGCGATTTTGCCCGCCCACCGTGCCTAACATCAAATTCCCAGTATTAATGCCAATGCCAATCTTAATCGGGGCATCACCAGAATTAACCCGCTCTTGATTGTATACTTGAAGTTGATGCAGCATGGCAATACTGGCGTTTACTGCATTATCAGCATTACCGCTGAATAGTGCCATAATCGCATCACCAATATATTTATCAATAAAGCCATTATTTTCAATGATCGCAGATTCCATCCGAGATAAATAAGCATTAATAAACTGAAAATTATCCTCCGGCGTCATAGTTTCCGACAGCGTGGTGAAGTCACGAATATCAGAAAATAGCACCGACATTTCTAACTGCACTTGGTCGCCCAATTTCACATCAATAATGCTTGATTTGTCTAAAAAATGGAGGAACTGATTGGGGACGAAGCGCTCGTAAGCTTTGTTGAGTTGAAATAGTTCATTGGTGAACCGGATCTGCTCTGTTTCGGCTTTTTTGCGCTCTGTTATATCTTGAAAAGCTGCTATGCCGTAGGCAATATTGTCTTTTTCATCATAGATGGGAGTACCCCAAGCCTCGATCGGAATAATCTTGTCGCCTTGGTGGATTTCCAGATCGTCAGCGGTTGCACTTTCGCCCCTCAACGCCCGCACAAGAGGCAATTGGGCCGAGGGATATTCCTGCTTTGTTCCAGCTTGATAGATTTGATAAACCTCTGGTATTTGCTCGCTGGTGACTTCAGGAATAACTCCTTTACCTAATAATTGAATAGCAGCGCGATTAATATAGTAAATTTTGCCAGAAGCATCCAGCACTGATATCCCTACCGGAATTGCTTCTAAAAATTGAGTGAGTCTGTTCTCACTTTCGCGGACTTCTGTATAAAGCTTAGAATTTTGAATCGAGATCGCCGCCTGTCCAGATAACACTTTTAATAGTTCCACTCTTTCTGGTGTAAAAGCTCCGGCAGTCAGATTGTTTTCTAGGTAAACAATACTGACGATTTGAGATTGGTTAATCAGCGGAACGCATAAAATTGATTTGGTCTGATTCTTTTGGAGGTAGGGGTCGTTGGTAAATTGTCCCGATCGAACCGCATCATCTAATACCACACTTTCTTGAGTTCGAGCCACATAATTTACAATCGAGGAGGAAATTTCTTGACAGTTCTCAACGGGGATTGACTGCAAAACGGTGACGAGTTCAGAATTTATTGTCCCTTCAGCTTCAATTAACAGCGTTCCTTGGCTGGACAAAATCAGATAGCCTCGTTGCGCCCCTGCATTTTCCATCAAAATTTTCATCAAGCTAGACAGTAGCTTATCTAGGATAATTTCTCCAGAAATTGCCTGAGAAGCTTTTATCACCGTGGTGATATCTAGATTACTACCCGAAGCAGTGGCAGTCACTGTTACGGTAGTTTTAGTGTTTTTTCTTCCTACTAAAATTGCTGACAGTAACTGGGGATATCGCGTTTCTAAATCTGTTACCTTAGCAGTGGCTCCCCATTGAACATAACGATAATACGCCTCAATTATGTATATTTGAGCAATTTTTTCTTTACCCCATTCTAGGTAAAATTTTGCTGCTAGTTCATTAGCTAGTGCTTCTTCGTTGAGGAATTGATTTTCTTTGGCGAGGGAGATAGCGCGATCGTACATTTCAATCGCCTCGGCTTTATTACCCAAAACTCGATGTTTTTCGGCCTCAACCAAATACCATTTATGCAGATGATTCATGGGAGCATTTTTGGCCCACTGTTGCAGAGTCGTTTGATGGGTTTCCACTAAGCCAAGAATTTCAGCTTGCTCGGTTTCTGGCTGTGTAGGGAAAAGTGCCAAATTCGTCAGGGCGGCATAGAAATGGAAAATGGGAACAAACACCATTCCCAATACTGCCATTAAATACTGTTTGGCTTGGGTAATGTAGCCTACAGCAGCGGTGTAGTTGCCCCATAAGTAGGCAAACAGCAGTTTGTAAATGTAGACAAAAGCGATCGCCGTCAATTCATTATTCTGATAGTGCTTAGGAAGCATCACTGTTTCATCGTAGGCAGTTCCCATTAAGCAATCCGGTTGACTAACGGCTTCAGTCAAGTTCTGCACCGTTTGCCGTGCCATATCCAAAAAATCCTGAGCAGAATAGTGCTTCACCAGAGCCAAGGTAGCACTGTAATCTGCTAGTGCTGGTTCCCAAGCCTCTAGTTCTACCCCACCCAAAAAGTTGCAGTGAAAGTAATTGATTATGCTGTAGCCAGCGTATAGAAAGTCGCCAGTTTCCATGCCAGCTAGATAGCCACTTTTCAGAGTCAGTATCGCTGCCCTCATAGCTTCCTGACGGTGCTGAATCCAACCACCAAACATAACTAAAATGATGGACTTGAATTCGGGCACATTAAACCGTTCGAGCAAATTTAGTGCCAATATACCAAAAGCATAGCCAGTTTCTATTTCTCCTAAAAAAGCACACAACACCAGGCCGTGCATCCCATATCCCACGCTTGATGCGGGTGCATTCCCAAAGGAGAGCGATAAACTAACCATCGTGGAGCTAAGCAGGGGCAGCAAACCGGGCATTCCTATGAAAATCGGTGCCGGTAACATTCTTAACAGTTGCATGGCTGCTTGAGTCTGGGGATTTGTCATCAAAGGCAGATCCGCCAGTTCATCAATCTGTTTCTCGTGGAGCTGGCTGTTCAGGGTTTGTAGCGCTTTGCCGATCAAGGCTCCGTCAGGTTCGGTGGGGAAATCGATTCCCAATAGTCGCAGGGCCTCTCTACCGACTGCGATCGCCTCCAACATCTTGCCCTGGGCTGTCTGGGCGGCAATTGAAATTTCGTAAATTTTAACTTTGTCTAAAATCGTCTGAGCATTCTGCAATACCTGTGCTGCCATCTGTTCCATAACCTCAAAGTCACTATTTAAATAAGCAACTTCTGTAGCCGCAACATAAAGATTCAGGGTCAACTCATACTGACTTTGCCAGCAGTTGGCCCTCAGTAGCTCAATCCCTGTTTGCAGATAGATATTTGCCGCAGCGTAGGCGGTAGAACTTCTTGCCTTACCTCCCGCTTCTAAGTTGAGTTGGGCTAAGGCTTCTCGTTCGCTTAATTGATTGATTAACTCAATTCCTTGATTTAAATGCCCCACAATATCAAATAGTTTTTCCTCTCTTTCTATGTCCGAATATTTTTGTAGCAGTAACTGTCCAATTTTGAGATGAATGGCTTGTTTTTGGTTTTCGGGTATTAGGGAATAAGCCGCTTGCTGGACGCGATCGTGCAGGAACTTATAAATTGGGTTAGTAACATAATTAGTAGGCGATTGAGCATCTATTTGAATAAAATTATAGCCTTCTGTAATAGGTAAAATAAGTCCTTCTTGCAAAGCTTTCCACAATGCTGATGCCGTTGGTTCTGGTAATTCTTCGTTGACTATTGCCAATGTATCTAAATCAAACTGCGCCCCAATGCAAGCCGCCAACTTGAGAACATCCTGAGTTTCTCTGGGCAACTTCTGTAATTGCCCTGCCATAAACTCCACCACATCCGAGGCATCGGCAAATTTAACTTGATCAATATCGCACTGCCAATGCCGTAGATTCCAGTCAAAGCTAATTTGACCATTTTCATACAACGATTTGAGGAATTGAGTAGAGAAAAAGGGATTACCTTTGGTTTTTTGATAAACCAATTCTGTTAAAGGTTGAGCCAAGGATAAATCGCAAATCAGCGTATCTGCCACCAACTGATTCAGATATCCTTGGCTCAACGGTTGCAGCGTAATCGTATTCACCACTGCCCCAGACTTCACAATCTCATCGATCGTCAACATAAACGGATGAGTAGGGGATACTTCATTATCTCGATAAGCACCCAATACTAACAGATGTCCCGTATCCTGCATCAACACTTGTAATAACTTCAAAGATGCTGAATCCGCCCACTGCAAATCGTCCAAAAATATCACTAAGGGATGTTCTGCTTGGGTAAATACTTGCACAAATTTCTGCATCAGCAAATTGAAGCGATTTTGGGCGGCACTCCCTGACAATTCTAGTGCTGGAGGTTGAGTGCCAATGATACGTTCTAATTCGGGAATTACCTCAATCAGCACTTGCTCACTCTCGCCTACTGCTTTGAGAATCAGGGTTTTCCATGTTTGTAATTGAGCATCACTTTCTGATAATAATTGCCCCATTAATTCCCGAAATGCTTGCACAAATGCACTGAAGGGAATATTGCGTTGAAATTGGTCGTATTTGCCTTTAATAAAATAGCCACGCTGTCTGGCTATCGGCTTGTGGACTTCGTTCACTATGGCGGTTTTACCAATTCCCGAAAAGCCAGCTACCAGCATCATTTCGGCGCTACCTGTACTGACTCGTTCAAATGCAGCTAATAGATTAAAAACTTCAGTTTCTCTGCCGTATAACTTTTCGGGAATCAGGAAACGGTCTGTAATATCCCGCGTTCCCAAGGCAAATTCTTCTATGCTATCGGTTGCTTGTAATTGAACCAGACACATTTCTAAATCCTGCTTGATTCCCCAGGCTGTTTGATAGCGGTTTTCGGCATTCTTCGCCATCAATTTACTGATAATTTGGGAGACAATTACGGGAATTTCTGGCTCGATTTCGTGGGGAGGAACTGACTGCCTAGCAATATGGCAGTGAACTAGCTCTAAAGTATCTTCTGTCTCAAAAGGCAGTTTTCCTGTGAGTAATTCATAAAAAGTAACGCCGAGGGAGTAAAAATCAGTACGGTAATCGAGAGTGCGATTCATCCTGCCAGTTTGTTCCGGCGAGATGTAAGCGAGAGTTCCTTCAAGAACTCCGGGGTTTTTCAGTATCGGTGTTTCTCGGCTTAGTTGAGTGGAAATGCCAAAATCAATAATTTTTAATTGTTCCGTTTCCGGGTTGTAAACAATATTAGAAGGGTTAATATCTTTGTGGATGACGTTGGCGCGGTGAATTTGACTTAATGTGTCGGTTGCAGCTATGGCGATATGCAAAAATTCTTCTAAAGTGAACTGGCGTTGCTGCATCCATATTTTCAAGGATTCGCCACCAAAGTCCTCTACAAACATCACGAGGCTGTTTTGGTATTTTTGCAAGTCATAAACCTGCACGACTCCTGGCTCTTTTAGCTCTTGGGTGATGCGGTATTCGGTGCGGTAGCGCACTAATTCTTGAGGTGTGGGGTAGCTTTCTTTGAGCAGTTTGAGGATAATCGGCTGGTTATCGGCTTCCCGAATGGCCCGGTAAACTAGGGAGTTGGCACTTTCATAGATTTGGGCTTGAACGGAAACGCCGGGAATGTTAAGCATATTTAATTTCTATGGTTTAAATTAGCTTAAATAATTCTGAAGGTAGATGCAATATGGATAAATAAAGTATTGTTTAATTTTAAGATAATCCCTGGGTTAAGGGTTTGACAAGGCGCTTGAAACTCTTTTGGAATTTGAACAAAAATTGTTGACTGGGAAGGCAAGGGAGATTCCCGTTGTCTTATGCCCCATGCCCCATACCCTGAGAGTGCGTCTCCTTCGTTACACTGGATTTGGGGGCATATTTTTTCACATCCCCAACGCTAAGGCGGGTAATAGCAGCAGGAAAAGGGCGATCGCATTATGAAAAATTCCTCAATCCAAAAATGGATCGGGCAAGCACCCAAAAAAGGTTTGGCAGGAACTTTTGCCATGACGGCTAGTTGGTTGATTTTGCAGAGTGTTTTGCTAGGAAGTACCCCACTCCCGGCTTCTGCTCAGCAGCAACCATCCCTGACTTATAGTGAGTTGCTCAAGAAGATAGATACTGGCGAAGTCACGAAAGTTGAAATTGACCCAACCCAAAACGTTGCCAAAGTTACTTTAAAGGATAAAAAGCAAGGCACGTCGCTGGTACAGGTGAATCTATTTGCCAAATACCCGGAGCTAATTTCCAAACTGCGATCGAAGCGAATTGACTTTGCAGAACAGGCATCTGCCGATCGCACGGCTGCTTTGGGGTTTGTGGTCAATCTACTCTTGATAATGCTGTTAATCTCAGGATTGCTAATGATTTTGCGGAGATCTGCCAATGCTTCCAACCAAGCGATGAGCTTTGGCAAATCCCGCGCTCGCTTCCAGATGGAAGCCAAAACCGGCATCAAATTCGACGATGTTGCTGGCATCGAAGAAGCTAAAGAAGAACTCGCTGAAGTCGTCACTTTCCTCAAACAGCCCGAACGTTTCAGCGCTATTGGCGCTCGAATTCCCAAAGGAGTGCTGCTGATTGGCGCTCCGGGAACTGGCAAAACTATGCTAGCCAAAGCCATTGCTGGTGAAGCTGGCGTTCCTTTCTTCAGCATTTCCGGTTCCGAATTTGTGGAGATGTTCGTGGGAGTGGGTGCTTCCCGCGTGCGCGACTTGTTCAAAAAAGCGAAAGAAAACGCTCCTTGTCTGGTATTTATCGATGAAATTGACGCTGTTGGGCGTCAGCGGGGTACGGGCATCGGCGGCGGTAATGACGAAAGAGAACAGACTCTCAATCAGCTGCTGACGGAAATGGACGGCTTTGAAGGCAACAACGGTATTATTATCATCGCTGCTACTAACCGTCCCGATGTTCTCGACTCGGCTTTATTGCGTCCGGGAAGATTCGATCGCCAAGTGATTGTCGATTCCCCCGATCTCAAAGGGCGTTTGGAAATTTTGAAGGTTCATGCCCGCAACAAGAAAATCGCCCCGGAAGTTTCTCTGGAAGCTGTTGCCCGCCGCACGCCGGGATTTACTGGTGCTGATTTGGCTAATTTGCTCAACGAAGCGGCAATTCTCACCGCTCGTCGGCGTAAAGAAGCTATTACTATGCTGGAAATCAACGACGCCGTTGACCGGGTTGTTGCTGGTATGGAACGGACGCCCCTGGTAGACAGCAGTAAGAAACGCTTGATTGCATATCACGAAGTCGGTCACGCGGTCGTGGGGACTCTGCTTGCCCAGCATGACCTTTTGGAGAAAGTCACTATTCTGCCTCGCGGACGAGCCCTGGGTCTAACTTGGTTTAGCCCCGGTGAGGAGTTGGGTTTGGAGTCAAAGTCTCAGCTGCTAGCTGATATTACGGCAACTTTGGGCGGGCGAGCGGCTGAGGAAGTGATTTTTGGTGAGACGGAAATCACTACTGGAGCGGGGAATGACTTGGCGGTGGTGACTTCGCGAGCTAGGCAGATGGTGACTCGCTTCGGGATGTCGGATTTGGGGCCAATGGCTCTGGAAAGTCAGAACAATGAGGTGTTTTTGGGCCGCGACTTTACGGCCCGATCGGAGTATTCGGAGGCAATAGCAGCTCGCATTGATGCTCAGGTGCGATCGATTGTTGACCATTGCTATACCC
>CASBRD010000296.1 GCA_949128025.1 Oscillatoriales cyanobacterium PMM_0008 | reverse complement strand
GAAAATGCTTGGGTTTTAACAGATGAAATAGAAGCTCAGCGTTTAAAAGATGAGGAACTTCCGGCAATTTTCAAGCTGCACATCCATCCTTGGGCAGATGTTGCTGCCCGCGAATCTTTTGTGCGGGAAGTAACGGAGGGGGGAAAGGTTTTAAGCGATCGCACTACTAACCAAGAAGGTTCGTTGCCTTTATCGCTTTTTAAGCACAAACGGGTGATGATGTCAAGCGAATTGGAGCGATATCGCCGTGTGGGGCGTTTAGCTAGCGAAGCTATGACAGAAGTGCTGTCAAAGGCCAAACCTACATGGACAGAATATCATCTCGCGGGTGATGGTGCAGCGGCGTTGTGGGCGAGGGGGTTGCATCCGGCGCTGACTTTGGTAGCTGGGGAGAGGCGTTTGCCACTTTACCGTCATGCTACACCCAGCAGGGAGCCGATCGGAGGGGAAGCGATGATGGTGTTTTGCGCTAGGGGATATGGTTTGTATGCAAATCTTACCCGATTTGTCTCATTTGGTGCGATGAAACCGGAACACGCAAAATTGCACGGTTATCTCCGCGAAATAGAAGCGGAAGCGCTAAATTTGTGCCAACCTGGAACGTGCCTAAATACGATTTATGATGAGTTCAAACAAGCTTATCAAAAATACGCATATCCCAATGCAATTCACGAACATCATCAGGGGGGAACTACCGGATATCTAGCGCGAGAAATTGTGGCAACTCCTTCTACTAGCGATACTTTGGCAGAAAATATGGCTGTGGCGTGGAATCCCAGTTTACCTGGTGCCAAAATTGAAGATACTTTTGTGATTCTTAAAGATGGAGAGTTGGAAAATATGACTTTCGATCCGAAATGGCCTAATGTTGAAGTAGAAGGAAGATTGCGTCCTTTACCTTTGGAGGTTGGATAATGAAACCATGACAAACTTTCAAAAAATATTCGCTGAAATACCAGAAACCGAAGCCAGTGCTACAGGACGAGTTAACTTACTTGGCGAACACACTGACTATAATGATGGCTTCGTATTACCAACTGCTATTCCCCAAAGCACAACAGTCCAATTGGGTTTAAGCAATGATTTACAGCATCATTTCTACTCTGAAGATTTAGACGAATTGGTGACAATTTTAGAAACCAATCGTACACCATCTGGTTTCGGCAGTTATATATTTGGCTGTCTGCAACTTTTGGAAAAAGAAGGACACAAAATACCGCCTCTGAATGTATACGTTAAATCTTCCGTTCCTATAGGTTCTGGTTTGTCTAGCAGTGCAGCTTTGGAAGTGGCGACGCTGAGGGGAGTGCGATCGCTCCTCAAACTCCCTCTCGATGATATCCAAATCGCACAACTCGCACAACAAGCCGAAATTCACTACGCTGGTGTGAAATGCGGCATCATGGATCAGATGGCGTCAAGTCTAGCCGATACCGAACATATCCTGTTTTTGGATACCCGCACTCTCGAACGCCAAATTCTCCCTTTCCCAAGAGGTGCAGAAGTTTTGGTGATGGATAGCGGTGTACCTCGTACTTTGGCGAGTAGCGGATATAACCAGCGCCGCGCCGAGTGCGAAGAAGCTGCACATTTACTCAGAGTTAAAGCTTTGCGAGATATCACCGATCCGAATATAGTGGAAGAATTACCCGAACCGCTGCGGCGTCGCGCTCGTCACGTTGTCACTGAGGATAACCGAGTACTGGAAGCTTTGCAAGGAGTTTCGGCACAGCGTTTTGGCGAATTGATGAACGCTTCCCACGCTAGCTTGCGCGATGATTACGAAGTTTCCGTACCAGCATTGGATACGCTGGTGGCGATGTTGCAAGAAACTCCGGGAGTATTCGGCGCAAGACTAACTGGTGCAGGTTTTGGGGGTGCTTGCGTTGCTTTGGTGGAAGCTGGGAGAGGAAGTGCGATCGCAATAGACGTACTCCAACGATACAACAGCGCCGGGAACAACGGACGCATCCTAGTTCCACAAGTCAGTTAGTCTATCGACAACAAACAAAAAATTGACATTTTGTATGGTTTTAGTTATAACAATAGTAATAACTAAACTATATTGCTCTGGGAAATACTTACTCCATTAGAAATTGCCAGTCCCCATAAGATGATACTATGCACGCCTTAAAGATTCGACGAATCGGTAATTCTTTAGGAGCAACCTTGCCTAAAGAAGTATTGCAAAAGCTGAATGTTGGAGAGGGAGACACCGTTTTTCTAACAGAAACAGCAGATGGATTCCAGATCGCTGCATACGATCCCGATTTTGAAGCCGCGATGCAAGCATTTGCGGAAACCCGCAAAAATTACCGTAACGCTTTGCGTGAATTAGCTAAATGAAAGAACCGCGCTGGGTTCCAGAGTCAGCAGTAAAAGCGATTCAAAAAGAATTAATTGCTGAGCATGGAGGCGCAGAGGAATTAAGAGATCCAGGATTACTTTCTGCTAGTCTAGCTAGACCTCGACATTTATTTTCTTATAATGAGGCAGCAACTTTGTTTGATTTGGCA
The DNA here is from genome assembly GCA_949128025.1 of Oscillatoriales cyanobacterium PMM_0008. Taxonomy (GTDB): domain Bacteria; phylum Cyanobacteriota; class Cyanobacteriia; order Cyanobacteriales; family Aerosakkonemataceae; genus Argonema. The sequence goes on along the minus strand of CASBRD010000296.1, from coordinate 384 downwards.
GCAGCATACGCTTACGCTTTGACAAAAAACCACTGTTTCATTGATGGAAACAAGCGAACTGCTCTTGCTGTAGTTGATGTTTTTTTACGGATGAACGGCTATAACTTGATAGCACCAGAAGCAGAAGCAGTGGTGATGATGCTCGGTTTAGCGTCAGGAACAGAGGAGCAAGATAATCTAGCAGCCTGGATTAGCGACAACTCCGAGCAAATTTAACGGTCGGTAGCCCCTTTGTAAAATAATCTTTACTTATTCCCAAAAACGCCGTGTGCCCAACCAAGGTGGTTAGGCACACAAGAACGGAATTGTCGGATTTTTCAAGTGTCGATCGTCAGAAACTAGGACGAATAATGAACAGTTAACAACTAAGGTGGACAATTATTG
>CASBRD010000295.1 GCA_949128025.1 Oscillatoriales cyanobacterium PMM_0008 | reverse complement strand
AGTAGGGGCGAAGCATTCCGGTAGATGATTTATTGGTAATCAGCAAAGATGAATTACCGGAATGCTTCGCCCTTCCCCTTCGCATACTGTACCTCTTAACAGCGGGAACCGCTGTAAGTGCGATCGCATAATTATATTGTTGCGCTTCAGCGATCTTAAAGAGCGCTAAAGCGCAACAACGTACCAAATTTATTATGGCAAAAACACCCTGGGCTGTGGTGGTGTTTCATCCAGACGCAGAGGCACAAAATACCTGCTGAAAACGGTGCTGTTGGGTTTCCAACCTGGATGCCAATAGATATCCTGAATAACTGCTTTAGCATCATCATTATTTTCAGGCCATTGGAAACTAACCAAGGCGATGTTGCTATAACCTACAACTTCCTCACCTTCTTGAACCCACCGATTGCGCCACAGTAACGAAACAATTTTTTCCCAAGTACTATGATGATAATCTTCTGAATAGTCCTGTGTTTTTTTCCAAACAATTTCCTTTGCTTTTTGTCTTTTCATCCATTCTATTCGATATTGCCAATCAGGTAGAGAGTTAGTATCTTTAACAAAGATTTCCCAAGCGATTTTATCGTTACCACGGGCGTAGTTAATTTGCCGTACAGTTGGCTTTTTAGGTGAAACTTCAACATCCAGCATCCGCACTCTATCATATATAACTTGCATTTCAATTAGTTCTGGTGGATTGTTCCATCCTGCCCAATCTTGTGGTTTTTCCAGTGCAAGGGATTTAGCTTTTGTGTGGATAAAATGCGTTGCCAACTCGGCATTTTTGAAGGCGCTTGAAGTTAGCTGTGCCAGTACGTGCGCTGAGGCAGGCGAATTGCGATCGGCTTCTGATTCGCCAAAATGGTAATTAGACCAATAGCTGAGGCGAACAGCGCATCCGTAGTGGATATCGCCGGAAAGTACCACTATGCGATCGCGCTGTTTAAATAGTTCCGCCAGCAGCATAGAAAAAGCAACCTCGTGAAAATTCCACGAGTCACCTGCATCGCTACCGAAAACATTACCTCGTTCTAAATCCCAACGTTGAACTATATCAATAATCGATAAACTCACCAAATTTGTAGGCACAACAACCAGCGTTATTTCGATATGAGAATTACTCGTTTCTTTCAGCGGTTGCTGAAGTTGTTTTTCAAAAGCTGTGTGACTTAGTAACATTGGTGGTTCAGTCGTGTTGTGTTGTGGATAACCCCGCCAAGTTCGCGTATCTAGCACAATCACTTCGTGCTTAAAGCTTCTCACAGTATAGTGCCAGTCTAAAGCTTTCGTTTCATCGGGATAATCGCGATTTAAAATAAGACTATCTTCGTCTTCTTCTAAATTAGGTAAATTCGTTTCATCATCTAACTGAGGAATCCCCAAGTATTTGGAAATATTTGACCAGGCCAAATCATCATTTCCTGCTGAGATTGACCACTTTTTAGCATCCTCTAATAACTTTTCTCCTGACTGTCTATCTTGGAACTGTTCCGGCGTATTTCCCCAAGCTTGAAACACAGAATATGCCAGCAGCGCATTTTGCAAGGTACGTTTGCCAAGCGGCTTGCCGATCACGCGGTTACACCATTCTCGATTCAGATACCAGTCATCGCTGACATCATGATCGTCGCAGATCATATAAGTTGGGATATTAGCAAGCAAGCGCCTAATTTTAGACAAATCTCGACTGAATCCTTCAATAATTGACGCTTCTTTAGACCACAACTTCGCAGACTGAGAATCTTTTTTAACATCTGGGTTTTCAGGTAACAGATTCGGCCAAAGTATAGGCGACCACACGAACAAATACATTGCGAAATATTCACCTAAACCAAACAAGTGACTTTTAGCCTTCTCAGGTTTATTGACAAGCATTGCTGTAAAACCACCGCAATCTCTAGCCAGGTCGCTGCGTTGACCGGGCTTCAACTCACTGGGATTCATGTATTGATAACCCAGAGTTGGATGTCTCTTAATCGGCAGCTTTTCTTGCCAACCCAGCAGCGTGTCGCTTGCATCTATCAGCATCCAAAGTAGCGGGTCTGCAACATCGTCACCGTAGATTTGATCGCCTGTTAAAAAAAGTTGCTGTGGCCTAGAGTTTGGCTGATTCGCATATTGTAAAATTAGGTCATCTAATATTGTTAGCGCATCCTGTCCGCCGCCGTGTGGTTTGCGACAAGAACCATGTACAATTCGCAGATGATTTAAGTCATCTGGCGGCATAGCAAAAGTAGGCAGTTGATGCTCGAAATAGCTAATTGTGACGTCAGGAAAATAGCCTTCTGAACGCAGGGCTTGTAGAAGATTGCAGTTGCCAAAATCCATGTCGTAAGCATAGATTTGCCCTGGTTCCAGTCGCAATCCTGAGTTCGAGGGATTTGCCTTGGCTGTCACGGCGACGACATGGAGATATTTGCCCAGCTGCACTGTGACGCGGGAACCGATTAATACAAGCCGATCGATGATGCTTTCACCATTGTCTGTGGAGTAAACCTTGAGCGTGACTTCCCCCGGTTCTTTCAAAGCTACCCAAACGGTCACAGCATCCGGTTCTGTTCGCCGCAATATTGGCCCTGCGAGGATGAGGGGCAGGTGATTAATGCGATCGCGTAAGGGCGTCCATGACATACGATAAGTCTCCCGGCATAATCGTCAAACAGCCTGAATTTTTAGGCTGACTTTAATATACCTGCCTATAAGCAGTTGTACTGAAAAATTTACTAGCTACGGCATATTTTTAGGTAAATAGGTCAAAAGAGGTATGAGTTTTTGTCTAGAAAATTGCAATTTTAGATTAGATTCAGCTAAGGAAGTGTAGTTATGCCTTATCAACAAATTGATCAATTACCGGATTCGGTAAAAGGTTACCTACCCAAGCACGCTCAAGAAATTTTCCTGGCAGCGTTTAATAATGCTAGTGAAGAGTACGACGAGGAAGAAACTGCTTTTAAAGTTGCGTGGAGTGGGGTGAAGCGCGACTACGAAAAAGGGGAGGATGGTGACTGGCACAAGAAGCCAGAATAAAGGGCGATTGCTTTAGCCAGGGGTTTTAACCTCTGGCTAATTTTCTTTAGATTGATACTGGTAAAAAGTATCTTGTTGCGATCGCACTCTTCAAAATCTTTATTTTCTCTAATATAGTGATAATTAATAAAAATAATTACAAAAAATTAAGGCAAGAAAATAATAGTAAATAAAGTTGTATAATTTAGGATAGAAAAATCGCATCTGTCAATTCGTCCAACTGCATGAGGAAGTTTACTATGGTAGCTACTCCTGAACCAAAATACATGACTCCCCAAGAATATCTAGATTGGGAAGAAAAACAACCAATTAAATACGAATATATCAACGGCGAAGTGTTTGCCATGACTGGGGGAACTATTCCTCATGCTACTATTGCCGCTAACCTCTTTTATCAGTTAAAAAGTCATCTGCGAGGAGGTTCTTGTCGTCCCTTTGTATTTGAAGCCAAACTGGGTGTATCTGAAAATGGCCCATTTCACTATCCGGATGTCACAGTAACTTGCGACGAACGGGACAAAAACGCCCGCAAAGCAATTTATCATCCCTGTCTAATTGTCGAAGTTCTTTCTCCTAGTACAGAAAGTTTCGATCGCGGTAAAAAATTCCAACAATATCGCCGCATTTCTACTCTCAGAGAATACGTTTTGATCGGTGCAGAACAGATAAGTGTTGAATGTTTTCGACTAAACGATCGAGGGATTTGGGAACTTTATACTTATATGGAAGGAGAGGAAGTTTATTTAAGTAGCGTTGATTTTCGGTGTGCGATCGAACTTTTGTATGAGGATGTCGTGCTAGAATCTGACGAGTAATCAACTATGGATACGTTGTTGCGATGAGAGCGCTGAAGCGCAACAACGTACCTAAAGAGAAACCCGGTTTCTTGAAGAAACCGGGTTTCTGGGATGTAGTAGCGATCGCTTCAAATTCACCTCGATCTATTTCCAATCTTGCACCTGCGTTTTTTACCCGCCTGGGGTTCAAACCCCAGGCTAATAGCGAAAGTTGTCTAAAGACAACTGAAGAGAATTTTTAAGCCTGTAGAAAAATTTAGTCCACTTGTAGGGGCGGGTTTTGTTGTGAGACGATCTGTAGGAAACAAAGAATGTCTGCTAAACCCGCCCCTACCCGCGCACCCGCCTGCGAATTGATTCGCAGGCGGGTGCGCGGGTAGGGGCAAGATCTTTTCATCGGGAATGACGAGGCTGATATGGTTTTATTTCTAGTTTTTGTGGGTGATGCGCGATCGCATTTCCCATCAAAAGCGCGATCGCACTTTTCAACAACATCATTTTGTGGTGAAATCCGGGTATTCGTGAAGGTGCAAAACGATGACCGATGGATAGCTAAGCTGCTGCCGATCGCGGTATGCTGATTAAGTTCACTCAAGAATTACTCGTTTAGGGGGATGGCGATGAAAGAGTTACCAGATGAAAAAGAACTACTTGAACTTCTTGAAATGGCAAGAAGCGCTGAAGAAAAAGCTAAAAAATTTGCTGAGTTGGCAGAAGCTTTTTCCCAAAAGTGGGAAAGTCGGCTAAAAGATAGACAAGCAGCGAAACAGAAAGTTGGTGGTAAAGAGTAGAAGTAGACAAATGTAATTGCATTTCCCATCAACTATATTATAACTTACCTAAGTATCACAATTAAATCAACTTGTAGGGTGCGTCAGACCTTTATTATTATTGGTTTCAACAAGTTTTTCTGGTCTGACGCACCCTACGCATCTCTCTACTGATTGAGATAGGTGGCAAAATTGGGTACAATATCTGTAAATACCTAGATATTTACTAAAATGGCTGACCAAGAATTTGATGTGGCGTCTTTGGTTTCCCGAATTGAACAACTGGAAGAACAACAAAAGGTTGTCAAGCAATATGTTCAAAAACTGAAACGCCAGTTAGATGATTTGACAGAACAGTTTAATAATCGCCCTGAATTGCAGCAGTTGGAAGGTTTGCGGCGGAAGATTTTGGAGTTGCAACAGCAACGGGATGGGGGTGTTGGTGCAAGCGGCGACTCCCATATTACTCAATCTTCTAAGCCATCGGTAACTAACGAGGCGGTTGATACTAATGATGAACTGGAAAAAATAAATTGGGAACTGGAAAAAATTGACCGTAAACTGCGGGAAGAACATCTAAAGCAGTCACCGCCTCCACAGGCTAACTTATCTGTGACACCTTCGACTCGTACTGAGGCTGTGGATATTCAGCCTACAAGTCAACAGGCTGTTGTTAGTTCTGTAAATACCGATGATATCGCACCTGTTCAAGATGACAATATTGGTGATTCTACTGAGGAAAATCAGGAACCTGTTGTTAGTGCTGAGGAATTTTTGAAGCAATATGAGGAGGGAGAAAGAGATTTTACTGGGATTAATTTGGCTGGAGTTGATTTGAGTGGGAAATCTTTGAAGCAGGTTAACTTAAATGGGGCAAACTTGCAAGGATCAAATTTAAGTAGCACAGACCTAACTAATGCTTATTTGATTGAAGTTAACTTTAGTGGTGCTAATCTTAGCAAAGCAAATTTGCAAAGTGCAAATTTATTTGATGCGAATCTAAGTGAAGCAATCTTGAGGGAGACACAGTTGTATTATGCTAACTTAACTGGGGCTAACTTATGTGGAGCAACCTTAAGCGGCGCTAAGTTAGATTATGCTTATCTAATTACAGCCAATTTAAGTGGAGCAAACCTAACGGAGGCAACTTTATACGGCGCTAATCTAACAGCAGCAACTTTAAATAGCGCAAATTTAAGCAATGCTCACCTAAGCAACGCTAACTTAACTGAAGCAAACTTAAATGGCGCACACCTAACAACAGCAAACTTAACTGAAGCAAACTTAACAACAGCAAACTTAAATAGCGCCAATTTAAGCAATGCTCACCTAAGCAACGCTAACTTAACTGGGGCAGATTTGAGTAAAGCGAAACTAACCCAAGCAAACTTAAGTTCAGCAAACCTAAGTGGCGCTAACTTAACTGGAGTAAGTGTTATTGGGGTTAACTTTCAGCAATCAAATTTAAGCGGACAAAATTTGAGTGGTCTTAATCTTTCTGGGGCTAGTCTATATGCAGCTAACTTGAGTGGGGCAGATTTAACTTCAACAGATTTTCGTGGGGCAAACTTGAGAGAAGCAAACCTAGAAAAAGCTAACTTAAAAGATGCCAAACTGACTGGCGCGAATTTACAAAATGCAAAGTTGACTGGCGCTATTATGCCGGATGGCAAAACTCAAGAGTAGATTTTACCAATTGCTAAAATAGCTGGATTTGAAAAAGTGCTAATGCTCAGATAGCCTTTGAGAAGTTATCTGGAGAGTAAGAAACCGGGTTTCTGAGTAGCTTTGTAGGTTGGGTTGAGGCACGAAACCCAACGCATTTGTTGGGTTTCGCTCGCGCAAGGGCCCAACCTACAAAGAAATGGCGAAGGTATTGTTTAATAAACCGGGTTTCTGAGGTATTTTTCTGAGGTGTACTTCATCCAACTGAAAACCGCCAGTTGTGCATTTAAAATTTTTCGTCAGTCTCATAGCCCGCCTGGGATTCAAATCCCAGGCTAATAGCGAAAGTAGGGGCGGGTTTTGTTGTCAGGCGATCTGTAGGAAACAAAGGATGTTTGCTAAACCCGCCCCTACAAGTGGACTGGGAATTTGTAGGGGAAGTTGGGAAAGCGATACCGGTTTTGGGGAAATTGGGGAGGGGTTCGCTTATGCCGATCGCAACTGAAGATTCTGTTATTGGCAAATAGCTTTAAGAACTTGTACCACCTGTTTGCTCTTCCAGTTTCAAAAGACGATGAAGGTCGTTTAGAGATAATTGTCTTGCTTCTTTATTTAGTGTCATAAATTTTCCGATGTTAACTGTCGTCTGCTATCATTATCCCATACAGGCAGCCGTCGGAGCGCTATTAATCTTAACGAAACTAAAAACTCTTTTGGTCAATTTTGCGTCAAGATATTGATTTGCTGAAGTAAAACAAACTGCACTCACAATAATGTCTGAATCAACGATAGAATCAATTCTCCAAGAAAAACGCCTATTCCATCCGCCCGCTGAATTTTCCCAAACAGCGCATATCAAAAGCTTAGAGGAGTATCAGCAACTTTATGACCGCGCCAAAGCCGATCCGCAGAAGTTTTGGGCCGAATTGGCAGAACAAGAGTTAGAGTGGTTCCAGAAGTGGGATACGGTGTTAGATTGGCAACCACCATTTGCTAAGTGGTTCGTTAACGGTAAAATCAATATTTCTTACAACTGTCTGGATAGACACTTAACCACTTGGCGCAAGAATAAGGCAGCTTTGATTTGGGAAGGGGAACCGGGAGACACCCGCACTCTCACTTACGCACAGTTGCATCGGGAAGTTTGCCAGTTTGCCAATGTGCTAAAACAGCTAGGTGTACAAAAAGGCGATCGCGTCGGTATCTATATGCCGATGATACCGGAAGCTGCGATCGCAATGTTAGCCTGTGCCAGAATTGGCGCACCTCACAAGGTTGTGTTTGGGGGTTTCAGCGCCGAGGCGTTGCGCGATCGTCTCATCGACGGACAAGCTAAAGTGGTAGTCACCGCTGATGGGGGTTGGCGCAAAGATGCGATCGTTCCTCTCAAAGCTCAAGTAGATAAAGCTTTGGCTGCGATCTCTTGTGGGGCGGGCGTCCCGCCTGCCGATGATGGCGGGCAAGATGCCCGCCCCACAACTGTAGAGAATGTCATCGTTGTCAAGCGTACTGGTCAAGAAATACACATGGAACCTGGGCGCGATCGCTGGTGGCACGACTTGCAAAAAGGCGTTTCCGCCGATTGTCCCGCAGAACCGATGGATAGTGAAGACTTGCTGTTCATCCTCTACACTAGCGGCAGTACTGGCAAACCGAAAGGCGTCGTCCACACGACAGGTGGTTACAATCTATACACCCACATCACCACCAAGTGGATTTTCGACCTTCAAGATACCGATGTATATTGGTGTACTGCTGACATAGGTTGGATTACGGGACACAGCTACGTACTTTATGGCCCCTTGTCCAACGGTGCAACGACGCTGATCTATGAAGGTGCGCCGCGTGCGTCCAATCCCGGTTGTTTTTGGGATGTCATAGAAAAGCACGGCGTCACTGTTTTTTATACCGCACCTACCGCGATTCGCGCATTCGTCAAAGCGGGCGAACAGTTGCCTAACGCCAGAAATTTGTCTTCTCTGCGCTTGCTGGGAACCGTAGGCGAACCGATTAACCCGGAAGCTTGGATGTGGTATCACCGGGTGATTGGTGGGGAACGCTGTCCGATCGTGGATACCTGGTGGCAAACGGAAACTGGCGGGATTATGATTACGCCGCTACCTGGTGCGATCGCAACTAAACCAGGTTCTGCGACCCGTCCCTTCCCCGGAATTATCGCCGATGTTGTCGATTTGGATGGCAATTCTGTTGGCGATAACGAAGGCGGCTATCTAACTGTAAAATATCCTTGGCCGGGGATGATGCGGACATTGTACGGCGATCCCGATCGCTTCCGCCGCACTTATTGGGAACACATTCACCCCAAAGATGGGCAATATTTCTACTTTGCTGGCGATGGTGCCAGACGCGATGAAGATGGCTATTTTTGGGTGATGGGTCGGGTTGATGATGTAATTAATGTTGCGGGACACCGACTCGGTACGATGGAAGTCGAATCAGCTTTGGTGTCTCATCCTGCGGTAGCTGAGGCGGCTGTTGTGGGTAAGCCGGATGAACTGAAAGGGGAAGATATTGTTGCTTTTGTTACTTTGGAAGGCACGTATGAAGCAAGTGACGAACTGAACAAAGAACTGAAGCAGCACGTTGTCAGTGAAATTGGTGCGATCGCACGTCCTGGAGAAATTCGCTTTACCGATGCTTTACCGAAAACGCGATCGGGCAAAATTATGCGGAGATTGTTGCGAAATCTGGCTTCCGGTCAAGAAATTTCTGGCGATACTTCTACTTTAGAAGATCGGGGAGTTCTGGATAAGCTGCGGGAAGGAACTTAAGGAAAATTAACCGCAGATGAACGCAGATAATTATTTGCGTTTATCTGTGGTTTTATAAACTTTCCGGTTCAATACCTTGGGCGCGTAATTGCGATCGCAACATTTCCAACTCTTGTTCTGCTCGATCGGCACGTTGGCGTTCCTGTTCGGCACGTTGGCGTTCCTGTTCGGCTTGTTGTTGCATTTCTTCCTCTGGAAACAACACCAAATCACCCGCATCTGTGAAAAACCGCAGTTTCTTCTGGTAAATTCCCAAATACAACTCTAGCTGTTGACTCCACAGCCACCCCCTGTCATTTGGTACAATTTCCTGATATTGACCTTCTACCAAATGAAAACCCTTGAATTCCAGATCTGCTGGGTCAAACCAAAAATAATCCAGGGTACGAAATATATCCTGGTAAATTTGTTTTTTCAGACCTTTGTCAACAGATGCCGTTGAGTCAGATAAAAGCTCTACAATTACATGGGGATATTTACCATCCTCTTGCCACACAACCCAACTCTTGCGGTCTTTTTTTTCAGTTCCCAAAACTACAAAAAAATCCGGGCCACGAAAATATTCTGACTTACGCTGATTAGGACTGTAATAAACCGTCAGGTTGCCAGTAACGTAGAAGTCTTGACGTTCTCGCCACCACCATTTCAGCAAACGGATCAGCAGTTCGATTTGTTCGCGATGCAGGTCACTTTCCAAAGGCGGTTCCTCACTCCATAGGTCGCCAGGGGGAAACTGGATATCCTCTGCAATGTCTTGCAAAATCGGCTCTGAAGTAATGCCTTGAGACATATCAGCTACCCTTGTAGATATTAATCAATTTTAGCCTAAGTTTGGGCTCGTATTGGATAACCTCCTCGCACGTCCCGGAGAAATTCGCTTTACCGATGCTTTACCGAAAACGCGATCGGCCAAAATTATGCGGCGGTTGTTGCGAAATCTCGCTTCCGGTCAATAAGTTTATCCTGTATAACCTGCGGAACGGTAATCTGTCCTTGTTCCTGTAGGCGAATGGGGAATATTCTCATCTCAATGTTAGTGTTTTGTAACGAGTATGTCACAAGTTTAACTTTTCGACCTATCATATTTTATTAATCTTATCCAAGATTATTGGAAATTTCAACAGCGATCGCTTTCCCATTACCAAACCTCTTTTTTATCTCCCGCTCTTTTAAAATCAAGATAAAATATCAATAACAGCCTTTATAGATTTCAATCCCTCCCTAACATCCGTGGGTTCAATCCCAAATCTAAAATCGAATGACACGATTTATTCACGACCAATTTGCCAAAGATTATTTAGAAGAACTCTTAGCACCTTTTGGGGAAGTGAAAGCGCCTCGAAGGGTAGCAGCCGAAGTGAGGGAAATAGACGTTTGGTTTGACCCCACAACCAATACAGAGGTATATTGATGAACTAAGAAGAAACTCTCCCTCCCATCCGTTACAGTCAAATGTTCTCAAGTTACTGACCAATTTCCAAGCTAATTTGCAAACAACAGAAGATTTAGACCAAGAGGAAAGGAGTTTAATTATGAAGTTATCGCCTTTGTACATTCAATGGGAACAAGAAGCTCTCAAAAAAGGAGAGGAACAAGGAATTCAACAAGGAATTCAACAAGGAATTCAACAAGGAATTCAACAAGAGAAGCGTCTGATGATTGAGAGTATGCTGGAGGTTAAATTTGGGGTAGTTGATGAAAAGTTATCGCCAATTGTGGAAGCATTGATCCAATTGTCAACCAAGGAAGTTACCCAATTGATTATGCAATCTGACCGTGAGGAGTTATTAGGTCGGTTTAAGGGAGAAAATTGAGTGAGTAAGGTGGGCAATGCCCACCCTACCAACTTATTTAATCACGGCAGAATGACCCTGAATATCTGTCATCGGTTCAAACCGACCACCTAAGTATTTAGAGAGAAACTCCTCTGCTACGGCATAGAAGTGCAATCGATTTTCCGGTCGGGCAAAGCCGTGTCCTTCATCAGTGTAAAGGGCGTATTCCACCGGCAATCCAGCTTTCTGCATTGCTTCGACAATTTGATCGCTTTCTGACTGCTTCACCCGTGGGTCGTTGGCACCTTGACCGATTAGCAAAGGTTTATTGATGCGATCGATAAAAAATAAAGGCGATCGCGACTTCAAAAACTCCTCTTCCGTCTCCATATTTCCGATGCGATGGTACATTGACGCCTTCAGCGGTTCCCAATAAGGCGGAATAGTTTGCAACAGAGTAATCAAATTACTCGGCCCGACGATATCCACACCGCAGGCGAACACATCTGGCGTGAAAGTCAATCCCACCAAAGTTGCATAACCGCCGTAAGAACCGCCCATAATCGCAATCTTATTCCGGTCGGAAATGCCTTTTTCAACCAACCAATTAACGGCGTCAATCAAGTCGTCGTGCATTTTGGCTGCCCATTCGCGATTGCCAGCATTCAAAAATGCTTTACCGTAGCCTGTGGAACCGCGAAAATTCACTTGCAGCACCGCATAACCCCGATTAGCCAACCATTGCGCCTCGGAATCATAACCCCAGTAATCCCGCGCCCAAGGGCCGCCGTGAACAAGTAGGACTGTGGGAACCCCCCCTCTGTCCCCCCCGTCCACAGGGGGGATGAAAGGGGGGGTTGTCAAGTAGCCGTGGATAGTCAAGCCGTCCTGCGCCTCGTAGGAAACTGGCTGCATTGGCGCTAGCTGTAACCCTTCCAGCTTGGGTTGATTGCTAAATAGGAAAGTGCTGGTTTTGCGATCGCGGTTGTAAGCGTAGTAGTAAACCGGGCCATTGTCGGTAAGATAAGCCACCAGCCAGTTTTTGTCTGCTAAGTCGCGACTGGAAATGGCGAATTCTCCAGGACGGACTTTTGCGATCGCCTCAAAATCCTCAGCGATACTTTCATCTAAAACGTTCCACTCTTGCTTATCTTTGTAGAAAGAAACCGCCTGGATGACTCGCGTTATTGGCTGAATCATTACGCCACCAACATCGTATTGGGGATCTTCGGCGATAACGCTTTCTTCACGAGTCGAGAGGTCTAGGGCCAAAAGACGCTGGGCATTAGCATCGTGATTGCCCTCAATATAAAGGGTTTTGCCATCAGCCGAGAAGCTGACTGGCCCGCCTTCCTCATCTGGCCCCCAGTGGCGCAGGGTTTCCCACTCTTTGTCAGTCGTTTCCCGGAATAAAAAGTCGGAACCACCATCAGGCGTGCTAGCTATAGCTGCACGCACCTGGAACTCGGCGTCAGCTGTCCAACTGACGATGTTACCTGGGTTGTCGGTATCGAACTCAACGGCACCATTTTTCAGGTTGACGCGGTAAACGTCAAACTTTTGGGGGTTGTTGAGGTTCATCCCCACAATCATTTCATCTGGGAATTTGGGGTCAAGTCCCATCGGCTGTGCTTTCACACCTTGGAATGGCGTTAAGTCGCGGACAATATTGGAGTGAATATTGACCGAGAACAGGTGAAAGTTCTCGTCGCCGTCCGAGTCTTGCATATAAATCAGCTGGTCGGCATTATAAGTCCAGAAGAAAATCCGGATACCGCGCTTTTTGTCGGCAGTGATCGTGCGATCGTCCTCCATTCCCACCGTTCGCAGCCACACCTGCAAGACATTCTTCTCGTCGGGCGCAATATATGCTAAGTACTTACCATCCGGCGAAAGCCTGGGACTGGTTCGTTCGGGATTCCCGAAGAGAATTTCGCGGGGAATCAGCGGTGGTAGCTGGTTAGCCTCTAGCTCGACGGTTGCAGTTTGCATGGTTTCCTCGTATGCTTGACTCCCCTATTGGGGTCTTTTGGAATTATTATGCTGATGTTCATGGTAAACATTTTTTTAGGGACACGGCATAATTAAAATTTTGGCACGCCGACATTATGTGATGATGCCGTGTCCCTACAGCATAATTGACTTAAAAGAACCCTAATTTAGATGAATCAATCGGATGAAGACGCGATCGGTTAAATTACACTGTAACCATTCCCTATTTTTGAAAGGTCAAGCTCGGCTTATGAAGACAGACAGCAGCGCGAACAAGGCATTGACTAAATCTCTGGCTGGAATAGTTTTAGGCGTTTTAGCTGGGTCGGGAGTGTCTATTTGTCTATTGCCTCAACCTACTTTGGCGCAGATAGATGATGCTCAACCTTCGCTAAACGTGCGGCCAAATGCGCGGCCAAGGAATGTTCAACCGCTTCCCGCCGCCCAACCAGGAGATTACGAAATTAAAGGAAATGAGTTGCAACGATGCGCCTTGAATGCTACCAATAACAAGAAAAATTGTACTGCTGTCGTGTCTGGCTACGAACAAATTGTAATCTACGGCACTCAGCTTTTTAGCCAAGGGAATTTGCCAAGTGCGGAGTCTATATTTCGACAATTGACTCGATCGCACCCCACTGAGGCAACACCTCACTATAAATTAGGAGTAACTCTTGACCGTCTAGGCAGAACAGATGAAGCCATTACCGAATACCGCCAAGCAATTCAAATTAGTCCCAAACACGCACTAGCTCGTAACTCTTTGGGTGTGGCTTTGGCTAGGCAAGGTCAGCTACCAGATGCAATTAACGAGTGGCGGTCAGCTATTCAAATTAATGCGGAATATGCAGACGCTTTGACTAATTTGGGTTTAGGTTTGTTGCAGCAAGGACAGGAAGCGGAGGCAGTAGAAAGCCTTAAAAAGGCAAAGGAATTATTTATGAAGCAAAAGGAATTTCAGAAAGCTAAACAAGTTGACGAACTTTTGCAGCGAATAGCTTCTCAAGCTACCTAAATCGCAGGTTTTTATAATTACGGCGATTTGCTATATCTCTATAAATCGGGTTTCTTGGAGAAGCCCCTCTTTTTCAGTTTTTCGGTAAAGACTTGATAATACATTCTGCTGGCATGACAACTAAACTGTTTGTATTCAAAACGGTACATTGTCGCACGACTTCTGCCAAAGCAGGATACATTCCCACCTCTAGTCTAGTTATTGCCTCTTTTGCTGCTGGTTGATACTGCATCAGCCAGGGATTTTTGGCTATATGCTGCGGTGTAAAAGCTAATTCTTCTATCATCCAAAAATCAACTCCATATTTTTGAATAAAGTTTTTCAGTTCTTCTGGATCTAGAGTGTACTGAGCATTAATTAGATCGATCGCACGCTGGCGTATCTGAGCGTAGTATTTTGTATGGTAAGGCAGAGAATATTCGGAACTTACTAGGATGGAACGTTTGCTAAAGGTTGGGAGAAGATTCGCTTCGCCTTCTAAAGATGCGATCGTAATATCTTTTGGTTGCTTTTGAAAAAATTGGTATAGTTCTGGCGATCGACCTATTTTGTAAGCAGTTCTAGGAAAGTTCTTCAAAAAGTTGGGGTGTAAGATCAGTGCTGCTGCGATCGCACCAGTCACCCACAGCTTCCAATTATATCCCCTTTCCTTACCATTCTCTTTGGCATCTGTCAAGGAATGCAGAACTGCATCCAGTAACAGGGTGAGTGCTAGTCCACCTGCTAGAGCCAAAACAATTCGCAGGGTATGTTCAGTATAACGACTGGGACAATAAAGTTTAAACAGCAGCGCATGAGCAGCGAAAAACATTACCAAAGATGCCAAGACAATCTCGCCCAAAATTTTGAAGCTACTTTTAACCTGTTTAATTAAAGGAAAGCGCGACGGATATCGTAATAAAAATGGCAATGAAAACCCCAACAAAATTGATTGCGGCTTTAGCCACGGTAGCAAACCGCTGTCTTTGCCATTTAGCCAAAAAACCAAAGAATTGCTGTGAAAAAACTTAGCTCTTCCTCCCGGTAAAAACTCCGGTAAAGTCCTAGCTACACTTCCTGTAATAGTTGGGCCATATTTAGCTGATGCTATCATTGATGGTAACACTGATAGCAAAGCAACTCCCAGTGCTATAACGCAGAACGCATAATATTTCCTATTTCCTGATAAACCAGGTAATCCCTTTTCCCAATTCCACAACCGCAGGAACAATACAACTAGGGAAATCGGCAACAATAAAGGATAAAATAAACCTTGTAGTGCAACAGTCACCAGACAAGGTAGCCAAGAACGCCGTAACAAATAGTACAAAAATGCTGTAAAAAGCGGATATAAAAACGCTCTTGGTGTAGCCGAAACCAAGTCATCTTTCATCCAGAGACTTTGATTTAGCAACAGCGTAGAAATAAACCCACTAATTGGTAAAGGTAAGATCTGCATACAGATCCCAAAAACGTAAACTGTTGTTATCAATCCCAATACCATTGGCAGAATTTTACTTAACAGCAAGGGAGGAATACCAACTCCTGTCATGATCTGATAAATAGCGCTATATCCAGGAGGTGTAACTGATTGGTAATAATCAGCAATTAAATCGTTAGGCAGCAACTGTGGATCGGCAAACCTCTGCATCAAAAATACATATTGCCGCGCATCATCCTGGACGACGTACTCACTACCTAAACCTTTTTGAAGTCCTAGAATGCCGTAAATTGTGGCAAAAATCAGGCTCAAACCCAACCAAAAAAGCACTTTATTTTTGGATGGTTTGGCAAGCGGAGCGGTTAAAAGTTGATGCAAGCGTTTGATTAGCATGAAAAATAAGTTGGTTTTGTGTTTGTTTAGAAACCCGGTTTCTTGGAGAGTTTAGCCATTTCTTTGTAGGTTGGGTTGAGCGCGAGCGAAACCCAACGCATTTGCCCTAGTTTCGTGCCTCAACCCAACCTACAAAGCGTGTCCATTTTTCGGTTTAGCAAAGGTATTGTTGGAGAAACCTGGTTTCTGAATACATTCGGCTTTTAGCATTATTAAGTCACCACCCTCGAAAACAGAACAGCGATCGACAAATTTTGATAGTGCGGGAATAGTTCCTTGTTCTAAACTTGATATGGCTTCTTTTGCTGCTGGCTGATATAGTTCGATCCAACGCCTGTTAGCGGCATCCATTTGATTGAAATATTCAGGTGTAAACGCTGAACTATCCAATAGCCAAAAATCCACGCCATACTTTTGAATAAATTGTCGCACTTGGTTGATATCGGGATTGTATTGAGCGTTAATCAAATCCATTACTCTCTGGCGAATTTGAGCATAGTACTTTGTATGGAAAGGCAAGGAATACTCCCTGGCAACTAAAATTGGCCGTTGAGCAAAGGTTGGTAGGTTATTGGCTTCTAATGATAAGGAGGCTACTAAACTATCTTTTGGTTGCTGTTGCAAGAATTTGTAAAGTTCAGGAACTTCACCAACTACGTATCCCGGTCTTGGAAAAAATCTCAAGGAGTTGGGATAAAACACTACTGCTAAAAAAATCAAAAAGCTAAAGATTAAAGGCAAAAGACTTACCCCCCTCAATCCCCCCGCAACGGGGGGAGGATAAAATCGGAAGGCGGCATCCATTAGGGAAATTAATAGGATTGCAGAAGCGATCGCAAATACAATTCGCAAGCTATGCTGTGTATACCGGCTAGGGCCATAAAGCTTAAACATCAGCAGATGTGCGGCAAAAAACATCCCGAAGGATGCGATCGCAATTTCACCTAAAACTTTAATCTTGCTTGTCACCTGACTCGTCAAAGGGAAGCGAGACGGAAATACCAGTAAAACTGGTAATAATACGCCAATAAAAATTTGTGCGGGGCCAACATAAGGAAAAATGCCCGTTTCTGGCCCTGCAAACCAATATCGCAAAGGATTGTTATCGTAAAAAAAGCTTACTCTGGCACCTGCCATAAAATCTGGTATCAACTTGGCTTGACTAATTGTAATCAGCGGGCCAAATTTAGAAGATGTCAGCGCATAAGGTAGCAGGGATAAAAAGGCTACTCCTAATCCTGTGACGCTGAAAAGATAATCTTTGCGATCGCGCGATAATGTCAGCCGTCCGTTTGACCAATTCACCAGCCTCAGCAGCAAGACACCGCCAGAAATGAACGCCATCGGCGCGAAAAATAACCCCTGTAATGCGATCGCTACCAACGTAGGTATCCACGAACCGCGCAACAAATAATATAAAAACGCGGCAAACAACGGATAAGCGAAAGCTTTAGGAGTCGCAGAAGATACATCATTCCTCATCCAGATACTGTGATTCAACAGCAATGCGCTGAGAAATCCCGCAGCTGGCACCGGCAATATCTCCATCGAGACGCCAAAAACGTAGACTGTCGTCACCAATCCCAGTATCATTGGTAAAATTTTACTCAGCAGGAGTGGCGCAACACCCATGACGGCCATCAACCAGTAAAAACTCGCAAATCCCGGTGGTGTAATAGATTGATAATACTCAGCCATTAAATCGTTACGCAGCAATTCGCGATCGACGAACCGCTGCATCCAAAACACAAACTGCCGCGCATCATCCTGTGCCACATATTCACTGCTAAAGGCTTTCTGGAGAACTTGAGAAGCGTAAATTGTGGCAAAAGTCAAGCTCAAAACAAACCAGAAAATAACTCTCGGTCTAGAGTTTGTGGAAATAGGCGCGGTGAAAAACTCGTGCAGACGTTTGATTAGCATGACAGAATTGCACAACGGGGGTATGATTTTAAAGGTTGGCGGCACTCAAACTTAAGCTGTAATCGTTTTCTATGGTAATTTACCTTATCTATGGAGTTTTAATTTTAGCTACAGTTAGTCTAAATAGTATCGTCACTAAATCTAAAAGGCAAGCTTTTAGTTTATGGTTGAGTTACGGTTTGCCTGCCTTAGCAATGGCGATTTTCTCTTGGATTGTCTCTTTGTCTAATTTCTGCGGCGACTTTAATAAATCCTACTATCCTGCTGGCAGACTGATTATCGAAGACCCATCAAGGTTATATGAGTGGGGTAAAGGCTTAGGATTTGTAAATATTCCGATTTTCGCTATTTTATTTACACCTATTTCTTTTTTGCCGAAACTGGCCGCTCAAATTTTAATTACCATTTTAGGATTGATCTCCATTTTCCTGTCGGGATATCTGTTGTTAAAACTAACCAAAGCTTCGGGATGGCAGCAATTAGCAATAGCAGGATTGATTATAGTTAATGGCCCTTTGTATTACAGTTTAAAGCAAGGAAATTCGACACATTTTGTGTTTTTAATGCTGATTGCCGCTTTATTTTGTATGCGGGATCGGCGAGAAATTTGGCTGGGGATTTTATTAGCGATCGCAGCCTTAATCAAAATTCCTCTTTTCCTACTTGGCGTTTATTTTGCCATGCGGGGACGCTGGCGAGTCGTAGTGGGATTTAGCGCCGCACTACTAGCGATTGTGGCCACATCCATACTATTGTTTGGCGTAGATTTACACATAACTTGGTTTGAAAAATGTATTCTCAGTTTTGCCGGTAAACCGATCGGTGCATTTAACGTTCAGTCAGTCGATGGTTTCTTAGTTCGTTTGTTGAATGATGTCGATTTAAAAAGTTGGCAACCTCTAGAAATCAGTTGGCAATTTAAAGTCCTGCGATACTTATTAATCTCACTATTAGTGGGTGGTACTATCTGGGTTTGTTGGCGTTCTAAACCACCGCAAACCATAGAAAGCGAATATTTAGAATTTTCGATCGTCCTTAGTCTCGCATTGCTAATCGCTCCGATTTCTTGGACACACTATTATTTATATTTAGTGCTACCATTATCCTTGTACATTTGCGATCGACTAGCAGTTCCTCAAGGGAAAATTTGGTTTAACTTAGTCGTGCTATCTACTATATTAGTATCGCTTCCGGTGATACTGGATCGACCAAGCAATCCCATATTTCAATTTTTTGTATCGAAATTCCTCATTTCCCATTACTTCTTCGGTGGACTCATGTTATTGGGAATACTATTAGCTGCCAAATGGCTTAGAAACCCGGTTTCTGGGTGAGATAGAGAAACCCGGTTTCTTGGACAATACCTTCGCCATTTCTTTGTAGGTTGGGTTGAGCTAGAGCGAAACCCAACTCATTTGTCCTAGTTTCGTGCCTCATATCATGTCCGGTTAATCAATTATGATATCTGTAGTAGAGCCCTTGGAACGAAACCCAACCCGAACTTAAAGCTAAAGTTGGGTTTCACTCTGTTCAACCCAACCTACGGCAATAAAATTTATTACTTTGTAGGTTGGGTTGAGCTAGAGCGAAACCCAACAAATGCGTTGGGTTTCGTGCCTCAACCCAACCTACAAAGCTAACCAAAATCCAAAATCCAAAATCCAAAATCGAATGAACCTCCGACCCAATCAACGCATCAAACTAGACGATACGGATGATAGCCTATTCTACTCCTTCCCGCGTTTCGTCACCCACGTAGACGAAGGCTTTATCCAACAACTGACCGATTTGTACCGGGAACGGCTCAAACCTAACACCCGCATTTTTGATATGATGAGCAGTTGGGTTTCTCATCTACCAGATGAGATACAATTTTCTCATGTCGAAGGTCATGGACTTAACGAAGAGGAACTGGCGCGTAATCCCCGACTAAATCATTACTTTGTCCAAAACCTGAACGAAAACCCCAAGTTACCTCTGCCAAATGAAGAATTTGATGCCGTTCTAAATTGCGTTTCCGTTCAGTATTTGCAATATCCAGAAGCGATTTTTTCGGAAATTCACCGCATTCTAAAACCTGGTGGAATAGCCATTATCAGCTTCTCCAACCGAATGTTTTCTCAGAAAGCAATTGCTGCGTGGCGGGATGGTTCGGAAACTAGCCGAGTTGAACTGGTAAGACGCTATTTTGAGTCGGTGTCGGGATTTAGCACGCCGGAAGTTATTATCCGCGCTTCTACGGCTCCCAGCTTCTTACAATGGATGGGGGTTGGCGGTGGCGATCCGTTCTATGCGGTAATTGCCTCCCGCTTGTAGCGGTGTCCCCGGTTTGTAAGGTGCGTTACGCTGTCGCTAACGCACCCTACCGCGCCAGATCTGGCCGCACCCGATCGGCCCCTCTACACAAATTTTTACAAAAAAACTTCTGCCAGGAGGCACTATTAGGTATAATTCACAGGAAGCATTTTGGTCTGAGGAGTTGACAATAATAAATTCACCAGTCTTTTATCCGGGAGGGGAGAGCGTCAAAGCATCCAATTCGGAGACGCCTTCCTGCTATGACGCAGTTGTAATCGGCGGCGGCTTTTTCGGTTGCCGAATTGCGCTGTATCTAAAAGAACATCTAAACAAAGTACTCATTGTGGAACAAGAAGCTGATATTCTGCAACGCGCATCTTATGCAAATCAAGCTAGAGTTCACAATGGTTACCACTATCCGCGCAGTATATTGACTGCTTTGCGTTCCAGAGTTAACTTTCCTAGATTTGTCAGCGAATACCGAGAATGTATTGATACCAGCTTTGATAAATATTATGCGATCGGCAAAACCATCTCAAAAGTAACTGCCAATCAATTTAAGATATTTTGTCAGCGCATTGACGCTTTTATAGAACCAGCACCTCCAAACATCACCAACCTTTTTAACAGCAACATAACTGAAGGAGTATTTTCTACTAAAGAATATGCGTTTAATGCAGTAAAGCTCAAACATAGAATGTTGAATGACCTGGAGAAAGCCAGCGTAAAACTCAGCGTCAATTCAAAAGTGATCAAAGTCCAAGAGACAGATAACGTAGGTATAAAAGTTTTTATAGAATCTTCAGAAAGCTTTAACATAGTTACAACAAAATACGTTTTTAACTGCACTTATTCAGCAATTAACCAGATTCTTCATACTTCTAATCTGCCAACAATTCCCCTGAAGCACGAGTTAGCTGAAATGGCATTAGTAGAAGTTCCCGATCCGCTTCGCAATCTTGGTATTACAGTTATGTGCGGGCCTTTCTTTTCCATCATGCCTTTCCCAGCACGAGGACTGCATACCCTCAGTCACGTCCGGTACACTCCCCACTGTTTTTGGCAAGACAAAGACGCTGATGTAAAAACAGTTAATCCTAAAGTTGGAAATAAAACTAACTACCCATATATGATCAGAGATGCAGAAAGATATATGCCGATTCTTAAAGAGTGTCGTTACGCAGACTCTCTCTGGGAAGTCAAAACAATTCTGCCTCAAAGTGAGGTAGATGATAGCCGACCGATTTTATTTAAAAAACATCACGGCTTAAAAAACTTTTATTCTGTATTGGGTGGTAAAATTGACAATATTTATGATGTTCCCCCTGAACTTAAATTTTTAGAGCTAACAAGAGGCGTAATCTAATGGCAATTTATGATTTTTTCGTTTCCGTAGTTGCTCCACTTTCTAACGACTCAAAAATTGTCAGACATTTTGTTGCCGAAGTAATGCAAGTATTGCGGGACAATTATGCTAACTACGAACTGGTTTTAGTTAACGATGGTTCGGAAGATGACACCTCCGAACAGGTAGCCGCACTATTAAAAGAATATGAATGTATTCGATTAGTTAATCTCTCCAGAAGTTTTGGGACTGATGTTGCTATTTCATCTGGATTAGATTCTGTGATTGGAGACTTTGTAGTTGTGATGCTTCCCGAATCCGATCCGCCAGAACTGATACCAGAACTCATTTTACAAGCTCGAAACGGTTATGATATTCTAATTGGCATCCGTAAAAACCGTTCTGGCGAACCTTGGTGGATGAGATGGGGTGCAAATTTATTTTACTGGAGTTGCAAACGAATATTTAAAATACCGCTCATCAAAAACGCGACGCAGTTTCGGGTATTGAGTAGAGCCGTTGTCAATGCAATAATTCAAGTTAACGATAAGTATCGATACTTACGTCTACTCAGTTTCTACGTTGGTTACAGAAGCAGGACTTTTACCTACGAAATCGTCAAAAGATACAGAAAACCGAAAGTAAAAGGATTCTTGGAAAATGTTGATATAGCTTTGCAGGTAATCGTCGTAAATTCTGTGCGACCATTGCGATTTGCAAGTTATTTAGGACTGATTGCGAGTATTTTTAATATACTCTACATCGGTTATATTGGGGTTGTTTACTTATTTAAAGCTCATGTTGCGGAAGGATGGGTGACTATATCGTTTCAAAATGCTTTGATGTTCTTTTGCATCTCAATGGTGCTGACTATTTTGTCTGAGTATGTGGGATTCATATTCGATCGGTTGAAAGGATGGCCTGCGTATTATATCGCGGAAGAAAAGCAGAGTTCAGTTTTAATTGCCGATCGCGATCGCA
Organism: Oscillatoriales cyanobacterium PMM_0008; assembly: GCA_949128025.1. Classification (GTDB taxonomy): domain Bacteria; phylum Cyanobacteriota; class Cyanobacteriia; order Cyanobacteriales; family Aerosakkonemataceae; genus Argonema. The sequence continues at coordinate 2,713 of CASBRD010000295.1, read as the reverse complement.
GAAATGTCGTAAAAAGCTCAGAGAATATACAAGTTTAGGCTACCAGTTATCGCCGGGACAGTGGAACCCCACCCCCAACCCCTCTCCGTTGCGGAGAGGGGAGACTATTACTCCCCCTCTCCGTTGCGGAGAGGGGGTTGGGGGGTGAGGTTTGTCCCGCCGATAACTGGTAGCTCAAGTTTAGGTGTACAATACCTCGATGACTGGAAAAAACATCTTGCCAAATCAACCTGCATGGGAACTTCCCAACCACAAAATTGATGAGTTGCTTGCCAAGCGAAGTCGATACTGTGTCTGCATTCCCGTCATCAATGAGGGGTTAAAGATCCGCACTCAGTTAGACCGCATGAGAGGAATATCTAAAGATTTCGATGTTATTATTGCCGATGGCGGTAGCACCGATAATTCCCTAGCTTTGGATGTCATATCTGAGTTAGGTGTACGCACCTTGCTGACCAAACAAGATTCTGGTAAACTGAGCGCTCAGATGCGGATGGCTTTTGCTTATGCCATGCAGCAGGGATACGAGGGAATCATTGCTATTGATGGTAACAATAAAGACGATCCAGAACCAATTTCTACTTTCGCGCAAGCACTTGATACGGGATTCGATCACATTCAAGGTTCGCGCTTTATAAAAGGGGGAAAAGAAATTAATACCCCGTGGATAAGGTTAATGGCAGTCAAATTAATTCACGCTCCTTTAATTAGTCTTGCCGCCGGTTTTCGATATACTGATACTACCAATGGCTTTCGCGCTTACAGCCGTAAGTTCTTGTTAGATCCTAGAGTAGCGCCTTTTCGAGAGGTATTTTCAGGTTACGAACTGCACTATTATCTCGCAATTCGAGCCGCTCGTTTAGGTTTTCGAGTTAAAGAGTTGCCAGTATGTCGTCGATATCCATCAAAAGGCCCGGTTCCAACTAAGATTAGTCCGATTAAGGGAAATCTCATAGTTATGAAAACTTTACTCAAAGCCTGTCTGCATAGATATAATCCACCTTCTACAAACAACTAACAGAAGCGAGGAAGTAAATGAGTACTGCGCTGATTGGATACACGGGATTTGTTGGCGGTAATCTGATTCGTCAACGTCAGTTTGATGAACTGTACAACTCTAAAAATATTGAATCTATTGCTGGCAAAAATTTTGAATTAATTGTTTGTTCAGGCGCACCAGCGGTAAAGTGGTTAGCCAACAAAGAGCCAATTAAGGATGCAGAAACCCTCGATCGCCTCAAGGGATGTCTCGGTCAGGTTTCTGCTAGCAAGGTTGTTTTGATTTCAACGGTTGATGTTTATCCGGTTCCTATTAAAGTTGATGAAGAAACTGAAATAGATACTAAGGATTTGCATCCTTATGGAAAACATCGGCTTGAGCTAGAAAAATTTGTGTGCGATCGCTTTGATACATCGATTATCCGTTTACCTGGTCTTTTCGGATCTGGACTCAAAAAGAATATCATTTATGACTTCATTCACAATAACAATGTCGAGCAAATACATCAGGATAGCGAATTCCAATTTTATTACCTCGATAATCTGTGGCAAGACATTCAAACAGTCTTAAGCAACAATTTGAAATTGGTGAATTTTGGGACTGAGCCAACTAGCGTTAAAGAGGTGGCTCTCGAAGGTTTTGGAATTGATTTCGCTAACAAACCCCCCAATCAGCCAGCCAGATATGACATGAGAACTAAGTACGGTCATCTGTTTGGTAATCCTACGGATGTTTATATGTACGCGAAGGAACGGATCTTGGCAGAATTGAAAGATTTTGTATCGAAGCAAACTCTGCAAAAAAGTTAAAAGTAACTATGAAGATAGCCATTTCTAATATAGCTTGGCAACTGGAAGAAGAGGAAGCGATCGCGTCCCTCATGCAGAATCTCAACATCACAGGTGTAGAGGTAGCACCCACCAAAATGTGGAATTCTTCCTTATCCGCTAGCGATTCTGAAATTGCCGCTTACAGAAAATTTTGGGAAAGCCGAGGTATTCAGATTGTCGCCATGCAAGCTTTGCTATTTGGCAGAAATGACTTGACTATTTTCCAGGATGCTCAGAAGCGAAAAGAAACTATTGAATATTTATCGGGTATCATCGAACTGGGTGGTAAACTGGGTGCAACAGCGCTTGTGTTTGGTTCTCCAAAAAATAGAAGTATTGGCAATGTAGAATCTCAAGAAGTTGAACAAATTGCCATAGATTTTTTTTACGCGCTAGGTGAAGTGGCTTTAAAAAATGATGTAGTTTTTTGTATTGAACCAAATCCTACTGCTTACACTTGTGACTTTATTACGACTTCCAGTCAAGGTTTAGATCTCGTCAATACAGTTGATAGCGATGGTTTTGGTCTGCATTTAGATGCAGCTGGAATGACGATGAGTGAAGAAGCGATCGGGCCATCTCTCCAACAAGCTTTTCAGCGTTTGTGTCACTTCCATATCAGCGAACCCAATTTAGCTCAAATTGGTACAGGAGGAGTCGATCATCAAACTTTTTCTAAAACCTTATCAGACCTTAACTATAAAGGTTGGAAATCCGTGGAAATGAGAGCCCAAAATCCTGATTCAAATATTTCTGGCGTAGAACAAGCACTGCAAATAGCTATTGAGTATTATGCAACCTAAAGAACCTCACCCCCCTACCCCCCTCTCCGACCTCGGAGAGGGGGGAAAAATAGACCCTCCCCAACCTCACAGAGGTGTCT
>CASBRD010000294.1 GCA_949128025.1 Oscillatoriales cyanobacterium PMM_0008 | reverse complement strand
GTATATTGTCTTACCAAAGGCTCGTGAAAAGCCAAAACAATATCTGACTTTGGCACTCCCAACTTCACCAACTCATCAGCAATCCCAATCTCTGTACCATCATGTTGTATCCAAATCTTCTCACATTTAATATCCAGATGTAACACGCACCCATACAGAGGTCGTCGATTTTTCCAGCCCGTATGTACAACTTGATAATGGTCACGTTCAGTATCAAAAACTAGCTCCGTTTCAGATTCATCATCCGACTTGCTCAGTCTAGCATAACCACTCAACAACTCTTGGATATAGGTGCGATAGCGTTCTATTTTTTCCATTCCAAAATTACCTCCCCTACTGGATCGTAAATAATTAATGTAATTTGAAAACGCTCAATAATAGTTCGTACAAATGGCAGAAAAAAGAATTGACGATGAACCCCAACCGGAACAGCTAAATATAAAATACGTTCAGGCTGCTGTTCTTCCAATGCCACCCGATAGTTAATAAATTGTCCCACTGCCGTATGAAACTCAGAAATATTCGATGCGCCAATAAAACTCTTAACTTCAACAGCAATTTTATCATTTTCCCTTTCTGCCGCGATCACCTTTTCTGCTCCCAAGTCAATTTGCATATCAGCCCCACCCGCCGTAATTCTCAGTGGATCATCTGTAATTACCCAACCCTCCTTTTCTAAACCCTTCCTCACCACATTATGAAAAACATCCTTAGCCATTGAGTCCGTTACCTGATACTTTAAAGTAAATCACACCTATTACTTCTTGAGTATAGCAAAACCCTACTGGCAATCAGAACCAGAGATTCCAGACAAGTACGCTAAACTCTTTTTCGAGATTGAGAACAGCGACGATGATCATGAGACCAAAAAAGCTAGATGGATAGAAGCTATTCCAGACGAAATTGCCCTCGCCGAATTAAAGTTAGCCTTCCACGCTACCCACCTTGCCAGCACCCTCTTTGGTCAACACGGTTCTCCTGTCTCTGGTATTGCCCCTAACTGTCGGGGTATCAACATTCCCGTTGCCTACGATACTCCTAACTTCCTTGCTCCGGTTCATGGGATTAAGTATCCTCGACGTTTGAGCTACGATCGGTCAGTATAGAAATAGGTTGCTATTAGTTTTCTTACCCTTTTTGACAGATCGTCCGGCTTTTTATGGCTGAAAATTCCGTCGTCAAACGCCCTAGTCTGCATCAGGTGATTCATTATACCAGAAAACCGCTCAATTGGGTGGGAATTTTACTGGGATTTTGGTTGCTTCCCACTGTTGCAGCCACTCCAGATGCTTCAGCAGCAGAGCGAGTTTATCTTTCCTACGACATACTGGAGCGATCGATTTCCGTCGATTCCCTGGCAGCTTATGCCACGCAAGGCAGAATTCAAGACGATTTAGCACCTTACATTGAATATGCTAAACCGGAACAGCAAGCGCAGTTACGCAATCTTCTGTTGAGGCGATTGGACGTAGGCCCAGTGCCGATTTCCCAGTTTCTCTACACGCCCCAGGCACAAATTTTGCTGCAACGATTGGGACAGGTAATTAAAACCGATTCCGGTCAAACAGGTTCCCGCGCCATTCGCGCAGCACTAATTTTAGCATCTGCCGATCGCGATGGTTTGACGCTGCTGAATGTGCTGCGGAAGTTTCCTACCCCCGGCGTGAGGATCGATTTGGCACGCGGTCTGGAAATTGCCAACGAACTATCAACAATATTCGACCAAGCGGAAAAAGCTTTAGCATTCGTTTCCCAGCAGTCTACCGCCGCAGTCGCCTCCTCGTCAGTTAATTTATCTCAATTACCAGACTTACAGCAACGCGGTTCTTTTACCTGGCGAAAAGAAACTCTGAAACTGAATGATACCAGGCGCAATCGTCAGTTTCTTGCAGATATTTACATCCCCATTTCTTCTGGAATTCAGCAGCCTCAAACGCCAGCCAAGTTAATTGTCATCTCTCACGGTTTGGGTTCAGACCGCCAAACTTTTGTATATTTGGCCGAACATTTAGCTTCCTATGGGTTTGCCGTTGCTGTCCCCGAACATCCGGGAAGCAATGCCCAACAATTGCAAGATTTACTCAGCGGTAAAGCTAATGAAGTCTCAGAACCAACTGAGTTTATTAATCGACCTTTGGATATCAAGTTTTTGCTGAATGAACTCACTCTTCTGTCCCAGTTCAATCCTGCTTTTAAAGGTAAAATAAATCTGCGAGAAGTTGGTATGATCGGTCAATCTTTTGGTGGTTACACGGCGTTAGTTTTAGCTGGTGCTACTCTTAACTTCCCGAAACTGCAAAAAGATTGCGCCGCGATCGATAAATCTTGGAATACATCGTTTTTGCTTCAGTGTCGCGCTCTTTCATTACCGCTATCTCAGTATAATTTGCGAGATGAAAGAATAAAAGCTGCGATCGCTATTAACCCCATTACTAGCAGCATCCTGGGGCCAGATGGCCTTAGCAAGATCGAAATTCCGGTGATGTTCGTTTCCGGTAGTGCCGATACCGTTGCACCCGCTTTAGACGAACAAATTCAGCCTTTCACCTGGCTAACCACTCCAAACAAGTACCTCGTGGTGATGAAAAACGGCACTCACTTTTCTACTCTGGCACCAACTGAGTCAGATCTGCCACTTCCCGAATCCGTGCTTGGGCCCGACTTGGCTTTGGCCCGTAGCTATACGAAGGCGTTCGGTTTGGCCTTTTTTGGATTTTATATTGCCAATCGCCCACAATATCAACCCTATTTGAGTGCATCTTATGTAGAATCAATAGGTCGAGAACCTCTCCCACTTAGTTTTGTGCGATCGCTTTCTCAAATTGACTTAAAAGCGGCACTTCAGCGTTCTAGCACGCAGGCGACTACATCGCCTAAACCTACTAATTAAACACTTATTAAGATTGTCCCGTGCAAGGCTTTCTCAACTTAAACAAACCATTCGGAATCACTTCCCACGACTGTGTAGCGCGGGTGCGACGCCTTTTGCGCCTCAAGCGTGTGGGACATGGCGGGACTTTAGACCCAGCCGCTACAGGCGTTTTACCGATCGCGTTGGGTAAGGCAACTCGACTGTTGCAATATTTGCAGCCAGATAAAGCTTACCAGGCAACAATTAGACTGGGATTAATTACTACTACGGATGATTTACAAGGGGAAATTCTCACTTCCCAGTCGGTAACTGGATTGACTTTGGAGGAAGTGAAAGCAGCACTTAAGCAATTTGAGGGAAAAATTCAGCAAGTACCGCCCAATTACAGTGCAATTCAAGTACAGGGTAAACGCTTATACGATTTAGCACGCGCCGGAGAAAAAATTGAAGTCTCGGCTAGACCCGTAGAAGTTCATAAAATAGAAATATTGGCATGGCGAACTGGGGAGTTTCCAGAAGTGGATGTAGCGATCGCTTGTGGCCCCGGTACTTATATTAGAGCGATCGCACGGGATTTGGGCGCACTCTTAAAAACTGGCGGAACACTTGCGGCTTTAATTCGCACCGAAAGTTGTGGCTTAAACTTATCAGATAGTCTAACTTTCGAGGAATTGGAACAACAGCTACAGCAAGAAACCTTTAATCCCATTCCACCAGCAGCAGCTTTAGAACATTTAGCCGCAGTCACATTGCCAGCAAAAGATGCTAAAGCTTGGTGTCAAGGACAGCGCATTCCCTTATCCCCTCTTACCTCCCCCCCGTCAACGGGGGGGAATGAGGGGGGGTTGCGGATTTATGACGAAGACAAACGCTTTTTGGGAATTGCTAGTTTGGTGCATTCAAATGCAGATCTATTACTGATTCCTCAGATGGTATTTGAGCCGATATAGGGAAATATCCATGCAAGAAATTGTGCTTTTTCTGGATATTGACGGGGTAATAAGTAGGTGGGCGTAAATAAATTGAACTCCCAGAAACCCGGTTTCTCCAAGAAACCCGGTTTCTAAGGGCCTGGCAGTTTTACGTTTACTCCCTTCCCGCTGAAAGACTATGTATAGTGGAAGGGCGAAGCATTGCGGGATTAATCTTAATTCAAAACTGAAACGTTAATTCCGCAATGCTTCGCCCCTACATAATCTTTGGGCGGGAACGGAGTAATTATGCTCACCTACTTATCCTGAGAATTTGCTAGCTTAGAAACATATAAAAATAGCTATCCCAGAGGCAGAAAAATGAGCAGAGAAGACGCAAAATCGATCGCCCGCGAATTGAAAAACCAGGTGATTATCTTAGGTGGAATCGTCGCCCTCATGTGGGTTCTGGAAATCGTCGATCGATTCTTCCTCCGAGGGGCGCTGGATATTTATGGTATAATCCCGCACAGCACTATCGGGCTTCGCGGCATTTTGTTTGCACCGTTTTTGCACGGAAATTTCTTTCACTTAGCTACTAATACTGTACCTTTTGTCACCCTTGGCTGGTTGATAATGCTGCGAGAAACCAGCGATTTTTTCATTGTCTCGGCTATAACAATGTTAGTCAGCGGCTTTGGTGTCTGGCTGACTGCCCCATCCAACTCTCTCCACATTGGCGCAAGTGGAGTGGTATTTGGCTATCTTGGCTTTTTGCTACTGCGGGGCTACTTTGAACGCAGCTTTGTATCTATTGGATTGTCCTTAATTGTGGGCTTCTTCTACGGAAGCTTGATTTGGGGCGTCCTGCCGTCGCAGATAGGGATATCGTGGCAGGGACACTTATTTGGATTTATCGGCGGTGCGATCGCTGCACGCCTATTAGCACGGCGAAAGCCTGTTTCATAACCTACATTCCGCACCCTCAAGTGTGATATCATATCTGGTAGCATCGGGACGCTAAAAAATCTCTTTTCATATCTGCGTACCCTGCGGGAAGGCTACGCCTACATCTGCGTTCATCTGTCTTCATCTGCGGTAAAAATTTAACCCATGATTCCCACAAACAAGACCGTGTAACCAGACGTGATATCACACCGCCCCATCTGTTATAGTTGGGGTTTCAGAATTTGAGCTTGATAGATGGTAGCAATAGCCTGAACTACTCCCATAGTTAAAAATAGTACTTTAAATGAACAATAATTAACAATTAAGCCGCCAATAAATATGGCAATTCCAGTAATTACTTGGTCTCTGCCAACAGCAATACCCCAAAGATATCCGACTTTTGTTCGATCTTCATAATAATTGGTATATAATGCGTCCCATGTAGGAGTTGCTAAGGCAGTGGCGAATCCCAATCCAGCTTGTACGAAAAATAATTGTAACGGCGATGAAACTAATAAATAGCTGAATGTAAATATTGTATTTATTGCATAACCAGCTACCATTAGTTTTTCCTTACTAATGTTGCGATCGGAAATATTTCCTACACATATAGTAAATATTCCTGTAGCAATCATGTAAGTTGCCCAAATCCAAGAAATATCTAATATGTTACCTCCTATTTTTTCAGTAAAAACTCCGAAAATAGGCCCAAACATTCCTTCTCCTAAAGACCAAAGATTGCTCCCATATAGAAGTATTTTTAAGTTTTTATTCAAAGTAATAGGTTGCCTAAAAGAGCGGCGGCACATTTTTAAGATGAATTTCAAATTTTTCTACCTCTTTTTGTTCATGACTAATAACATCATGATTCAGTTGTTTGGTAGAGGCAACAGGAATGTTGCTAGCTAAGCTTTCATCTGTCTTCGATAACGGGGACGGCAGGGGTTACCCCAGCAAACCTGTCCAGCTGGCAAATTACGGAAGACTGTACTGCGGGCACCGACTACAGCATTAGCTCCTATTTTTACACCAGGCCCAACGAAGCAATCAGTGGCCACCCAAGCACCGTTACCAATCTCAATACTCTCAGTTATCAGGCCAAAAACTGGGTCTTTAATGTCGTGATTGCCGGTACAAAGGTAGGTTTTTTGCGAGATTACGCAGTGCTTACCAATGCGAATGCGATCGAGACTGTAAAAAACAACATCATCCCCAATCCAGCTGTAGTCTCCAATTTCGACTTTCCAGGGATAGGTAAAACGTGCTGTAGGTCTGATAACGACGCCTTTACCAATCGTAGCGCCAAACAGCCGCAGCAGCGATTGTCGTGGGGCGTGCAGATTGTGAGGAGTGAGGGGAAATGCGATCGCCTGCACCAACCACCAAAGCAACACATACCAACCGGGACGACCGCGATCGAACCTATATTGGTCGTACTTACGTAAATCTACCCAAGGTTCTGCATCCAGCTGGGGCAATTCATTGCGATCGGTTACATCCGCACCTTTAGCCGTATTAGACACAGAAGTATCCAGGTTGGAACTAGAGTCTGGAGTTGCGGACGTCATGGTTCCATCTTCACTGCTTGAGGAGGATTAATCGGTTTGGGTGAAGTGTTCAACTGACCGCCAAAACGCTGTAACTCATAAAGTTTTATCCCTATTTGATACTCGTACTGGCTCATTAGCCGCGCATAAATGTACCCTGGCCTACCATCCAAAAAGCCGAGTTGAAAAATGTAGGTAATAATAAACCTCAGTGCCGGTTTGAACGGTAGCCAGACCCAGACTTTTCTAAGAAAACGTTTGCGCTGCACGGGATTGCGGATAATTGTGAGCAAGCGCTTTGCGCGATCGCTCTCATCGTTAATCGTTTCCAGGTCATCCTTGCCCATGAGGAAATTAAGATAGAGGCGGGCTTCCCAGTTGGAGTAGCGGTTGTGTCTTTCCAGCCATTGGTAGATATCCCGAAAGTCTATGTGCAGCATATCGTTTTTAAGATAACCGACCTGACCTTTAAGGATGACGTGCTCGTGGACTTCGTTGTCACCCGTGTTGGGGACATCTTCCGTCTTCAGATTTTCATAGCGGCCTTTTTCGTGCCTCAACAGACGCAAATTCCAGTCGGGATATCTGCCGCCGTAACGAATCCATTGGCCTAAAAAGAAGACGCGACGGTTGACATAATAGCCGTTATAGTCGGGATTTTGAATAGCGGTGGCAATTTCCTCCCAAAGTTCGGGAGTAATGCGTTCGTCGCAATCAACAATTAGCACCCACTCATTATGGAAAGGTAGGTTGTCCAGACCCCAGTTTTTCTTTTTAGGCCAACTACCGTTGAAGTAGAACTGGACTACTTTAGCTCCATAACTTTCAGCTATTTCGACCGAGCGATCGCTACTTTGGGAATCGACCACAAAAACTTCATCTGCCAGTGCCACGCTTTCCAGACACGCAGGCAAATTTGCCTCTTCGTTTTTGGCAGGAATCAGGACAGAAACTGGTATTTTAGATGGCATAGCAGTCATAATACAAAGTTCTGAGGGTAGCTCTAGGTTTAGAACTGAGTCGCTTTTGTCGCGCTCGTCGTAAAGTTACTGAGTCTAAAAATAAACTCTTCATCTATAACAACAAATCATCCCAAAAAACAAGTAATCGAAAACGAGGCATTCAGTGCATCCTTGCGGGTTTACCCGACAGCATTTAAGATCGATCGCACTTACTTGGCCTCTTTAGGTGCCGACACCATTGTTTGGATAGCAGCACTTAAATAACCAATCTGACCGTATGTATAAACCAAATTTTCAAAGCGTTGCGCGGGATCGCCCAAATGCTTTAAAGATTTGTACAAACCTCGAATCAACCGTTCGCTTCCCCGTCCCAGTTGACCCAAACCAGCACGACCGGATATTTTTTCCCGGTAACACTCGCTGATCCCTTGCCACCAGCTTCGGCTAAAAAACCAGCTTTGGTTAAGCCGTTCGGGAGAAACGTTGTGAGCTACCAAAGCGTCTGGGAGATAGGCCACCTGCCAACCTAGCTTTAGAGCCTGTTCTGTCATCAGTAGTTCTTCATTGGATAACAAATTTTTACCAACTCGACCCAGGTTAACATTGAATCCACCAATTTGCGCCAGAAAGATGCTACGGATGGAATAGTTTAAGCCTCTGGGAGTAAGACCGGGGTTTTGGATATATACAAGTCGATCGCCCAAGTCATAGGCTCCCAAATTTCCCGCCAAGTCTTCAGAAAGCCAAGGCGGCGCTGAATAACCTGACGGCCAAATTAGGGTGACTTTTCCGCCCGCAATTGCCAATTTTTCGTCATCTTGATAGGCTGCGTACAGCACGCTCAGCCAGTGGGGGCTAGCCACTGCATCATCATCAAGATAAGCGAGAATTTGGCCTGTGGCTACTCTAGCACCTGTGTTGCGTGCCACAGATAAACCCGTGACGGGTTCGTAGACATATTTCACCCCCGATCGCAACTCCACGACGGCGCGGGTGCGATCGATCGAAGCATTATCCACCACTACTATTTCAAAATCAGCAAAATCCTGTGCCAGCAAGCTATCAATCGCAGCGCCTAAATAGCTATCTCGATTATGGGTACAGATAATGGCAGAAACTAAAGGCATAAACTGAGCCACCAAATGTGACTGATAGTTACAAATTTTACAAGCTTTTCCGCAGCAGAAGTGTCAGCAAGATATCATAGCGTTTGGATATGTCCCTGCAAAAAGACGAAAACCTCAGCTAGCTCGGTGAGATTAGTTTCCAGTTCCTGCTTGCGGACAAGCAAATGTTGCAGTTTTTGATAGCGTGCTAGAGCCCGACTGACACTGGGCAATTCCTCTGGCGGACAGGGACGAGACCACAGTTTGCCATTAGCATCCCAACCTACTAGGCGATACCCACTAGCTTTGTGAATTTGGAATTGGGAATTAGAAATTCCCTCTCTCCCCTTTTGAGTATGCGTTACTGCTGCCACTTCTGTTGACATTTGAGGAGACTCGGACTCCAACCAACCTTCGATCATCGGGCCTTCCAGATAAATATCTTGAATTTGTCGTAAGATTTGTCGCAATTCTGTCTGCCATCGGCCCACAACCGTTTCCATTTCTTTGAGCAGAGTCATCGCCAGGTATGGATTGACTCCATTGCGGTGACTGGTAAACCGAGGCGATTTGATTTTGGGCAGTGCTGGCGTCTTTTTGGCTTGCTGTTGTTGCAGGGAGAAAGAATCTACCTTGAGATCCGACCTTGTGGGATAGTCTTGATGGCTAGTTGGTGACTGGGAAATCAGCCCATTGGTCTGATTTCCCGACTTTGAGGACGTCTGCTCCCTTCTTGGGCTGCTTTGAGCCGCCACCTGCTGTAGTGTCTCCTCAATCTTTTGTAATTCTAGTTTCATCTGTCTTCCCCCTTGGAGACCCTCGCCATAGTTGTACTCAGCTTGGTGGTGAGAGGAAAGGCAGGGCAGGGTATGTGCCTCTCCAAGATTAAATTATGGATAATGGTACAGGTTTTTGGTTGAGAAGAGAGCAAAACCCACTCCCAAAAGCGATCTTACCTAAATTCAATGTATAACATCGGTTAAAAGAAGATTGCTACTCACAAGTATTGCAGTTTACATGAGATCGATCGTGACCCAAGCGGCTCAAAAGCGAGTAATTTTGGTGACAGGCCCTGCACGGTCTGGTAAAAGTGAATGGGCGGAAACCTTGGCGATCGAGTCTGGCAAACCTGTCATCTATGTGGCTACTGCCAAGGTTGACCCAACTGACTCGGAGTGGCAGCATAGGATTGAACAACATCAGCACCGACGCCCGACTGACTGGCGCACTGTAGAAGTGCCAGTGGATCTGGGGGCAACTATTCAACAGGCAACCGATCGCAGTTGTCTGTTGATCGATTCTCTGGGAACTTGGGTAGCTAACGTCCTGGAACAAGATGAAGCAGCCTGGGAGAAGACTTTACAAGAGTTGCTCGAATATATTGAGAATTGTGTTGGCGATCTAATTTTTGTAGCGGAAGAGACTGGCTGGGGCGTGGTTCCTGCCTACCCAGTCGGTCGGTTGTTCCGCGATCGCTTGGGGATGTTAGTCCGTCGAGTGGGTGCTAGAGCCAATCCTGTTTACTTAGTCACCGGCGGTCACGTTTTAAATTTGAGCATTTTAGGCAACCCTCTAGCACCTTAGACAGCGCGGTACTACTCCAAACTCCTAAATACTAAGTAGGTGGGCGTAAATAAACTGAACAGCCAGAAACCGGGTTTCTTGGAGAAACCCGGTTTCTAAGGGCGCGGCAGTTTTACTTTTAATTATGCCCACCTACTTATCTTTGGGTAGATGACAATGTTCTTATTATGAACAAAAGCATAACAACTCCGAAAGAGCCAAATAGTTTTTTTCCTTTTGCCTTTTGCCTTTTACATTTTTACTTTTCTGTTTCCTAGTCTCCATTTATTTATTTTGACTTTTGACTTTTGACTTTTGACTTTTGACTTTTCACCTTCTTCGGGCTACTTCATAAGTCAAGAAGTCATAAGCCATTTCCGTACTTGGGAAAATCGATCGCGCTTCCGCAAGCAGGTCGTTTAACTGAATGTCATTTCCAGGGGCGTAGCGGGGGCTGAAATGAGTCATAATGAGATGCCTTGCACTCGCTCCCAAAGCCGTCTGCGCCGCCATAGTCGAGGTAGAGTGTAAGCGATCGAAAGCAAGTTGTGCATCTTGGTGAGCAAAAGTAGCTTCGTGAATTAACACATCCGCATCTTGTGCTAATTCCACAGCGCCATCGCAATAAACCGTGTCAGTACAATAAGCAATTTTCCGCCCTATTTCCGTTTGCCCGCATAAATCAGCCCCATTAATTTGACGGCCATCTGGGAGCGTAACTTGTTCGCCGCGTTTGAGTTTGCCGTAGATAGGGCCAGAGGGAATGCCCAACTGCGCTGCTTTTTCCACATTAAAACGCCCTGGCCGGTCTTTTTCCACCACCCGGTAGCCGAAAGCGGTGACGCGGTGCTTTAGAGGCCCGCAACTGACAGTGAATTCCTCATCCTCGTAGATGAATCCAGGCTGAACGGTATGCACCTTGAGCGGATAGGAAAGATGAGTATAAGAGTAACGTTCGCAGGCTCGCAGGTATTCATTTAGACCTGGAGGCCCGTAAATATCAATTCTAGTGGGATTACCAGCCAAACCAGCGGTTGCCAAAAGACCCATCAAGCCAAAGATGTGGTCGCCGTGCAGGTGAGTAATAAAAATGCGAGTCAGCTGGCTGATTTTGAGGTCACTTCGCAGTAATTGGTGCTGAGTGCCTTCGCCACAGTCAAACAGCCAAAATTCAGCCCGCTGAGGCAGGCGCAAGGCAACGCTAGAAACATTGCGCGATCGCGTCGGTACACCAGAGCTTGTGCCCAAAAAAGTAATCTGCACGGGCTTTTAGTCAACCTTATCCAAATTTGAGGAACTTCTCTATTGATATATTAGCGGGTCAAAAACTTTTTCTTTACGATTGAGCCAAATTGCGATATGCTGTTTGACTATTCGGCTGCTGCCAAGCCGGATCTATCTTTGGATAGAATGTGCAAACCGGGCATAGCAGCAAAACCGCAAACATGGTAAATATAACCAGAATCGTACAACCAAAGTTTAAGCGGGAATTGACCACCTAACTTAAACAATTTCGTCCAAATTCAATCGTGCAAAATGCTTGTAACCTCAATAATCAGCCGTGTGAGGAGGTTTTGAACAAGATGGTAACTACTCGTTTCCTCTTCTCCCTATCTACAAAACTGAGCCAGTCCATGCTTCAAAAAGGGCCAAAGCTTTGGCTGGCGATGCTGTTCTGGATTTTACTGGGTGCTACTGCACAGGCGCTGGAATTGCGAGTCGCGATTCAAGAAAGTGTGAGTCAGGTCAAAATTGGCAGTACCACCAAAGCAGTTGTCCGCGATGCTGCCGGTAAGCGCCTGGGAGAAATTGCGCCGATGAATGCGTTCTACGCTCAAGCGAATGGCGGTGGCGTCGTTTTAGATCGGTGGCGTTCTACCTCGCTTTGGGTTGAGCCTGATAATAATGGTTATGTTTGGATTGGCGATCGCTGGTATCGGGGACGGACGCGAGTTGTTCTCACAAATAAAGGCTTGACTGCCATCAACTACGTCGATCTGGAAAAGTATCTCTACAGCGTCTTGGGCGGAGAAGTATACGCCACATGGCCTCAAGAAGCCCTCAAGGCTCAAGCAGTGGCTGCCCGTACTTACGCGCTTTACCAGCGCCAAACTAGGGGCAATAGCACCTACGATTTGGGCGATACGATCGCATGGCAGGTTTATAAAGGCATTGAAAGTGAAGCCCCACCCCTGTACTCGGCAGTTGATAGTACAGCCGGTCAAGTGGTGACCTACAACGGTAAAATTATTCTCGCCGCTTTCCACTCCTCCTCTGGCGGACACACCGAAAACGTTGAAAATGTCTGGTCAGATAATTTGCCCTACCTACGGGGCGTTCCAGACTTCGATGGGAATACTCCTGAAGCCCAATGGGTAAAAAGTTTCACCCGCGAGGAACTCAGCAGCCGCATTAGCGGTGTGGGCAATGTGCTGTCTATGACACCGGAGCGCACATCGCCAGTTGGGCGCATCATCACCATGAAAGTGATCGGCGATCGCACTTCGCGAGTAATCAGCGGCCCTGCCCTGCGTCTGGCACTGGGACTAAGAAGCACATGGTTCACCGTCACCCCTGACGCTGCTGGCAAATCTGTTCCCAGCACGTTCAAGATTGAAGGGCGCGGTTACGGTCACGGTCTCGGTTTGAGTCAGTGGGGAGCTTACAGTATGGCTCGCCAGGGAGCAAACTACCAGCAAATCGTGCGCCACTATTACCAAAACACCACTCTTGCCAAAATTAAAGTGGTAAACGAATCTCGGTAACCGACAAGCACTATGGCGGTAGCTTTAACGTGAACTATACCCAAGTTACGGGTATGGTTTTTTTGTTTTTTAAGAGCCGGAATCTTTGAGACGCCTCTGCCATTCGGCATCGATTTGCTCTTGATGTTCGATTTCCTGCTCCAGCAAATCGGTTTCTGTGGTGTAAACTAAATCTTTGCGATCGATAACTGTTTCTGCCGCAAACTGGCGAGCGTAAGCAATTTTTTTCTGTAATTCGGCACTGGGTTGGTTTAGCTGCATAGTTCTTGCTTGGCGCTGTTGATTGCGAAAGTCAATCTTGCTGTTGCGCCACTGAATCCAAAAGTAGCGGATTAAAGGTACTGTGAGGAAAGCTATACCGTAGCCCAGCAAAAGCCAGTAAATTGACTGAACAAAGGCAACGAGTCCGCCTAATTGCGCCGCAACGGTGCCACTAGCCAACAAGTTACCGAGAACCAAGCCACCGATTAAATTAATAGCACCCAATCCAATTGAGAGGATATTTTGCCCAGAACTGGCGCTACTAAAACGCCAGGACAACTCTTGCAGATAAGCAGGTATCGGTTGTTGATGCTGCTGGGCGGCTGTTACCTGCAAATCGGGAAAGCGATACACGATTTGTCCATCGGGACTGACTTCGGGATATCCGTTAAAGCGAGTCAGCACAGGCAGCATATAGTCTTCGTACTCTCGCGAGTATCCCCCGCCGATGTCGTCTAGATAGGGGGCGATTTGTTCTGCTACCACAGATCCCCCCTTGTTGCGAATCGCCATACCGATTTCTTGCCAGCGCCGTTGTTCTAGATTGGCATTAGGATTGCCATCGCCAAACAGGAACGAGAAGACGGCTTCCAGAAAATTCAGCTGGGGTTTTTCCCGCCGTCGATGTTGGTATTGGGGAGTGTCGTAGTCGGGATAGAAAACCCAGAACCAATCGGGAGCAAACCAGTAGTAGGGTAAGAAGACTACACCGCCGCCACTATTGCTGCTGGGGGAGTCGTCGCTGTCGCGACTGGAATTGAGGGCGATGAGGATGATAGCGATCGTCACAAAAATCAAAACGATCGAAGCTAGCAAGACTATCCCAAAGCTAATCCGGATCAGGTAAAACAAAACCTTCCAGATCTTTTGCCACCATTCTTGTAGCCGCAGACGCAAAAATTTGTTTCGCAAAATCGTGCGAAAGTTCTGGGGAAACTGGTAAGCAATTTCCCCAGATTCTGCTACCTGCAAGTGTCCACCGGCATCGGATGCTAGCGCCAGTAATCCTTGCTGAGCTACATTTAAGTCTAATCCTGCCTTTGCCGCCACATCCCCTACGGTAACGCGGTAGCCCAACTGTTCGACAGCTTGCATGATGTTGGGATTTGCAGCCATAGCTTCCCTCGGATGGATTTTGTCTCTCTACCTTATAGATATATCTGCTCTTTCGGAGTTGTTATGCTTTTGTTTGTATAAGAACATTTTTATTTCTTTTCTCCTCTGCCCCTCTGCCCCTCTGCCCCTCTGCAATAGCATAGTAAGCACGGAAGAGCCTAATAACATTATATAGGGATAAATTATGAATTGGATTTTCCAGGGCGGACAGCAAATTTCCACAAGCTTATCCAGGCTATTTACGACTGAGCTTTTTAAGATCGGGGAAAAATCTCTCTCTCTGAGTTCGATTATATCGCTGATTTTGTTAGGTTTGGCAGTTTTCTTCGTTTCCAAATCGCTCAGCGAGTGGATTAAGAAAAGGCTGCTGGTGCGCTTGAAACTGGATCGGGGAAGTCGAGAAGCGATCGCTACCGTTATCGGTTATTTTTTCGCAACTCTCGGTTGTTTGATCGTCCTGCAAACTGCCGGGATCGACCTCAGTTCTTTGACTGTATTAGCTGGAGTCTTGGGAATTGGATTTGGATTTGGGCTGCAAAATTTAGCCAGTAACTTTATCAGCGGACTGACGCTACTGATAGAACAACCGATTAAAGTCGGAGATTTTGTCGAGGTTGATGGCTTATTAGGAACTGTAGAAAATATTTCTATTCGTTCTACTATTGTCCGTACAATCGACGGAGTATTTGTGATCGTTCCTAATATTCGTTTTGTCGAAAATCATATTATTAACTGGAGTTATCGAGACCCGAAATGCTGTATCCATATCCCCGTCGGGGTTGCCTACGGCAGTGACACAGTATCAGTTACAGAGGCACTTTTGGCTGCTGCCCGTATGGAGCCTGGAGTCTTATCCTATCCTTCTCCTAAAGTATGGTTTAAGAGTTTTGGGGAGAGTTGTTTAAATTTTGAACTCTTGGTTTGGATAGACCAGCCACCAAATAGCGACCCAATTAAAAGTGCCTTAAATTTTCATATCGAGCAGGAATTACGTCACCGCCACATCAAAATTCCTTTCCCGCACCGTGAACTGTGGATTAAAAATATAGAACAGTTAAATACGCAGGTTCATAAAAGTAGCGGGACTGAAGTTACCAATGGCAAAGAACCTTCCCAAAAGACTGCACCATCAGAACCAATTCATCCAATTTCAAAATCACCCAGTAACTTGACTCTCCGGGATTTGATGCGGCGGGTGACTTACTTTGAGTCTTGCACGGACTTGGAACTGCGGCAATTGATTGAATATGGGTATCGACAGTTGTTTCCAGCAGGGCAGGTTGTCTGTCAAGAAAATGAACCTGGAGATTCATTTTACATTATTTTGACAGGTTCTGTAGAAGTTTTTTCTGAGCGGGCCCAGAAGTATATCGCAACGCTTCACGATGGGGAGTTTTTTGGCGAGATGTCTTTGCTGTTGGGAATTCCGCGATCGGCAACGGTTCGCACTTTGTCAGATACGATACTTTTTGTTGTCGATCGCAATGATTTACAGAAATTATTGCAAGAGCATCAGGGTTTAGCAGATCAAATTGCCCAAACCTTATCTCAACGTCAGCAGGCTCTGCGAGACTTGGGCTTATTGACGGAAGATGGTTTGGGGGAAAATCCTTTTATCTGGATACGCAAACGCATTCAAAGCCTCTTTGGTATTTGATCGAGCTAGAAGTCAAAATAAAATTAGTCATTGGTCATTAGTCATTGGTCATTAGTCATTAGTCATTGGTTATTAGTCATTGGTCATTAGTCATTGTCCCCCACTCCCCCGCTCTCCCACTCCCC
>CASBRD010000293.1 GCA_949128025.1 Oscillatoriales cyanobacterium PMM_0008 | reverse complement strand
TAGCACTACTGGGTAGACGGTGTTTGACGACCGTAGCGAGAATTAGGCTTTGGGAACTTCCCAAAGTCTAATTCTGTCTGTAGAATCTCAGTGTATGCGAGACCTGAGAGTGTCAACCCCTTTAATTCTTGGCCTAAACATTGTAGAGACGTTTCATGAAACGTCTCTACAGCCTAGAGACATAAATTTAGATCTTCATCTGTCTTCATCTCTAGTTCACAAAGGCTATCAGTCTTGCATCAACTTACGTTCAAAAACTTTACAAAATATGCAGTCGCCCCAATAAAAATGTTGCTGTTTTGTTAAAAACAGCTTTGGCCGACCTTGTTTTTTACATTTTTGTAGTTAAAACAGTGTTTTGAGCCTATAACCTAAGAGTTTACACTTAGGTTTAATAATTGCTTAATATTAACATCTTTAAAATTAATAGTAAACAGCCATCTCATTTTAAAAGTGATATTGTTGTTTTCTTAAGGATTTTTTAAGATTTATAACTTTTAGTCTTTGGCAGTCCATCAAAGGTAATATATAGATATGTAATTTAAATCACACTAACTTTTGGCGAAATGCTTCTAGGGAACCGGGATGACTACCAACAATTTAGCTACTGACAAGCTGAGCGATCGAATTCAAAGTTATAGCCAGAGGCAATTTACTGGGAGGCTTGATATACAGGGAGCAACTACTTGGAGCCTTTACTTTTGTCTTGGTCGCCTTGTCTGGGCTACCGGGGGAGTACATCCACACAGAAGGTGGAACCGGCTTCTGACTCAATACTGCCCCCAGATACCTCCTAATGGTGTCCGTCTCCGAGAGAGAGAACTATCTAGATACTGGGAGTATGAAGTTCTGACTGTTTTGGTGAGGCGGCAGAAGATCGCAGGGGAACAAGCTGTGGCTGCGATCAAGAGCGCTGTAGCGGAAATCTTGTTAGATATTATACAGCACCAGGAGAAACGGCCGCTAACATTCACTGTCGATCGAGAAGATGTGTTGGATGCGTCGCTAACCCTAATCAACCCAGCACAAGCTCTCCAGGAATCCCAACAGGTTTGGGAAATCTGGTGCAAAGCTGGTTTAGGGAATTTATCTCCAAATTTTGCGCCTGTACTGAAACAACCAGAGGAACTG
Source organism: Oscillatoriales cyanobacterium PMM_0008 (assembly GCA_949128025.1). Lineage (GTDB taxonomy): Bacteria > Cyanobacteriota > Cyanobacteriia > Cyanobacteriales > Aerosakkonemataceae > Argonema. Next base: position 6,941 of record CASBRD010000293.1, on the reverse strand, counting down.
CAAAAGCTTGCTTCACCCCGCGTTTACCAAACCCTGGTAAAGGTGATTGACGGAAAACATAGTCTGCGAGATTTATCAATTTTTATTAAGCAAGATTTACTTTTGCTAGTGCGATCGCTCCTCCCCTATATACGCAAAAAAATCATCGGACTGGTCGAAATTACGGACTTGCCCAAACAAGCCGTAAGCCCCATAACCGCCACAACCTCAACATCCCCACAGCAAACAAGCAGGGAAGAAGCAAGCATCCCCCCTACTGCACCGCCAGGGCCGCCAGTTTCATCAGCCAAACCCTTATCCTCACCGCCAGGGCCACCAGTTTCATCACGTAGACCCTTAGTTGCATACGTAGACGATAGCGTACTCGACTGCCAAATAATGGAGGATATTCTCAACAAAGCTAACTATGGATTTCTCAGTATCAAAGATTCCATGCAAGCTTTGCCCCTGCTGCTGCAACACAAACCAGATGCAATTTTTTTAGATCTGGTAATGCCAGTTGCTAACGGCTACGAAATTTGCGCCCAGATCCGGAGAATTTCATCTTTTAAAAACACACCCATTATTATTCTGACCGGCAATGACGGTATAGTTGACAGAGTTCGCGCCAAAATGCTTGGAGCAACTGATTTTTTGGCTAAGCCGGTGGTATCCCAAAAAGTACTGTCAGCCCTCCATAAGCACTTGAATTCTTCATCTTTGTCAGAGTCTGCACCTCAGTTGTTGAACTATCAAGCTTCGTAAATAGGTAAGAGTCAAAAGTCAAAAGTCAAAAGTCAAAAGTCAAAAAATAATTAATGACAACTGACAACGGACAACTGAACAATCACCAATCACCATTTAAGAGGATTTTATGAGTACAGTATTAGTAGTTGAAGATAGCTTGACCGACATGGACGTCATGACTTCCTACCTGCAACAAGCAGGGTTATCTGTGGTTACTGCCAAGAGTGGTGAAGAGGCTCAAGAAAAACTGCATTTACACAAGCCAAACTTGATTATTCTGGATGTTGTTTTGCCGGGTCAAAGCGGGTTTGAACTGTGCCGAGAAATAAAAACAGATCCGGACACTAGCCAAATTCCAGTAGTCATTTGTTCGACAAAAGATACTGATGTTGACAAAATGTGGGCTAATATGTTAGGGGCGGATGCCTACTTACCCAAACCCGTAGAGCAGACAGAATTGCTGCGTACAATCCGACAACTAATGAAGTAGGTTGTTAAAATTGCAAATTTCAGATTGCAAATTGAATAATCTCAATTCGACCGGAAATCTGAACTCTCAAATTTGAAATTCATTAGAAGGACTATGGTTGATTCTGTAAAACAGGTTTCTGCGCTTACCCGTGTTGCGCCTATTCGTACAGCAGCTGCTTCCGCAGAGCCAGAGAAATTTTTACGCTTTCAGCTAGGCTCAGAAGGTAAAGCTTTGCTTCCCCTTAATATTATTAGCCAGGTAATGCGGGTGTTGGGGGCTGATATTCTGCCGGTTCCTCAGATGCCTAGTTGCGTGCTGGGGATTTACAACTGGCGCGGGGAGATGCTGTGGCTGGTGGATATCGGTCAACTAATGGGATTTCCCGCCTTGTGCGAACCTTCTGTTGGTAAGGGAGGAGTTGGGGGGGATTTGATGGCGATCGCAATCCAAATTAACGACCAATATCTAGGATTAGTCGTTACGCAAATAAGCGATATCGAATTGCACGAGATCCAGCAAATCCAAGTCCCTTCCATAGGATTGTTCTCTCCAGAAATAATGCCTTATTTGCAGGGGTACTTAGTTGCAGCGAATAACGAAGTTTTGATGGTACTTAATGCTGAAGCGCTAGCACAAGCTCCTCTTTGGAAGAAATTCCAAAGTTAAGAAAATCCCAAATCTTAGAATCCAAAATCCTTTCATCGATTGACTGAGGCTTAGATTAATGACTGCGTACTACCAAAATAACCAAACCGAACAAGAAACTAACGGGAATAAAGGCGATCGGCCCCAGATAAATGGCAGTTCTCCTATCCGGATAATCGCTACAGCATTGGGCAGCTTAAAATCAGACTTAGAAAAATCCGTCGTATGGAAAACACCGGAATTCCAAAATAAAGTGCTGCGGATAGAAAGTTTGGTGGCAAACGTAGAGCAAAAATTTAAAGCGACCTGGGATGGAGCCATTCAAACACAATTTAAGAGCGAGCGAGAGAAATTATTTGCGATCGCATCTGCAATTCGCCAAGCACCAGACGTAGATACCAAACTCAGAACTGCCGTCACCGAAGTTCGCAAAAACCTGCAAGCCGATCGCGTATTGATCTATCGCTTCAACGGAGATAGCTTTGGCGTAGTCGTAGCAGAAGCAAGCGAGCGAGAATTGACTTCATCCTTGGGACAAAGTTTTGCCAGCAGTTGTTTTGGGGCCGATCGAGCCTCAGATTATTTAACTCGGCAAATTGTGGCAATTGATGATATTTCTGCCAACGAAATCAGCCTTTCGCAAATGCAGTTGCGGGAGAATCTGCAAGTAAAAGCAACCTTAAGCATACCCCTGTTGATGGATGAAAAAGTATGGGGTTTGCTAGTAGTACAACAGTGCAGTACAACCCGTCATTGGCTGGAAACAGAAATCAACTTAGTTTATCAGATTGGCATAGAACTATCCATGATTATGCAGCCGCATGAGTTCCGCGTGCAGCTGCAACGTCAGGTAGAACAAGAGCAAACCTTGAACAAAGTTATCAGCCGCATCCGACAATCCCAGGATCTCGATACCCTATTCAAATCAACCAGCCGAGAAGTCAGACAGCTAATAAATGCCGATCGCGTGGCAGTATTTCGCTTCTTTCCCGAACAAGGCTTTGACGAAGGAGAATTTATCTCCGAGGATGTCCTATCTAGCTACACTTCAACATTGGGATTAAAAGTACGCGACCACTTATTCGGGCAACAGTTCGCCCCCCTATATCGGCAGGGTCGCATCCAAGCGGTTGCTGATATCCACAATTCTGGAATGTCCGAGTGTCACGTTGAGTTTCTCGCCCAATTTCAAATCCGAGCTAACTTAATTGTGCCCTTAATAAATGGAGACGAATTGTGGGGATTGCTTTGCATCCATCAGTGTAATGGGCCGCGTCAGTGGCAAACCCATGAAATTGATTTTGCCAAGCGGATTGCCGCTCAATTTGGGGTTGCTTTGGGTCAAGCTAACTATCTGCAACAACTGAAAGATAAATCCGAGCAGTTAGCTGTTGTAGCCGAACGGGAGAAAAACTTTATTCAGATTATCGGTAAAGTTGGACAATCCATTGCCGATAAAATTCAGCATTCCCAAGACATCGACACAATTTTCAAAACAACTACTCAACAAATCCGACGGTTGTTAAGTGCAGATCGAGTAGTAATTTATCGCTTCAATCACGATTGGAGCGGTACATTCATGGCCGAGTCAGTGGCTACCGGCTGGACGGCTCTAGCAAACAATCATTCAGATGATAACCACTACGTAGACGATATTGTTGATTATGGCGGTACGCTACAACGAAAGGGATCGAAATTCAGAGTTGCCGATACTTATTTGCAGCAAACTAGAGGAGGACATCGCCACGAGCGCCACAATTTCGTCGTTGATGATGTCTCCAAGGCAGGTTTTCCAGATTGTTACATAGAACTTTTGGAGCAATTTGAGGCCAAAGCCTACGTACTTGTGCCGATTTTTGCAGGGGAAACGCTTTGGGGCTTAGTTGGTGCTTATCAAAACACAGGTTCTCGTCATTGGGAAGACTCTGAGGTGAACTTGCTGACTCAGATTGGCACTCAATTAGGAGTAGCTTTGCTGCAAGGCGAAAGCATCAAACAATTGCAGAAAAAATCTGACAAACTGGGTGAGGTAGCACAACGGGAGCAAACGCTAACTAAAGTTATCGACAAGATTCGGCTGTCGTTAGATGTTAATAATATCTTCAAGACGACTACTCAAGAAATGCGACAGTTGCTCAATTGCGATCGCGTGGCTGTTTATCAGTTCCAACCCGACTGGAGTGGGGTATTTGTGGCAGAGGCGGTAGGCGGTAGCTGGACGAAATGGGTCGGCCCCGATTTTACAACAGTTTGGGAAGATACCCACTTGCAAGAAACTCAAGGCGGTCGATATCGCAACAATCAAAAGTTTGCCGTTGAAGATATTCACTCCAAGGCTGATGATGTCACCAAGGCTGGTTTGTCTCGCTGTCACGTTGAAATGCTGGAGCATTATGAGATCAAAGCTTATATTATCGTGCCGATTTTTCTAGGCGATACGCTTTGGGGTTTGCTAGCTTCCTATCAACACTCAGATGTTCGTCAGTGGGAAGATTCTGAAGTTAACTTGCTGGCTCAAGTTGGTATCCAAATGGGTGTGGCTTTGCGACAAGCCAAATATATCGAACAAGTCAAGCAGCAATCTGAGCAATTGGCTACGGCGGCGAAACGGGAGAAGGAAGCAAAAGAGCTGTTACAACAACGAGCTATTCAGTTGCTGGGTGCTATTCAGCCGACTTTGAAGGGTGATTTGACTGGGCGACTTCCGATCACAACCGATGAAGTGGGGACGATCGCAGACGCTTACAATAACATGATTCAAAGCTTACGCAAAATCCTCGTGCAGGTGCAGACTGCGGCTGGAAAGGTGCAACAGACTTCCCAGGTGAGCGGTTTGTCAATTGAGGTACTCTCTAAGGAATCGCAGCATCAGTTCCAGGAACTCACACAAGCTCTCGAACAGGTTAAGGCGATGGGAAATTCTACCCAAGCGGTAGCAACCAACGCGGCTCAGGTGGAAGTTGCGGTCAAGCAAGCTAACCAAACTGTGCGAGTTGGCGATGCAGCGATGAACCGCACGGTGGAAGAAATCATCACGATTCGGGAGACGGTGGCGACAACTGGTAAGAAAATTAAGCGCCTGAGCGAATCATCGCAAAAAATCTCGAAAGTGGTGAATTTGATTCGGGATTTGGCTACTCAAACTAACTTGTTGGCGCTGAATGCTGCGATCGAAGCTACGAGAGCGGGAGAATACGGTAAGGGGTTTGCTGTGGTAGCGGATGAAGTGCGTAGTTTGGCTCGTCAGTCGGCGGGAGCAACAACTGAAATCGAGCAGCTGGTGCAGGAAATTCAATCGGAAACTGGTGAAGTGGTAATAGCGATGGATACTGGCATCCAACAGGTGGTGCAAGGTACTCATCTGGTAAATGAAAGTCGCCAAAGTTTGAATGAAATCGTGACTGCTACGGCACAAATTCAAAAGTTGGTAGAGGGGATTACTCAGGCGACTCAGTTGCAAACTCAGCAATCTCAGTCTGTGACTGAAACGATGACGAATGTGGCTGCGATCGCAAACAAAACTTCTGCGGATTCTCTGAATATTTCCGCTTCTTTTAAAGAGTTGCTAGGAATGGCAGAAGATTTGCAGGCTAGTGTCGGACGATTTAAGGTCAATTGAGTGAAAGAGATTTCAAATTTTAGATTTTAGATTTCAAATGGAAAATTAAGAAATTCGCCAATCTAAAATTTGAAATCTGCAATCTGAAATCGTCAAATTGTCTGTTGTCATCGTTGGTTGAATTTTTACCGCAGATGTAGGCGCTTCGCCTTCCCGTAGGGTAGACAGATGAACGCAGATTAACGCAGATAAGAATGAGCGGAGGATTTTTTTAGGTAACCGATGCGTAAGGACATGATATCATTGGTCATTGGTCATTGGTCATATCGTGTCCGGTTGCATCTTTACTACATGAGTGAGATCGTCAAATTGTCTGTTGTTATCGTTGGTTGAATTTTTACCGCAGATGAAGACAGATGAACGCAGATTAACGCAGATAAGAATAATCACAGGTTTTTTTAGGTAACCGATGCGTAAGGACATGATATCATTGGTCATTGGTCATATCGTGTCCGGTTGCATCTTTACTACATGAGTGAGATCGTCAAATTTTCTGTTGTCGTCGTTGGTTAAATTTTTACCGCAGATGTAGGCGCTTCGCCTTCCCGTAGGGTAGACAGATGAACGCAGATTAACGCAGATAAGAATAATCACAGGTTTTTTTAGGTAACCGATCATCTAAAATTTGAAATTCAAAAATTATGACAATTGACACTACTATCCGCGAACAAGGCTATCAATACTTTGTTACAGAAGCACCAGAATTGTTGCAAGCGATGGAGCAAGAGTTGCTGACTTTAAAGTCAGATTACAGCCTTGTTAAAGTCCACAGTCTGATGCGGACAACCCATACCCTCAAAGGTGCTGCGGCTAATATGGGTTTAGAGACAATTAAAACCGTAGCTCACCATTTAGAGGATGTATTTAAGGCTCTTTATAACCCCGATTTGGTGATTGATACGGAGTTGGAAACGCTGTTGCTTCAGGGGTACGAGTGTCTGCGCTTACCTTTGATGCAGGAGATCCAAGGCGGTTATGTGAATGACAGTGAAGTTTTGGATCGGACGGTTTATGTTTTTGCACAATTGCAAGAAAAATTGGGAGATTATTTTGGTCGAGAAACTCATATTCCAACTTCACTTGAACTGGGATTTGATATCACTAAATCTATTTTTGAAGTTGGTGTGAAACAACGGCTGGAAGAGTTAGCAGATGTTTTAAATAATTGCAAGCCGTGGCAGGTAGATCCAGCTTTACGAGAGCAGGCGGAAATTTTTGTAGGTTTGGCGGAATCTCTAAATTTACCAGGGTTTGGTGCGATCGCACAAAAAACGGTTGCGGCTCTAGATCTTCATCCAAAACAGGCAGCTACTATTGCTAAGGTGGCGCTGACAGATTTTTGGCAAGGGTGGGCGGCTGTCATCGCAGGCGATCGGACCAGTGGTGGCGAACCCTCCTTTACCTTACAACAGCTAGCCGGGACAATTCTGTCAGCAGGAGTGGCTTCGGGAGCAGAGGAGCAGGGGGGCAGAGGCGCAG
>CASBRD010000292.1 GCA_949128025.1 Oscillatoriales cyanobacterium PMM_0008 | reverse complement strand
ATACCAAATCCGCAACGATTACCCCCTTTATGTCTCTAGGCTGTAGAGACGTTTCATGAAACGTCTCTACAATGTTTAGGCCAAAAATTCTCATGGGGTAACAAACCCGGATTTGGTATTACCAGCAGGCACAGATGAAGGGATGTGCGAATTACAGTCAAAAGTCAAGGTTTGATAACCACCAATCCCCCAGAGGAACATTAAAAGTTTTCGCAATTGGCCTAGAGTGTCTTTAAAATATACCCCGCCAGGAAAGTGTATTGCCTTAGTGCTATTTTGCTGGGATAAACCTGATAGGGTTATTTCCCTATCAGGTTTAAAACTTTTATATACTACTCTCAGATAGACTTAATGCTTACAGGTTAGTATGAATCGCCTCATCCCCTTTGACCAAGTGAACGGTAGCCATAATAAAGCGCTAGAGTGCCGTCCGGATGACTACAGCTCGTGGTATAGGCGGGGGAATGCGTTGCGTGCGGGGAGGCGCTACAAGGATGCGATCGCTAGTTACGATCGAGCTATAGAATGCAAATCGGATGACTGCCGAGCTTGGTATCAGCGGGGAAATGCTCTGGACGATATGGGCCTTTACGAAGATGCGATCGCCAGCTACGATCGAGCGCTGAACTTGAACCCGCTGGATTACTGGACTTGGTACTGGCGGGGTCATGCGCTGTATAAAGTGGAACGTTATGAAGAGGCTCTAGCCAGTTATGACGAAGCGTTAAAGTTAAGACCGGAGGATTACTGGGCGTGGTATAATCGCGGTCATACGCTACGGGAGTCACGGCGTTACGAAGATGCGATCGCCAGTTACGACCAAGCCTTGAATTTGAGACCGAACGACTACTGGGTGTGGTATTGGCGGGGCGATACATTGCGTTTGATGGGTCGTTATAAGGAAGCGATCGCTTATTATAACAAGGCGCTGAGGCTAAGACCGAAGGATTATTGGGCTTGGTATCGCCGAGGTGATGCGCTGCTAGCTAATGGTCGATATCGGGAAGCGATCGCCAGCTACAATAAAGCTATAGAAATTAATCCTCACAAAGCTGAGCTTTGGTACTGTAAAGCTTGTTGTTGTGGAATCTTAATTAAGGTCAATCAGGCTATTGAAAGCTTGCAACAGGCGATCGAGCTAAATCCAGACAAATACCTCATCCTAGCCGCAACTAGCTCGTATTTTGACCGAATTCGGGGCAACGATCGGTTTCAGACATTACTCAAAAGATGAAGATTTCTGCTTCTAAACCCTATTAACGTAAGTTGCTAGTTATATCATTAAGGCTGGTAGCAGTAGGTACGTTGTTGCGCTTTAGCGCTCCAAGAGCGCTAAAGCGCAACAACGTACCCATTATCGATTAGGAGTTTATTTGCAATGACAATAATTCGCGTGCCTAAATCATGGGAAATTCCCGAACGGGAAGTAACGCCAGAAGCTGTTTTTTTCAATCGGCGTCGCTTTCTCAAAACGCTGATGGGAGCGACACTGGGGGCAAGTATCATGCCAATACTCGGATGTCAGCAGTCTGAGGAATCAAAAGTCACGTTGTCAACAAGTTTGGAGCGGACTAAATTAACTTCAGTTAAACGCAATCCATTATTTGCAGAAGTTGACCGTCCAATTACTGAAGAAACTCTCGCTGGCAGATACAATAATTATTATGAATTTGGTAGCGGTAAATCGATTTGGCAAGCAGCCCAAGCTTTGCCAACTGAAGATTGGAAAGTCGAAGTAACTGGTCTGGTGAAAAATCCCCGCACTTATGATTTAGACGATTTGCAGAAAAAGTTTCCTTTGGAGGAACGGATTTATCGCTTTCGCTGCGTTGAAGCATGGTCGATGGCGATTCCGTGGATTGGATTTCCCATGCGCGAATTAATTGCGGCTGTTGAGCCTACTTCTAAAGCTAAATTTGTCCGCTTTACCTCCTATTACAATCCTAAAATTACGATCGGCCCTTTTTGGACATTGGGGAGAAAATTGCCTTGGCCCTACACAGAAGGTCTGCGCTTAGAGGAAATGGCGAACGAGTTGGCATTTTTTGCAGTAGGAGTTTACGGTCATTCCTTGCCAAAACAACACGGTGCGCCGATTAGAGAAGTAATACCGTGGAAGTATGGTTTTAAGGGTGCGAAGTCGATAGTAAAAATTGAGTTTGTGGAAAATCAGCCAGCAACTTTTTGGAATACACTTGTGCCGAACGAATATGATTTTGTGGCAAATGTCAATCCGACTAAGCCTCATCCTCGTTGGTCGCAAGCTACAGAAAAATTTGTCGGTAAGGGGCAGAAATTCTCTTGGGAAAAACGCATTACGCTTCCTTATAACGGTTATGGGGAATATGTGGCGAGTTTGTATGTTTGATGTAGTGCAAACGCATAAGAGCGATTATGAAGCGTTTGGGTGAGACAATATTTATTATGAACTTCATAAAATTGAGCATTTATTATGGATCTCGATCTAATTCAACCCAAACAAAAATTTATCCTTACAGACATCAGTTGGGATGCTTATGAAACTATACTAAAAGTATTACAAAATCGTCCCGTTCGCGTTACCTACGATCGCGGCAATCTAGAACTAATTAGTCCTTCCTATAGGCATCAGCGCTACAAAACATTAATCGGACGTTTTATTAATATTCTAGCTGAGGAGCGAAATATTCCCCTAATTAATGCAGGTTCTATGACTTTTAAGCGTCAGGATTTGGAAAGAGGGTTGGAACCTGACGAATGTTTCTACATCCAAAATGCGTCTGCTGTAGTCGGTAAGCAAAAAATTGACTTGACCTGCGACCCTCCCCCGGATTTGGCGATCGAGATCGATATTAGCACCAGTTCGCTGAATCGGATATCAATCTATGCGGCTTTGGGTATTCGGGAAGTCTGGTGCTACGATGGCATCACAGTCAAAGTTTACCTACTCGGAGAAGGAGAAGATGGAAAGCCAACGCAAAGGCTGACTTTTCCATTTTTAGCACTGCCAGAGTTTATGCAGTTCCTCCGAGAGGCAGAGATGGTAGACGATACGACGGTGTTTCGATCGTTCCGGGATTGGGTGAAGAAGGGTTTCCGGTAAAAATGGGCTCTAGTCCCCAGTCCCCTCGATCGGCCAAATTTTGATTGTATTATCATTGCTACCGCTGGCGAGAAATTGCGATCGCGGACTAAAGGCTACAGCATCAACTGTGTCTAAATGTCCGGTGAGAGTATCCAGCAATACACCAGTGGTGGCGTCCCAAATTTTGATAGTTGAGTCACCGCTGCTAGCAATTGTCTGTCCATCGGGACTAAATGCGATCGCACTCACCGCATCGGAATGTCCGTGAAGAGTATTTTGGATGCGATCGCCAATCAAGTCCCACAGTTCGATCGTACCTTCTCCCGTACCGCTGGCGAGTATTTGTCCATCAGGACTGAAAGCAAGCGATCGCACCCGCAAAGATTGCCCGGTTAAACTCTGCTTTTTCTCCCCAGTAATAGCGTTCCACAATTTAATGGTATTGTCAAAACTGCCACTAGCAATTGTCTGTCCATCGGGACTAAATGCGACAGCAAATACCCATGAAGAATGTCCTATTAGTGTTTGCCGCAACTCGCCTGTATTGGTATCCCAAAGTTTGATCGTATTGTCGTAACTGCTGCTAGCAATAGTTTGCCCATCGGGACTGAATGCAACGGAAGATACCCAACCCGAATGACCGATGAGGGTATGCAGCGGCATACCTGTACTGGTGTCCCACAATTTAACAGTATTATCTGTACTGGCACTAGCTAAAATTTTACCATCGGGACTAAAAGCGATCGCATTTACTCCGCTTAAATGACCCGACAAAGTTATAATTTGTTTACCAGTTTTCAGAGCCCACAGCTTGATTGTCTTGTCGCCACCACCGCTGGCGAGAATCTCTCCATCAGGACTAAAGGCGATCGCATTTACCCTGCCCAAATGCCCCAACAAGGTGTTACTAGGACGGATTTGTCCCATTCCTACAAGCTTATTATCAGCGTTACTCTTTGCAGTTGATGTAACCAGCAACGGATTAATATAATTTTCTGCTGCAATCGCTGAGTGCGATTCTTCTGCCTGTTTTTGCCGACCTTGGTAACTCGGCAACTCTAGGCCAGTATTTAAATAATCATAAATTTGAGTCCCTGTAAATCCCAGTAGTAGAGTCGCATTAACTGCCAAAAATTCACTAGCAAACTTAGGAAGCTTTTTGTTTTTAGACTTCCTCATCTTTGCCAAAGGTATTGTCAGGTAATTTGTCAGGTAGGTATTGCCTACCTGACCAGCATTGTTATATGGAAATAATTGCCCATGTAGGTGATTTACAAACAAATTGCGCTCAATTTCTGCTAAATGCTGTAAAATTAATCGCGTACTTGAAGGGCGATTTCCTGGAAACGGAGCCATCAAGTAATCGATAAAATCGGCTACAGGTTTTGATACCTTCTGGGCAGTATTTCGCCACAACAATTCACCAGTGTGGGGATCTAGAGAAAACTCATTAGGAGACTTACCTGTGAGTAAATAAACAATGGTGCGCCCTAAAGCAAAAAAATCAGATTGAGGCACTGCTTTACCATTAGCTTGCTCTATTGGCGTGTAGCCTGCAGATATAATTCCCGTCACATTTTGTCCGCCACCGACTTTCGCTAAATAAGTGCCCGAAATTTCTCTAGCTGTGCCAAAGTCAATTAACACCAGTTGCCCATTCGATTGCAGCATGATGTTAGAGGGCTTAATATCTCGGTGGAAATACTCTTGCTGATGTACTTGCTCCAAAATTGTTGCCAACTGTTTTAACCAGTCAACTGCTTCATAAGAGGAGATAGGCTGATAGTTCCTTGCTATGAGCCATTCTTCTAAATTGCAGCCATCAATTTTCTCCATCACCAGACAGTGCAGCGGTTGTTGACTGTTTCTGGGCAAAATGGTAAAATATGCTTCGCGATCGATCCTGGGAATGCCGGGATGGTTTAGCCGACTCAACACCTGCGCTTCTTGCTGAAACAGGGAAACTGCCTTGGGATGGTTGCTGGACAGTACTTTTAAAACTTTCGAGGTTTCTCCATCCAGCACTTCAAAGGTTTTGCTAAAGCCACCTTTCCCTAGCTGACGCATGACCCGGTAGCGCCCTTGCAATAATATATCCCAACCGCAGTTGCGACAAATGCGATTGGGAAGATTCAACGGATCGGCGGGTTTTGGGCAATCCCAATTTAAACAATAACTCACGGCGGTAGATTACTTCAGACTATAAGCCTGTGACGATGCTAACTAAAGAAGCAATCCGCCACAATGGGTTAGTGCTAAGTTAGTGCGATCGGCCCTTTAAATTCAACGCTCTACAGACATAGTTGCGTCCCGCAACAGGCCACTTAAAGATAAATTTGCCTCAAGCTAGCCAGGTTTTGGGGCTAACAGTGCCGACTGCCACGACTCCACAGTACCCCATTGGGGTGATTTTATCTTTGATATCCTCCTTGACGGTTTTGTATTGTTTGTATTATAATGTAATACAAAGCCGCTCAAACCCATTTATCTTTACTACTGAAAATTGTCCGCAAGACCCTCGCTATCATGCGGAAGGCGACGTTCTCACCCACACTCGTTTAGTGTGCGAGGCGCTAATATCTTTACCAGCTTGGCGAGAGTTACCAGCTAGCGAGCGATTCTATTTGCTGCTGCTTTATTGCACGATGTAGCAAAACCTGCTGCTACTAAAATAGAAGCCGATGGTAGCATTTCATCAAAAGGTCACGTTCGCCAGGGAGCAAAGATGACACGGCAAATTCTCTATTCAATGAACGTGCCGTTTCAGCCAAGGGAAGCAGTTGTGAATTTAGTGCAATATGGCAGTCTGCCTTTGTGGTTTTGGGATAAAGAAAACCCGCAAGCTTCTGTCATAAAAGCCAGTCAAATAATCCGGTGCGACTTGTTAGCGTTATTGGCAGAAGCTGATGTGAGGGGTCGCCATAGCGATGACCGAGAACAACTTTTAGAACGGATAGACTTTTTTCGAGAATTTTGTCAGGAAAATGACTGTTTTGAGCATCCCAGACCTTTTGCTTCCAATCACAGTCGTTTTGTCTATTTCCAAAAGGAAAATGGTAATCCAAATTATACCGCCTTTGACGATACTCGTTTTGAAGTGGTTCTGATGTCAGGATTACCCGCATCTGGTAAAAACCATTGGATTAGCGAACATTTGCCAGATTGGACGGTAATTTCTTTGGATGAATTGCGAAAAAGTATGAAAGTTTCGCCTGAACATAATCAATCTGCTGTAGGGGAAAAGGCTAGAGGAATTGCTAAGGAATACATGAGAACTGGTGAATCTTTTGTCTGGAATGCGACAAATATTTCTCGGCAATTGCGTTCTTCTTTGGTTAATATTTTTTCTGCTTATGGGGGAAGAATTCGGATTGTTTATCTGGAAGTTCCTTGGGAAGAATTATTAGAGCGCAATAATTCTCGCGATGCTAAAGTGCCGGAAAAAGTAATGGAGAGAATGTGCGATCGCCTGGATATTCCCGACATCACGGAAGCTCATGTTGTGGATTGGGTTGTAAGTCCGTAATTGAGGCAGATATGTCTAAGTCAGATAAGAAAAAAATGGCAACCAGTCGCGAGGTCTATGACCGGATTTTATGGGATGCACGCCTAAATAACAGTGCGTTTATTATCGGATATAGAGAGCGTACATCAGAGGATAAAATCTGGGAAAAACCTTTCTTAAAATGGCAACCAAACGGAGATATTCCCGCGCAAGCTTGTGCGGAATGTTTGGGTTTTCAACCATCGCTGCATCTACTCGGTTCGGCGCGTTTGGGGGTGCAAAGTCCGCAAAGTGATTTAGATATTGTTTGTTTAATTCCCGCTCATTTATCCGGTCAGGCATTTTTAGAAAGCGTGCAACATAAATTGGTGGGATTGTGCGATCGATCTAGCTTAGTTGAAGATGCGCGGATGCCAGTGTTGAAAATGCGAATTGAAGGGTTAGCGGTAGATCTGCTTTATGCACGCACAACTGCCGAACCAAGTAAGGTTGTACGGATAAAAGAGAGCGATCGAGAATTTTTCGATCCTGTCAGTTGGCAAGCTGTTTTGGGTTGTTTGGCAGCGGATGTAATTGCAGAAGCAGTACAAAAGCGAGTCCCGTTAGTATCTTTTAAAGAGCTATTGCGTGCGGTGCGTGCTTGGGCAAAAGCACGTCAAATTCACGGTAATGCTTGGGGTTTTCTGGGCAATTTTTCTTGGGCATTGCTGGCAGGTTGGAGTTGCACAAAGTACCCGCTGGATATTGCGAATATTCAAACTGAAACATTGCTAGTTGATTTCTTCCAAACTTTAGTCCAACACGATTGGACTCAGCCTGTATCTCTGACGGAAGCTGGCAAACTGTATCGTCCGCGTTTACCCCGCGATTGGCTACCAGTAGTAACGCCAATTGAACCGTGTCAAAATAGTGCGCGGAATGTTTGCCGTTCCACCGCACAAATATTGCAAAATGAATTTGTTCGCGCTGCAAAGATAGCTGAACAAGTGTTAGCTGGTGATCTGGGTTGGAAAACTTTGTTTGAGTCGATAGATCTCCAAAAAGAATCAGAATTATTGTTATTTGTCACCGCCAAAAGTGAAGATAATGAAAGTTTGGAAAGCTGCGCCGGTTGGCTGGAGGGAAATGCGATCGGTTTGGTTATCTATTTGGAACAGCAACTGAATGCGTCGGTCAGACCTTGGCCTGGTATTAGAAGAGAACAAAATAGGAGTAAAATTGTTTTGGATTTGCAAGTTTCGGAAGGTTGCGATCGCGCTACCATAGAACAGATTGCCAAAGAGTTTGTAACTCGCTCTGACTTTGGCAATAATTTTTCTATTGAGTTACTAACTTAGCAAGCAAAACCCCTTTTTGACCCGACGACTAAAGTCGCGGCTACACAAACAAAGCCCGCCTGCGCGGGCTTAAAGAAAAAGAGGGTAGCGCGGGCTTCAAGAAAAAGGTTGCTATAGCAACCGCCAGGGCGGTTAAGACATTAGTAATTCCTGAAGCGGTTGCTATAGAAAACAATCAAACAAAAAAAGCGATCGCACGAAATATTTCAGGCGATCGCTGTTTTTTCACGTTTGATTATGGAATAGGACTAAAAAAAACAGCCCTTTTCTCTTTCAACAATGCCAAACTAATCTGGCTTGACGCACTCCCGCAGTACCCAAGTCGGGTAATTTCACCCGATCCCTTCGATGACCGGATGGAAGTAGAATGCCAGCCCCAAAACCGTATAAGCCGCTAACAGCAGTGTGCCTTCCAGCCAATTCGATCGCCCATCGGAACTAATCGAATTAGCAATCAACACCGCCACAACTACCGCCACCAATTCAAACGGATTGAAATCCAAATCCATTGGTTTGTGCAGCACCCAGCCAGTCAGAACTAAAAAAGGAGCAACAAACAAAGCAATTTGGAGGCTTGAACCCAGGGCCACCGAAACCGAAAGATCCATCTTATTTTTCATTGCCACAGTAACAGCGGTGGTGTGTTCAGCAGCATTGCCAATGATAGGGACGAGGATCACCCCGGTAAACAAAGTTGTTAGCCCTAGACGGGATGTCGCTTCTTCCAGGGTGCCAACTAGCAGTTCCGACTCCACCGCTACCGCCAGAGTGCAGGCTAATAGTACTCCCGCCCACAGCTTGAGATTCACTTTGTGTTGCGGTGGTTCATCGGGGGCGAGATTCGCTTCTGCTAACTCTTGAGGGTCCATGTCCGCCAAGCCCGCATCGTAGAGATAGGCGTGAGTTTTCATAGAAAACAGCAGCGTCAGCCCGTAGACCAGGATTAACACGATCGCAACCCAGTCAGAAAGGCTTTGAATTGCGCCTTCATCAATCCCGCTAGAGGTGTAGTTTACCGCCGTGGGTAGCAACATGGCGATTACAGCCAAATTCATCGCCGAAGCATTAACGCGGGCGACAATCGGCTGAAATTCTTGTTCCTTGTAGCGCAGACCTCCCAACAGCATGGAAAGTCCCATCACCAGGAGTAAGTTGCCGATAATCGAACCTGTAATACTGGCTTTGACCACATCGATCAATCCAGCATTGAGGGCGACAATACCGATAATCAATTCCGTGGCGTTGCCAAAGGTGGCATTTAGGAGTCCCCCCAGGGATGGGCCAATGACGACAGCGACTTCTTCGGTTGCTGTACCCATCCAGGCTGCAAGGGGTACTATGGCTAGTGCCGATGTGATGAAGATGGTCAGCGATCCCCAATGCAGGAAGTGTGCAGCAAGGGAAATCGGGATGAACACCAATAAGGCTAAGAAGATATTGTCTTTGGTCAGCATCAAATTAACGGTGTTTTTTGCGATCGGTTCCGCTGGGAGGTTGAAATTTCACAATTCCCTGACGGTGCTTCGTGATAGTCAGACTCTAGAATACTCGCTTGCTTAGGTTGTGCAGGGTAGGAAAAATAGTGTATTTTTCTCTTCTGGCATTTCTCTGCTTCCTACTTGGGAGGGATGAGTTACATAATATTTCATTTGTTTAATTTTTAGTTGTAACTATCGCTGCGATCGCTCAAGTTTCGTTAACTTACGTTAAATCGTCGTCCCAGCGCCCTAGATTTTGCAGTTAAATCAAAAAAGCTGCAAGTAAACCCCCCGCTTGGTAGATGCTTTTACCCTTGATAGCAAGCATTTAGTCAGTGGTCAGTGGTCAGTGGTCAGTGGTCAGTGGTCAGTGGTCAGT
>CASBRD010000291.1 GCA_949128025.1 Oscillatoriales cyanobacterium PMM_0008 | reverse complement strand
GGGCAGAGGGGCAGAGGAGAAAAGAAATAAAAATGTTCTTATCTTATATGAACAAAAGCATAACAACTCCGAAAGAGCCGCAAAAAGGGTTTTTTCAACCGTATTTGTTATGACTAATGACCAATGACCAATGACTAAGGCCCTATAATTTATACCTAACTCTCCAAGAGAGCTAATGCCTTCTCAAAGTTAGGTTCAGCCGATCGTGTTTGCAAAATTGAACGTACCAATTCCACAAAAGCAAGGTCAAGTTTGCTGTCAATTTTAATAAGTTTACTAGCGGGATAGTAGTTAACATCGTCCGGGTCTGTTTCACCAGTTGTTCCAGTATACAAGACCAGTTTATCTTTATCCCACAAAAGCACTTTGCCACGCAAAGTAAACTGAAACCAAACAATTTGATTATTTTGGATGTCAAAAAACATATCAAAATAAGACTCATCGCCTTGATACCAAATTCGTTTGATGCTACTATCCTTTCCCGATTTCAGTAGCGTCTGATCGATTTGCCGCAAGGAAAATCCCAGATCTTTAATCTCATTCAAATCCATAGAGGCATCCATTTCGTCTATCTACCCTTATAGCAAAGTAAATTGTAGAGGCGGGTTTTGCCATGATTCCGATCGGTTAGCCACAAATTATCTGCCAAACCCGCCCCTACGAACTTCTTGAGATCTGAGTGCTGAGTACAGCAAAGTGCTGAGTGCAACGGATGCCGTACAAACAAAGTCGTTTCCTTGCGGGGAATAGCTCAATACTGTCCTAACATATCTGACTGTGGCCAGTAAATGATACAAAGTTCAGGCGAATTTTTCAGGACTATAAAGGCATTCCCTATTTTCTTTTGACTTTTGACTTTTGAATGAGTGACTTTTGACTTTCCTAGCCCCTAGCCCCTCTTTCTGAGATTTCTCCAGCCTGGACGCAAAGAATTTGAGAAGCGTTTAGCCACGATCGATCGAAATAGCTCAGATGAGTAGTCGTAATCAGAGTTTGAAATCGGTCTTGAATAGCGTCCAGCAGTTGATTTTGACGGTTGGGGTCTAGTTCGGCTAGGACATCATCAAGCAGCAGAAGCGGCGGTTCGCCAACAACTTCTTCGATTAATTTTAGCTCTGCTAGCTTTAGCGCTAACACCAAAGTTCTCTGCTGACCTTGGGAACCGTATTGGCGAGCTGGTGTCTGGTTGATCGAAAACTCGATTTCGTCGCGGTGAGGGCCGACAAGTGTAGTACCGTGGTGAAGTTCTGCGACGCTACGCTGCTGAATTTTCTCGAAAAAAGCTTGCTGCACGGCTTCTGGGTTGTCTTGGTCTAAAGCAATGTTGGGAAGGTACTTGACTTCAAGTACCTCCGTACTGCCGCTAATTGTTTGATGCCAAGTTTGTGCTATGGGGGCTAAACGCTGCAAGGCTCTGGCTCGACGCCTGGTGACGCGGGAACCGGCTGCTACCAATTGTGCATCCCAGAGAGCGAGTTGGGAGTCCTGAGTGCCGAGTGCTGAGTCCTGAGTCTTGAGTTTTAAGAGAGCGTTGCGCTGGCGAAGAATTTTGTTGTACTGGTGCAAAATGTGAGCGTAGAAGGGTTCGAGTTGAATTACGAGGGTATCCAGCCAACGGCGGCGCGACTCAGGGCCACCCCGCACCAGGTCTAGATCCAGGCTGGAGAACTGCACGGCATTCAGCGTACCTAAGAATTCCAGCTGACGCTTTAGGGATTCGCCTCTAAGAGCAACGGTACGGCGTCCGTTACAGCGCAGGGTTAAAGCGAGGTCAATTATGCCTGTCTGTCGCTCTAGGGTAGCGACGATTTTACCCGCTTCGGCCCCTTCTTGAACTAAGTCGCGATCGCGCGTAACGCGATGGCTCTTTAGCGTCGAGAGCAACTCCACCGCTTCCAACAAATTGGATTTACCCTGAGCGTTATTACCCACCAAAATTGTTTTGGGGGCGCTAAACTCCACCATCCGATCCAGGTAGTTGCGGAACTTAAAGAGGTGAAGGGTTTTTAGGTACATCTGTCAGGAGAGGGACTGGGGACTGGGGACTGGGGATTGGGAATTGGGGAAAGTGGGGACTGGGAATTGGGAATTGGGCACTGGGAACTGGGAATTGGGAATTGGGGACTGGTGATTCTCTCCCCCACTCTCCCACTCTCCCACTCTCCTCTTTCCCACTCTCCTCTTTCCCTCTTTCCCTAGCCCCTAGCCCTTGCGCTTCGCCAGCGAATAAAGAGTTTTTCCATCTCGATCCAAACAAACATCAACATACTGAAGCCAAGGCAGATCAAGAGTTCCATCCAATCGAGTACCTGGGTGCCAAAGAAAGCTCGCAGGGGTGGAACGTAAATCAGCATTAGCTGCAATGTTGTGGTGAAGATCACCGCTCCCCAAACGAAAAGATTTGTGCGGGGGTCTAACTCTATCGTCAGTTGGGTGTTGGAGCGAATTGCGATCGCGTGACCCATCTGAGCGAGACAGAGAGTAGTGAATACCATTGTTTTCCAACGATTTGGATCGCCTGAGGCATGGGCATGGGTGTAAGCCCACTGCATCAGAACAATGGTGAGAATAGCAAAAACAATCCCAATCCGGATCATGTAAGACCCCAATCCCCGTGAAAAAATGCTTTCGCGGGGACTAAAAGGAGGACGCTTCATCACATTTGGTTCTGCTGGTTCCACAGCCAAAGCGAGGGCGGGAACGCCATCTGTTACCAGGTTCATCCAAAGAATTTGCAAGGGTGTCAGCGGGACACCTCCCAAACCCAGGATCGGAGCGGCGGCAATGGTCAGCACCTCCCCGATGTTGGAGCCGAGAATATATTTAATAAAGCGGCGGATATTCGTGTAGACGACTCGCCCTTCTTCTGTCGCGGCGACAATGGTGGCAAAGTTATCATCCAGCAGCACCATATCGCTGGCTTCTTTGCTGACATCTGTGCCGGTGATACCCATAGCGATACCGATATCAGCCTGCTTGAGGGCGGGGGCATCGTTAACGCCGTCTCCTGTCATAGCGACAAATTTGCCGCGACTTTGGAGGGCTTGTACGATGCGTAGTTTGTGTTCTGGGGAGACGCGGGCGTAGATGCTAACGAGGTCTACCTGCTCCTCCAGTTCTTTTTGGCTGAGTTTTTGCAATTCTTGGCCGGTGAGGACGCGATCGCCTTCTGAGGCAATACCGAGGTCGTAGGCGATCGCTTTGGCGGTCAGCTGGTGGTCTCCGGTAATCATCACAGTCCGAATTCCCGCCTGCTTGCATTTGGCTACTGCCCCCCGCACTTCTGGGCGCGGTGCATCCAGCATTCCCACTAAGCCCAGCCAGATTAATTCCTGCTCGATAGTTTCATCTGGTTCTGCGGACGGTTGGGTGTCCAAGGGTTTGTAGGAAAAACCCAGTACGCGCAACCCTTTAGCTGCCATAAGGTTATTTTGGTCTAGAATCTGCCTGCGATCGTTATCTGTGAGTCCAACAGCGCTAGCGCCCGCCTGATATGAAGTGCAGCGTTCCAAAATCAGTTCTGGAGATCCTTTGGTATAGATCGAGAACAGAGATTGGGAAGAATCCCCAGTTCCCATTCCCTGACAAATCACGCTCATGCGCTTGCGTTCTGAGGAAAAAGGAATTTCGGCAACGCGAGGCAACTTTACCGGGCTTTGTGACTCTTTTCGTATCCCGCCCTTTCCGGCT
Source organism: Oscillatoriales cyanobacterium PMM_0008 (assembly GCA_949128025.1). Classification (GTDB taxonomy): domain Bacteria; phylum Cyanobacteriota; class Cyanobacteriia; order Cyanobacteriales; family Aerosakkonemataceae; genus Argonema. The sequence continues at coordinate 12,586 of CASBRD010000291.1, read as the reverse complement.
AGGGTGAGCAATGCCCCTTCAGTTGGATCTCCCAAAATTATCCAGTGTCCACCGACCGAGCCTGGTGCGTTTTGGGGCTGACACTGTAACTCTGCGTCATTGCATAACACACAGGCAAGCAGTAGCGTTTGCAGTTCTGGATATCGATCTGATGCTACCGATCGATCTTCGAGTTGAAACTGGCCTTCGGGAGTATAACCTTCCCCAGTGACGCGAAATGTTTGGTTACCAGTGGCAATGTGCTGCACTACCATTTTGTTTTGGGTAAGTGTGCCGGTTTTATCGGAGCAAATGGTTGTCACCGAACCCAAGGTTTCTACTGCTGGGAGTTTGCGAATTAGGGCGTTACGGCGTACCATGCGCTGGGTTCCCAGTGCCAGAGTAACCGTTATTACAGCTGGCAAGCCTTCTGGAACTACAGCCACCGCCATTGAGAGAGAAACTTCCACCAGTTCGATGAAATTGTTGAAATTCCAGCCGTTTTTGATCAGACCGCCCAAAACTACTACAGCTACCAGAACCAAAGAGCCTGTCACCAAGACGTTACCTAGTTGGCCCATTCTTCGTTGCAAGGGGGTTGGTTCGCTTACCACCCCTTGCAGCATGGTGGCTATCTTGCCCAGTTCCGTACTCATCCCCGTGCTGGTAACGATAACTTTGGCGCGTCCCTGGACGACTTCGGTGCCTTGGAACACCAAGTTGATGCGATCGCCCAAGGATGTATCTTCACTCAGCTCCAAGTTGGCTTGTTTATTCACCGCTTGGGCTTCTCCAGTCAGCGCCGACTCCCTGATCTGGAGATTCGATTCTTCGATCAGACGCCCATCTGCTGCCAGTTGCACCCCGGCTTCCAGGAGCATGATGTCCCCCGGTACAAGCTCCTTGGAGCTTACTTCCAGAGTTCTGCCGTCCCGAATTAGGCGCACTTTGGGGGAGGAAAGGCGCTTGAGGGCGGCAAGGGCTTTTTCAGCGCGGGTTTCTTGGAGGTAGCCCAAGACGCCGTTGAGGATAACGATTGCTAAGATTGCGATCGTATCTTTAAAAGGAACTTCACCAGTCGATAATCCCTTTGTTTGCAGTTGTACTACATCGACGATACCAGAGATAATTGCCACGCCAATCAGCATCAACAGCATAATGTTGGTGAATTGGTCTAGCAGGATCTGCCAAGCACTGCGACCGCCTGTTTCTTCGAGTTCGTTGGTGCCATAGCGCTGCACACGCGCTGACACTTCCTGGGAAGTCAAACCAGAATTGCGATCGCTATCTAGCCTACTCAGTGTCTTCTCAACATCCAAGGTGTGCCAAGCTACTGCTAAATCTGGTGACTCTGGGGATCTGGGTGTTGCGTCTAACTCTTTTGAGAGTCTGTCATCTGATTTGAGCAAACCGAGTACCCAGAAAACTCCACCCAGCAATAAACAGACTATAGGTAATGATTTAATTACTTGCGCTGCAACTAGGTTAATTCCAATACCGCGTGCATCCGAAAGGCTGGTACTCCCTGTAATCAAAACGCACTGCTGGCTAAACTCTCTGCAAACTATATATCCCGATGCGTAAGTCGCACTAATCCCTATCAAGGAGAACAACACTGCGGCTATCAGTAAACCTGTCTTATTCACATCTACCTCTCTACTCTGAATCTCACGGGGGAAAAAGCGCCCAGGAGCTTTTTCCAAACAAACTATCCGCAAAGATAGCGGAAGGGGGGGTTGGATTGGGGCTTTTAGCTCTGCAACGACTCTGACACCGCCTGGGTAGTAAACTCAGAGTTGTGTTTTGGGAAGCAAATCTGGGTTTAACCGCTTCTAAAAGTTTGGACAAAGTTACCCACAAGTAGATAAATCTGGACAAAACCCAACTCTACGGTATAAGTTCGCTCAACTAAAAGCGCCTTTCGGCTTGGTTCCCTTACCCGTTGGCGAAGGTTCTTTGACCAATAGTTCCCAGTTAGAGATACTGTAATCAGAATATCTACTCTGAAAATCAGTACGAGACTTAAGTATCTTATTTAATTCATCTGTTAGCGGCCATACGTGCTTTCTATCCTTCACGGATAGGTAGGCGTTATGAACTCACTAGCATAAAGATTACCTATTTTGGTAATAATGTCAATAGGTGTCCAAGAATTTAGTTACAGCGACTAACCCCGCCGGGAGTGACGGTTCACTAACAACAGCGCTCGCCGACTCATCTATCTTCGTCCTTGCATCTCAATGCCCAATTCCCAATGCCCAATTCCCAATCTAAAGCTTATTATTTTTAACTTATTTGCAACAACGACCTGTAGTTATATATTTGTGTTTCAGTATTGCCGGTGCTATCTATGACTTATTGCCTGAGAATTGCAGACATACCTACCAGCGAACGTCCCCGCGAAAGATTGATGACTCATGGCCCCAAGAGTCTTGCTACTGCGGAACTGATTGCAATTTTATTGGGTACTGGTCAGGGGCCGGGAAAACTGTCTGCGGTAGGCTTAGGACAATATATTTTGCAGCAATTGAGCCAGCACGGACGAGACCCCCTGGCAGTATTGAGGGATATTAGTGCTGCCGAGTTGATGGAGATCCCTGGAATTGGCCCAGCCAAGGCGACAACGATTTTAGCGGCGATCGAATTAGGGAAAAGAGCTTTTGCGACGCGACCGCTCGATCGCGCTACAATTGATAGTCCTGCTGCCGCCGCCGCTACACTCAGCAACGATTTAATGTGGCAGACAACAGAGAGATTTGCTGTCGTGTTGCTGGATGTCAAGAATCGGTTGATGGGGACACAGGTAATTACCATTGGCACAGCTACAGAGACATTGGCGCATCCGCGAGAGATTTTCCGAGAAGTAATCAGACAAGGAGCTACGCGGGTTATAGTAGCGCACAACCATCCATCTGGGAACGTGGAGCCAAGTCAGGAAGACATCAATTTAACGAAGCAGCTATTAACAGGGGCGCAGTTTTTGGCCATACCGCTGCTCGATCACTTAATTTTGGGAAATGGCGACCATTTAAGCTTGCGAGAAACCACAACTTTGTGGGATGAGTGTCCCCAGGGAGATTAATATTTTTTCCTGCTAGTTGTGGATTGGCGCTACCTGTGTTATATTGAAAATTCATGGGCGATTAGCACAGTGGTAGCGCACATCCTTCACACGGATGGGGTCACTGGTTCAAATCCAGTATCGCCCATTTTTGAAATAGCTGAAACTATTGAAAATACGTTAGTTTACCAAGCTGTAAGTTTTAGTGATAGGTACTGATATATTTACTTGACCTAAGAAACTGACCTAAAGCTGACCTAAACTTTAAATGACTTATAAGCCCTATGAAAAAGGCGACCCGCAAATTCCGCCTCCGCACCACCCTGGTGGTTCCGTTTGTCCTGCAAATCGTTGTTGCTGTGGGACTGGTCGGGTGGTTTTCCTTTCGCAACGGACAGCGAGCGATCGATGACCTGGCCACTCAGTTGAATAGCGAAATTAGTGTCCGCATCAACCAGCACGTTTCCGATTATCTCAATAAATCTTATAACGTCCTGCTACTCACTTACGCAAGTGTCGAGAGCGGCAATTTACAGCTAGATGACTTTCAAGGATTGGGGCGCTATTTCTGGCGGGTGGTGCAGAAGGAAGAACTGGAGAGTTATATCTATTTTGGGAACGAGCGGGGCGAGTTTGTCGGCGTTGAACGCATGGAAGACAATACCTATCAACTCAGAATTCGCACAACCGCCACCGAGCCCATTCGTAACATTTACTTGCTAGACGAGTTTGGCGATCGACAAAAGCTATTGAAGTCGGCGGAGTATGACCCCCGCACCCGCCCCTGGTATGAAGTCGCAAAGCTTGCTGGCAAACCCACTTGGAGCCCGATATTTTCTTCCTTTTCCCACGAGAATACCTCTCTGGTGGTTTCTCCCGTCCGACCTGTTTATGACTCGAACGATAAGCTGGTGGGGGTTCTGACTATCAACATCCCCTTGAGACAAATTACAGAGTTCCTCAAAAGTCTAGAAATCAGTCCTCACGGGCAGAGTTTTATCATTGAGCGATCGGGCGATCTCATTGCTAGCTCAATTATTACCCAGCCATTCACTATTAAAGGTGAGGGGAACGACCGCGCGATCGATCGCATAAGAGCAGTTGACAGTCACAATGAGACAGTAAGTTCTACAGCCCGCTATTTAAAAGAGCATTTCGGCAACTTCGGTGCGATCGATCGCAGTCAACACCTCAAGTTGAAAATTCAAGACTCATGGTACTACGTTGAAGTCTTGCCAATTCAGGATAGACGAGGCATTGATTGGCTAGCCGTGGTGGTTATCCCCGAATCCGACTTCATGACACAAATTTACGCCAACAACCAACACACGCTCCTATTATGCAGCCTAGCATTGTTATCGGCAATTATCGTTGGCATTCTCACCGCACGCTGGATTACACGCCCCATTTTACAAGTATCTCAAGCTTCTGAAGAAGTTGCCGCTGGAAAGTTAGATCAGCATATTGAACCTAGCAACATCATCGAAATCGAAAAACTGACCAATTCATTCAATAGCATGGCAATGCAACTCAAAGACTCCTTTGCCACCCTAGAGAAGCAAAACGAAAACTTAAAAGACCTCGACCAACTCAAAAACGAATTCCTTGCCAACACATCCCACGAACTCCGCACACCTCTCAACGGCATTATCGGTATCGCCGAATCCCTCATTGATGGCGCAACTGGAGAGTTATCTCAAACTACACAAACTAACCTCACCTTGATTGTCTCCAGCGGTCGTCGTCTAGCTAACTTAGTCAACGATATTCTCGACTTCTCTAAACTGAGGCACAAGAATTTAGAACTGCAACTCAAACCAGTGGATTTGCGCTCGGTTACCAATGTGGTTATTACCCTGCTCCATCCCTTAACTGCCCAGAAAAGTTTGCAACTTATCAACTCTATTCAGGCTGATTTTTACCCAGCTGAAGCTGATGAAGATCGCCTGCAACAAATTTTGTATAACCTTGTCGGCAATGCCATTAAATTCACACCTTCTGGCACAGTGGAAGTGTCAGCCGAAGTCGTAGCAAATAAAGAATATGACAATCCCAAATCCAAAATAGCTCTTACCATCTCTGACACAGGTATTGGTATTCCAGAAGATAAGTTCGATCGCATATTTGAATCCTTTGAACAAGCCGAAGGCTCTACCGCGAGAGACTATGGCGGCACCGGACTGGGACTGGCCGTGACGAAAAAACTGGTTCAATTGCATGGGGGCGAAGTTATTGTTAAGTCTAAAGTGGGAGAAGGTTCCCAATTTACCTTTACTTTACCCATTTCGATCGCAAAAGTAGAAGTTTCGCCACAGAGGGCTGTCATCAAAAACAACCGCAATCTAGAGTTGGCAACCTCAATCACAAGCCCAAAATTAGAACCAAAAATTAATACCGAAAACCAATTAAAACTTTTGATTGTCGATGACGAAGCCATTAATCGTCAGGTACTCATCAACAATCTTTCCCTGTACAATTACGCGATTACCGAAGCGAGTAACGGACAAGAAGCTTTGGCAGTTATGGAACAGGGTTTCATCCCTGATTTGATCTTACTCGACGTGATGATGCCGCGCATGACGGGTTATGAAGTGGCGCAAAAAATTCGCTTACGCTTTCCAGCTTACGAACTTCCTATTGTCATGCTCACAGCGAAAAATCAAGTGTCAGATATCGTAGAGGGATTTGAATCAGGAGCCAATGATTATCTCTCCAAGCCAATTCAAAAACAAGAAATGCTTGCCCGCATAAAAACACATATTTCTCTCGCCAAACTGACTTTAGCTTACGGGCGATTTGTGCCGCGTAACTTTCTAAAATTTTTAGAAAAAGAAAGTATTATTGATGTCCAATTAGGCGATCAAGTACAGCAAGAAATGACAGTAATGTTTTCGGATATTCGCTCATTTACCACTTTGTCAGAAGCGATGACACCTCAAGAAACTTTTAATTTTATCAACTCCTATCTCAGTCAAGTCAGTCCCGTTATTCGTCAGCATAATGGCTTTATTGATAAATATATTGGCGATGCGATTATGGCGTTGTTTCCTGAGTCGGCAAATGATGCCGTACAAGCTGCGATCGCTATGCAAAAAGAAGTAGGTAAGTACAACAAATTTCGAGAAAAACAAGGTTATGTTCCGATCGCGATCGGCATTGGTTTGCACACAGGTAATTTAATGCTGGGAACGATCGGCGAATCAGAACGTATGGAAACAACAGTAATTGCTGATGCCGTTAATTTAGCTTCTCGTTTGGAAGGATTAACTAAGTTGTATGGAGCGGGAATTTTAATTAGCCATAAAACTCTTTGTTGTCTTGATTATACTCAAGAACAATGCTTTAGATTTTTAGACAGAGTGATGGTGAAAGGGAAAAAGTTAGCCGTTGCTGTTTTTGAAGTGTATGAGGGAGATGAGCCAGAACAGAAGCGATTAAAGAGTCAAACGCAGGCGCGGTTTGAAGTAGCTGTGTTTCTTTACTATCAACAACAATTTGAGGAGGCGCAACAAATTTTTCAGGAGGTTTTGCAAATTAATCAGCAAGATAATGCCGCAATGTTGTATGTGAAACGCTGTCAGCAATATCAACAATATGGTGTACCGGAGGGATGGGATGGTGTAGCGGATTTGGATTTCAAATAGCGCCTCACCCTTCTAGGGTAGGGCTATACAAATTCAGCCTGCGTAGGCAGGCTGAATTAAAAGCAGTAAATTATAATTACCAGTCATATCTATACTTACTTCAATGCCCAAAATTTTATAGTTTCGTTCTAATTACCTAGTGACTGATAACACCAACTTGGTCGTCGTAGAAGATTAAAAGAATCCAGATATCGAATTTGGCTAGAAGCTTCTACTGTGGCAGTTGCATCAGCCAATAAACCAAAACAGTTGTTTTGGTTCCATAAAGGATGAACGATAAAGCAGCTTTGACGGCAGAACCCGGTGCAACAGGATCGAGACACAATCCATCGGGTACAGTGGCGGGTTTGATCCGCAGGACACCAGTGGTTTTTGGGGCAACGATCGCGATCATTTCCTCTGACTCTCCCTGCTTTTGGAACTTCACCCCATCATTTTTATTCTGGAATCTCTCATCAATCCACTGATTGGGTAAAAGTTTTTCACCCTGTCCAAATGTGGCATTTCCTGTTGCCCCTTTAAACAATTGTCCGCGATTATCATTAACGCGAAACACGCGACCAGATTCGGAGAAAGCTATCTGAGTATTGGTATTATTTACTAAGTGAAAATCTTGAGGCTTTGATTCAGCTACACTGCCTGCACCTGTAATCAATACATCATACTCATTCTTAGCATCATCCCCACGATTGAGGCTGGTACGGAAAGCTAAAGGGACAGCCCACTGAAAAACTCGAAATCCCTGTTCGTCAGTTGCGTCACATTTCGGACAGACTGTATGCTCAAACTGGTGAGCGGAAGTTTCCGTATGTTGGCAGCGCAGACACCTCAACATCCACTTCCGCCCAGAAAGCGGTTCATCAGCAGGAACCAAGCCATTTTTCTTATCTGGAAGTAAAGGTGCGGTGAAACCAATAGAGGTGTAAATCCGTTTATCTTTAGTCTTTTCTGAACCAGGGGCAAATTCTGCGATCGCTAAATCTAAATCTCGATCTATGGTAGAAACCTTCTGTTTTCTAGATGGATCTTGATGGTACAAATCGCGCACTCTTGAAGGCATCCCGTACATCGGCAAAATGCCCCCTTCAGCAAGGCGTTCTGCCAATCCATCTCCAGTTAATTCCAAATTATTGACACACTCATTAATCTCGTTAAACAACTCCTGACGGGCGTAGCTTTCCAGTTCATTTCGATCGATCCCTTCAACACCAAAAAGCAAAGCATTAATTACTTCAGTTACTTGCTGTGAATTCTCTAACCAATTACGAATTTTTTCGCGACGTTCTTCATTGGTTTGTTAACATTTTTAATAGGTTTTCGTAATTCTTCAACAGCTTTTGGGTTACGTTGAGCAAATAACTGGGCTTCAGCACAAGTGGGCCGATCGTATTGTTGAATATCTTCTAATAGACGTAATTCGCCTATAGCCAGTTGTCCAAGTTCATCAAAAAGTGCTTCTCGTATTAGGCGATCGCGCTCCTGCTAAAATTGTCTGGGGAAAGCCAGCACAAGGCAATCGTACCAATACAGGGGGAGCTACGTAAACACAACAGGTCATCTTCAGGAAATTCATGTTTGGTACTGCAACGCAGAGTCAAGGTAGCGCGTCCCGCGATCGGATCGAGTTTGCAGCATAATCTCAATAATCCGAAAATTTGGCTTCCATCAGATGATGATATTTCAGCCGTTCCATCCCAACTGCGTAACTCATCAATAATTCTTTCGAGCAGTGCTTGACGTAATTGATCCGTGACGCTGGTTTCTTTTAATAAGTTCAGCGTTCGGTTTCGTAGGTACTTACGTCCGTGCTTGACTAATAGGAGAGCGATCGCTTCTTCCGAAGGGGGTGCAGTCGGATCTAACTCAGCAGTAGCAAAAATAGAAGGAAGTTCGCGACGTTCTTCTTCAGTCAGAAGAGTTTGTGCAAGTGGTAAACCAATATGATTGTTCTTTCCAACAGCGACACAGTTAAAAAGGCCCCATTCACCAGCCTTATCCTCATTCGACCATTGCTCTAAATCTTCCCAGAGTTCCTGCATCCGGTGAAATGAAGGATACTGCCCTGTTGTAGGTTCCTCACCGATCAGCGTTCTCAAGCGCGGATAGTATGAATGGGTAGCAAAATCTCCTTCAATCCCTGCTGCTAAGACAAATAGTGCTAAATAGCCAATATAGGGCGGATAGTCTAATCTTCGCTGCCGCCAATCTGTCAGGCTTTGCAAAGCTTTCATGCACAAACCTTGCCTTGTCACCCAGGTTGGGCCAAGTTTGACAGATTCTATAAAATCTAGGAAATCTGCACCGCTATCTTGACCAAGCTCTGCTATTGTCTCCTCAGTCACATATAGATGAACTGTGCTACCCGCCATTTCAGGTCGGAAGAAATGAGAGGCGATAAAATTATTCCAGGTCAAATAATCCATTTGTCCATTTTAACATAAGACGGCTATATTTGTTGATTATCCCGTATTTTTCACTTATAGGGTAGTCTCAACTGCGATCGCACTACCCATCTAGTCTGGCTACTCATGCTATTGATTAAATTCCTTCACAAACCCTTTTAAGAATTTGTCGCAACCAGTTATTTGCACTATCCCGATGTTCCATCATACATACTATTGAGCCATGCTACAAATTTCCAACACAGTCGCCATCCCAGAACATGAGATCGAGATCAGTGCAGTTCGCTCTCAGGGAGCCGGGGGGCAAAACGTCAATAAGGTGGCGACCGCTATTCACCTGCGCTTTGACATTATCGCTTCCTCATTACCCGATCGCTACAAAGAGCGACTGTTGCAACTGAACGACCAGCGCCTTACCAAAGAAGGTGTGATTGTCATTAAGGCTCAAGAACATCGCAGCCAAGAGCAGAATCGGGAAGAGGCATTGCAACGACTGCAAAACCTGATTAAAAGTGCGATCGCAGTTCCCAAACCCCGTAAAAGGAGCAAACCGACCCGTAGTTCTCAAAGAAAACGTCTGGATAGCAAAACTAAGCGATCGCAGATTAAAACAATGCGAGGAAAAGTCACGGATGAGTAACAATATTTGCCTGAATCATTAACTTCCATGTTGCCTCAACCCGACTCGTTAAAGTAGTGGGACTCGGATCTTCCGTACTTAGTGTGCCAAATTTTTCCTAAAACACAGACTAAACATATTTGCGAATTTTGAGCAGCTTCATCAACTCTCGCTGTACCCGTTGATACAAAGGAAGAGGTGACACTTCAATTTGGGCATAAACTTTCCCATTAGGCTGAAAAAGATTATCCTTATTATCAACGATCGCTCTCACCCGCAACAATTGTTTTTGTCCGGAAGGGTCACTTTGCAGCACAGGTTCAATCTTCTCAATACGAGTAGTAATCGGTTGCAGTCCCGGTTCCAGAGGTTGTAAAGTTACCGTAGCTGATGGTTTCTTCACCACATCTTTTACTAAATCCGAATCTGTTTGGGGAACTTCAATCAAAGCCACCAACTTATCTAAGGAAGCAATTTCCAAAACAGCCTCATTTTCTGCCATTTTCTTACCCACCTTTTCATGTAAATTTTGGCTGACCACTATCCCAGAAATCGGTGCTGTTAAAAGCTGATTTTTCTGTTGTTTTTCTTGCAACTTTTGTAACTCTGCCTTCAAAGTTTCAATCGCCGGATTGAGATTTCCTACTTCGGCTTTAGCTGCTGCTAATTCCTGAACAGCAGTTTGCTTAATTGCTACTTTACTTGCTAGCTCATCTTGGCGAACAGCTAAATCCTTTTGCAATCTCTTTTTGAGCGACTCAATCTCTTCAAGCTGGGCTTCAATTTGATGTTTAATTCCCTGAATTTCTTGCTCTTTGCTACTGACTTCGCCTTGAATAGTAAATTTTTGGCCTCTCAGTTCTTTTAATTTGTCCTGAAGAGGTAATCGAGCCATTAATTCTTGTAATTCCGGTTTTTCATAGGAAGCGATCGATTTATCGACTTCCCGTAAATTTTCGTGCAGACTGAGTATTTGCGCCTCAATACCGGGAATCCGACTATTTAGCGCTTCTATTTCTGCCTGCAATTTTTGAATTTCTGGAGTGGGATTTCCCTTTTTTATCCGCTCAATATCTTGGCGAACTTCTTCGACTTGACGTTGAGCGGCTTTTGACTGTTCGATAGCTTCCTCAACCTTGCCTTGGAAAATGGGAATGCGTACAGAAGCAGCGGCTTTGGCTGATTCTTGTTCCTGTAATTTAGCTGTTTTTTGAATAATTTCTGATTCTAAATCAACTGTAGCAACAGCCGCAACGGGTTGACCTGCTTTGACAGAATCGCCAGAATTTACCCAAAATTTGCTTACCGTACCCGCTACTTGCATATAAACAAGTCGATGGCTGTCGGTCAAGGGTTCCAACCGCGCTTCGGTGCGTACTGATGTGGGTATCGGTATCTGAGAAACCCAAACTCCGCCTGCTAGTAAACCGCCAATTAATATCAGGCGTCCGAAATTAAATGATTCTCCTGATTTTACAGGTTGCGTTCTTTGATTAACTGTAGAAGTTTGATGATTGGGAGTGTCAGCACTGACGGGTGAAGTGGGGGTGGTTTTAGGTACTGGTATGGTTTCGGGTTGGTCGGTAGGCGGTACTACTTTGAGTTGTATTCGCTTGGGGGAATTGTTTGGATTGATTGCAGACATAGCTTTTATTGGTGATTGGTGATTGATGATTGGTGATTAGGTAGTAGGTCAGAATTTTTAATTACCTATTTACCTGCTGAAGATTTAATTTTTAGGTGTTTGGTTATGTTGAGAAGTGGGGGATAAGAAGTAAATAGCCCAAACAAATAGTAGGGTGGCGGCTGTGGTGGGGATATTGCTAAGGTTCCAATCAACTATATGCCATAGCAGGAAACCAAAGACAAACCAGATATAGACAATGCTAAAGGGGCCATAAGCTGCTAATATACACCGGGTTTTCCACAGTTCTTGAATGGGTTTCCCAGTGAGAAGGTTGGCATAAAATTTAAAGGAGCGGCTTCTGAGGTTGTTAATTCCAGTGATTGCTACTAGGAGGTAATATCCATCAAATTTTGCTAAAGGGTTTAGGTTAAGTGCAACTGTAAATAGTGCGGCTGACATGAGGAGGAAACTGGTAGTAGAAAGCCATGTACCGCTGGCTGAGAAGTTACACAATCCTAAGCCAATGGATGCGAGAATTAGTTGTACAAGTACGCCTGCTCCTACTACTAATATTCGTCGGCTGCGAGATAGGCAATAGGAGTCGGTGGTGTTGGTGTAGACGGAGGGTATGAAACACATGAATAGTAAGCCGACTTCTGGGACTATGCCGTTGTAGTGTTTGAGGGTGAAGGCGTGTCCGAGTTCGTGGAGGGTAACAACTAAGACAGTGAGGAGGGCAAATGGTAAGAATAGGCTGCTGCCGTAGGTTGTTAGTAGTTGTTGTCCGATGAAGATGATTTCTGGTTGTTGGTTTAATCCTATGATGGCTGAAATAATTAGAAAGGCGGTGAGGAGAAATGCTGTTGGTTTTGTCCAAATAAAGCGTATGATGTCGATATGTTGGTTTAGAAATGGGTCGGGGTTGAATAGGCGAATTCTAAAGGATAGTAGTTGGAGAGGGGTGAATTTATTACGGCGTTTTTTTGCTGGTTTGCTTCCTTCTAGCATTCCGGTGGCGGTGAGGAGTTGGAGGAGATATCTGAGTTCGTTTTGAGTGATGCAGAATTCTTCTGTAATTATATTAATTGGTAGTTGTCCGATTCGTTCGATGATGGCTTTGTCGCGATCGCTTACTTGCAGGAATGTGACATCCTCTGGGTTGCGTAGTATCCAGTAACCGTCGGGATGTGCAATCCAGTGGACGCAGGGTTTCAGGCGAGGACTGTTAGGAGTGGGGGAGGGGGAGAGTGGGGG
>CASBRD010000290.1 GCA_949128025.1 Oscillatoriales cyanobacterium PMM_0008 | reverse complement strand
GCCTGCGTGTCGGGCCATGACGGTGGCTTGTCGGTCGTCAAGCTTCAGTTTGGTTTTAAACGATCTGAGCATTGTCCGTTTTGTTGCCTAATGTCCAATTTTATCCCAAAAAATGACGAAATGGAATCTACTCCTGCAAGTAGTTTAGCTTGATACCCGGAACACGATCGTTTACCTGTTTTCCCGCTAACACAGCTAGTTACTAGCATGACAAATTTCTAGGTTATACTGACGGCTTGCTCTTAACGTCGCCCGATCGGGTTTGGAGGGTCAGAGTGCGTAAGTCCTGACTTCGATCGATTATGGAAAGTATAGCTACCAGGTAGGGCATACTAATGCTGGGCTCATATAAAATCCTTTAAAATGCTGAATACACAATTAATAGGCGAATCTGTCCCCAAGCCTTGCTCGCTATACTCGTCCCCAAAGCTCGCATCCAGCTTTTCAGTTCGCTAATTTATCCTCAACTTTAACTTTAACTGTGAAGTGGTGGCCATGTCTCTCGCCAAGATTCTTGTCGTTGATGACGACCCTGCGGTCCGAAACTTAATCCAGCGGTTCTTGAGTAAGCAAAACTACCAAATGGAGTCTGCTGTTGACGGGAAGACAGCCATAGCGGTGTTTGAGCAATTCAACCCAGACCTGGTAATTCTGGATGTGAATTTGCCTGATGCCAATGGCTATAACCTCTGTCAAGAAATGCAGAGTCGCACTGGTGTATTTGTGCTAATGCTAACAAGCCGGACAGACGAAGCAGATAAAATTACGGGATTTTCCAAAGGTGCCGATGACTACATCACTAAACCTTTTAGTCTAAGTGAATTGGGAGTCAGAGTTGCAGCTATCTTGAAGCGCCAGCGGGTGGTCACTACTGCGGAACAACAACGTATCGTATTTGACCAACTGATGATCGATCCGGTACGTCGGGAGGTAACGCTCAACAATCAGAGCGTGCCCTTAACAGCCTTAGAGTTCGATCTGCTACATTTTTTAGCCAGTCATCCGGGTAAGGTTTGGCGTCGAAGCGAGCTGATCCAAGCTGTATGGGATTACGAATACGTAGGAGATCAGCGGGTGGTAGACGTTCATATCGGCCAAATTCGCAAGAAATTGGAAACCGATTCTGGGCCGGATAAGATGATTCGGACGATTCGCGGTGTTGGCTACCAGTTTGAGATTCCCGATCCTACTGAGGAAGCAGACACATCTGAGCCGTGACACGCTTCGGGTTCTGGCTCCTTGTGGGCCAGTTTCCTATTTCTGCTCTTGAACGTTGTATTTATCAACCTCAAATACACATCAGCCTATGCTTTCGATAGAAGTGGAAAAGTTGGGTTTTTCTTTCACTTTATGCAAATCTTCGTCAATAATATTTTCTTTTTTGCTCCTGTGCGACTCTGCCTCTAGCGAACCTGCATACAAATAACGAAAGAGCCAAAAGTTCCCACTACATACTGAGGACGCCAGTAACTCTGGGAACGTTACGTAGTTTCATAACTGCGTAGCGAATGAATCTACAACTATAATCTTTGATTTGGTTGTGGTGCGTTCAAGTTTCGACTGTGCTGCTAGAGACATTACTATGAAAACCGACGCACCCCGCAAAAAGATCCTTGTCGTTGATGACGACCCAGCAATCCGATATTTAATCTATCGGTTCTTGACCCAGAGCAAGCAAAACTATCAAATAGAATGCGCCGCAGACGGTAAGAAAGCCTTGGAGGTGTTTGAGCAATTCAACCCAGACTTGGTGATTTTGGATGTGATTTTGCCTGACACGATCGGTTTTAAAATCTGCGAGGAAATGAAGAACCGTACAGGTGTGCTTGTAATGCTACTGACAAGCCTAACAGACGTAAAATCTCAAATTATTGGATTTGAGTCGGCTGACGCTTATGTTACCAAGCCTTTTTATGTGGAAGTTCTAGAAAAACAAGTGCAGGCTCTTTTGCGGCGAATCCAGCCAACCCCGGCTCCTGCACAACAGCAGGTTCTAGTCTTGGAAAAGCTGGCGATCGATCCTGTGCTACGGGAAGTCACCCTCAATAATCAAAGCATACCTTTAACTGCATTAGAGTTCGATCTACTGTATTTTTTAGCCCGTCATCCGGGTAGGGTTTGGCGGCGCCAGGAGCTGATTCAAGAAGTTTGGGGTTACGAACACGCAGGAATAGAAGGCGCAGAAGACCGAGTTGTTGATGTTCATATCGGTCAAATCCGCAAAAAGATTGAAGTAGATACGAGTCAGCCAACATTAATTCGCACAGTCCGAAATGTCGGCTTCAAGCTTGAGGTTCCCAATTCTACTAAAGCGTTAACGGATTTGTAATTCGATCGTACCTATCCGCTAGAACACCAATTCACTAATACTTTTTAGTGCCTTTTTAGCTTGTAGGGGCGAAGCATTCGGGCAGAAAATCTAGGGAGAGAGCGATCGCTTACTCCCCGAATGCTTCGCCCCTACACCGCTGTAGCTGCAAATACTGTCGAACTTCCGCAGATAGCTCAATAGCCCGCTTAACACAGTCTCCTAGAGAAACGCCATCAAAGTAGTTACTACACAGGAATAAACCGGGAAATTGTTCTACAGCTTGATTAACTTGCTCTAACCGCTGGAGATGCCCCAGAGTGTACTGAGGAATCGCACGTTTCCAAAGATGCACTGCGAGAACTTTTGGTGGTACATCTTCCTTAAGGAGGATGCGGCAAAGGTCTTGATGAACAGCTTGAACAATTTGCTCATCGTCTAAATCGCCAATTTCGGGATCGGTTGCTCCGCCGATAAAGTTGGTTAGCAGTTGCCATCCTTGGGGAGCGCGACCTGGG
>CASBRD010000289.1 GCA_949128025.1 Oscillatoriales cyanobacterium PMM_0008 | reverse complement strand
TATATAGTTGAGGCTGGTATTAGGTACGTTGTTGCGCTTTAGCGCTCTTATCCCAGTTGTAATAAGAGCGCTAAAGCGCAACAACATACCCAGAAAGCAAGTAACTAGCAACTTGAGTTACTAATGGCTAAGAAGTATCTTCCATTAACTATCTGTACGGCTATCCTCGTCCTGATTGTAGGTCTATTAGGGGGAATTTCAGAGGAAATACCCCCTCTCAAAGCGCATCCCCTACCGCCAACATTAGCCCAGTGGCAAGACCCTACCAACAGTGGAGATTATTTTGAACAGGTGAAACCGACAACCGCCGGTTATTTGGTTTGGGCCCAATTTCCTGTTAAGGTTTATATTCAACAGGAACAGACCGATCCTGCGATCGCTCCAGATCGGGTTCAACAATGGCTAGAGGCGGTTTCCCAGGCAGTGCAGGAATGGAACATTTACTTGCCTCTGGAGGTAGTACAGCAGCCAGATGGTGCCGATATCACCATTTTGCGATCGCGCCCGACCCTACGTCCATCCTTAGACCCCAGCACAGGACAATTGCAACTGCCCCGCGTTCGTTCCGCCGAAACCCGCTACGAGTTTTATATCCGCAAATCGCAAGACGCCCCGACTGTTTTATCCCACCGATTTAATATCCAGATCAGTCCCAACCAGGCACCTATTTATACCCTCCCCAGCGCCCGTCACGAACTCGGTCACGCACTCGGTATCTGGGGTCACAGCCCCAAAGAAACAGATGCCTTATACTTCTCCCAAGTTCGCAATTCACCCCCGATTTCCCCCAGAGACATCAATACCTTGAAACGAATATACGAACAGCCAACCCGCTTGGGATGGCAATTACCTAATGATATTGGTAACTAAGTTAAGTTAAGCGCATTGGCTTCATTTATCGTCAGGATAGGTGAAGATAAATGAAGCGATCGCTAACAATAGTCTTACCTGACTAGCATTGCTTCTAATTAAGCGCGGCGGCTATACGTAAATCGCCGCTGCTGCAACACCTGCTCATAGAGTTTTTCCAACTGAGCGATATTGTTATTAAGGGTATAGCGCTCTAGAACTCTCGCTCTTGCATGAAGCCCCAAGCGAACCGTAAAGTCAGGGTGATCTCGTAATAAAGGTAACAGAGTTTGCAACTCAGCCTTCACTCGCTGGGGATTGATAACTACACCGCATCCTCCTTCTAAAACCTCACCATCCGCACCGACATCTGTAGCCACACAAGCTACTCCACAAGCCATCGCTTCCAGGAGAGACAGAGAGAGTCCTTCGGCCAAAGAAGGTAGTATAAAAACATCAGCTCCCCGAAGAATTTCGATCCGTCGTTGTTCATCCGCCAAGAATCCCATCCAGACGATGCCGTACTCAGAATCGTAAAAAGGCTCTAAAGAAGGCCGCAAAGGGCCATCGCCGACAATCAGCAACTTGCAATCGGGCCCCATTTTCGATATTTGCCAAGCCCTTAATAAGGCTTCTACATTTTTTTCCGGGGCAATTCGACCTTGGTAAACAAAGATGCGTTTAGCGTTAAATTCTGACTTCAGGTTAGAAGGCCCTGGCGAATACTTCTGGACATCTACGCCGTTGGGTATTACAGCTACCTTAGTCGTCGGTACGCCCATTTTAACCAGTAACTCCCGCTGAATTTCGGAAAAGACGATCACTCGATCGTAGTTAGCCAGGAAAGGAGAGTAGAGCTGATAAGCCAGAAATTGCGTTCCCGATTTAATTTTTGCTCCCTTGCGGGCATAGGGAGTGTGGAATGTTGCTATCAGAGGCAAATTTAGCTGTTCGCAAATTTCCGGAAGTAGGAAGTCCAGCGGAGATAGTGTCAGAGAGGCATGAATTAGATCCGGTTTGAGATTCCGTAAAGACTCCATCAAAACTTTGCTGGATTTCGGTGTGGGAATCGTGTAAACCTGCGATTTGTAAAGAAAAGGGAGGGAAACTTCCGCACACTCTGGCCAATTCTCAGGGTCGGAATCTTGTGCAAAATGGAGGAAGCTAACCTGGTGTCCCCCGTCTAGCAAAGCGTTGGTAATTTCCCGACTATAGGTGACATTGCCGCAAAAGGGTGATTTTTTTCCAAGCCAAGCGATGTGCAGCATTTATGGGCTAAAGGCTAAAGGCTAAAGACTAAAGGCTAATGGCGTCATTGGTCATTGGCAAGTGAGAAATAACCGAATTAACGATTAGCAAGTGGGTTTGTCAGCTTTTGTGAACGTATGGGAGCTTGTACGGCAAATATACCAGGTAAATAGCCCTCCTGCGATCGCAGATGCTGCTAAACCCAAAAAAACAGTCTTTAAGCCGAAGAAAGTTTCTGCCACCCCAGCTAACGCCAAAGGCAAAGTCAGCGCAATATTAATCGCATTGTTCTGAAGCCCAAACACCTTCCCCCGCATTTCGGGAGGAGTTTCTTTTTGAATGGTGGTTTGCATCGGTACGGCCACCAATGAGCCAAATGCTCCCATTAGGGTTACCAGCAGCAGGACAAGCCAGAGATTCTCAGTGAATAGGGACAGACCTATCAGCGAAGCAGCCACTCCCGCAGAACCGTAGAGACTGAGCCGGGTATTGGAAAATCGTTGACCCCAGTGACCTAAAACAGCCGCACCGATGCCCATGCCAACGCCTCCAGCAGCCATTAAAAAGCCAAACTGAGAGGTTTTCATTTCTGGAATCACTTCCGCTATGCTAACTGCCAGAACTGAGAGAGCCGCAAATACAGAAAACAAAATTATTAGTTGGAGCAAGGCGGCGCGGGTACGGCGCTGTTGTTTTAGATACAGCAATCCGTCCCGCAGGTCGGCGAGAATATGTGGAGGTTCGTGTTCGGTGGGGCCAGTTTTTTCACCTGTTTTGAGCAGCAGCAGAATCAGACCGGCGATCGCATAAGAGCCTCCCACCAGCAACTCTCTGCCGATGTTCGCTCCAGCACCAAGCTTGTCCGTGATCGTGTCTGCTAGAGCCAGCAGCGGTTCCCCCACCGCAAAGCCAATAATCACCGATGCCATCATGGTGGTGGTGTAAAGCGAGTTAGCCGACAGCAAATGCCGACGTTCCACCACCAAAGGAATTGCTGCCTGTTCCGCAGGTGCAAAAAACTGAGTCAGGGTGGAAACCAAAAATGTCACTCCCAGCATCAGACAGAATCCCGCAGGCAACCCCCCCAGCGATCCCCAGCCGTGAGAAATCCACAGCAGCGATGGCAAAGCCATCACTAAGCCACCGCGCAGGAGATTTGTAATTACCAGCACCGTTCGTTTCGGCCAGCGATCGACGAATACGCCCGCGACAGAACCAAACAACACAGCCGGGATGGTAAAGGCCATCATAATCGCCGATACCCAAGCGCTGATCGTCTGATTTTCTGTGTGAAATTGTCTGGCAATCAGCGCAATCATCAGCACTAAGTACACTTTATCCGCCAGTTGGGAAAAAACTTGACCGCTCCAGAGCGCCAAAAAGTTACGGTTTTTCAGAACAGGGACAAAACCAAGTTCGGCGACGGTTTCCTGATGAGAAGCTTCCTCTTTATCCTGGCTTTTTAGAGCGGATTCGGCCTCAGATTCTGTTGAAGCCAGACCGTTAGAGGTTGGTGGAACGAAGCCGTTTTTTTCTGCCAACAAGTCGTTGGATTCTACTATATCCTTCACAAAGGGTTTTTCTTTAAAAGAGGTTTCGCCCAGGTCAACATTATTTATCGATCGCTTATTTGCGTTTAAAGATAGATCGCTCACTGTAGTTGGCATCGATGCTGTTTCCTCCGTGAGGTTATTCTGAATTTGGGTAAGAGAAAATTTATAATTGGGAACCGGCGTATAGTCAGAATCTTTCCCATTCCCTATTCCCCATTCCCCATTCGCCAGTTCCGGTATTGCCTCCCTGAAGGTAGGGCGGCTAAGAAACAAAATAGGGTTTTCCAAATCAGAATCAAACCATTGCATCATGACTCAGGAGGAAATCGGCTCTTAAGCAAAAAAGGTATCCATCAAAGCAGCGGAGCGAATCTGCCGCCCAAACTGATATTGGGTATAGTGGCGCAAAATTCGTTCCACAGATAACCAGCTGGGGTTACAAAAAAGCAGATCGGATGAATTTTCTTGCATAGAAGGCAGTTGCGGCTTGGCTAGCTGCTGGAGTAGTGCCAGATCGATCGCGCAAAGCTGGGTATTGAGCGTCGGTGTTTCTTGCTGATGAACGACAGTCTGTAGGGGCGGGATGATTTCGCCTTGACTCTCTGCCATTTGGGCTCTTATGCCTCCTTTGGAATTGGTAGCATTTCCCTGGATAACAGCAACTGGCACTTCTTGTGCAGTGTACAGCGATCTCGACACCTTCAACCGCCCTCTCTCGGATAAACGCGCTAACGCTGGCAAACTTACCGTTCCACCAGCTGCGATGCTAAAACCGACACGCCAGTCGGCTGTCGTGAAGTCTGGTGTCAAAACCTGTTGGGTGACGCAACAAGCCTGCACCTGGGGAGCAATCCCGGAGAGAGCTAGGATGTGAAAGACGGCATGGGCAAGATGGGCTATGACAGTAAACGATTTATTGTCAGTCGTGCTGGGCAA
Organism: Oscillatoriales cyanobacterium PMM_0008; assembly: GCA_949128025.1. Taxonomy (GTDB): domain Bacteria; phylum Cyanobacteriota; class Cyanobacteriia; order Cyanobacteriales; family Aerosakkonemataceae; genus Argonema. The sequence goes on along the minus strand of CASBRD010000289.1, from coordinate 24,665 downwards.
CTCCTCCAAACGCCCCAAATGTGTATTTAGCAAGCAAAACAGTTCTTCTTGAGGTTGTTCGCTCAAGGCACAGCAGAGTACCATTTCCGCCAGGTATTGGCTGGCAGCTAGTTTGGCCAAATTTTGACTGAGGCCGGGATAAGATTCTAATGTTTCCGCTTGAGTAATTTTATCGAGCGATCGCCCTTTGGCAATCAGCAGTTCGTTCACCACAAACAATGCACTCCTACCGCCCAGCTTAGAATGGTGCTTGCGAGAACCCGGTGCTACTGCCCGAATCATGCCAAATTCCGACGTCAAAATTGTCAGCACGCGGTCTGACTCGCCCAGAGGCATACTCTTGAGATTAATACCAGTTGCTTTGTAAATTCGACTCATTAGGGCTAGGGGCTAGGGCTAGAGGCTAGGGGCTAGGGGCTAGGGAAGAGGGAAGAGGGAAGAATCCTTCTAGTGACTTTTGAATGAGTGACTTTTGAATGAGTGACTTTTCTAGGGGCTATTCTTTGGGCTCCTTCTCCAGGTTATCGCGCTGATGTAGCAGATCGGGGCCGCGAGACGTGCCTAAGCGGGTGGCTCCGGCGATAATTAATTCGATCGCCTGGTCTATGGTGAGAATGCCTCCCGACGCCTTGATGCCAACACCTCCTTTAGTTACTTCCCTGAGCAATTTCACGTCTGCAACTGTTGCACCAGCGTACAAGCCGGTGCTAGTCTTCAAAAATTGCACACCAGCATCCATACATATTTCCGCAGCTAGTCGTTTCTCTGCATCTGTCAGCAGGGCGGTTTCTAAAATAGCTTTGACGGGTTGCCCGGTTTCCGAACAAATTTCGGCAATTTCCCGATGCACTTCGCTTGTTTTGCCAGTTTTCAACCATCCCAGATTGATAACGACATCTAACTCGGCGGCACCATTTTCTACTGCTTCTTGCGCCTCGTAAAGTTTCACTGCCGAAGTTGTCGCCCCGGAGGGGAAACCAATCACCGTACATACCTTCGGTGTCTTGCGGTGCAGAAACTCACCTGCTAAGCGCACGTTGGCGGGATACACGCAAACTGTCGCAAAGTCAAACCGTTCTGCTTCTTCACACCACTGCCGTACTCGATCCGGGGTAGCCGTTGGATTCAGCAGGGTGTGTTCTATAAATGGAGCAATATCAATGTCTGGCAGAGTCGCCGCCATCGCTGTTTCTCCTAATGGCCTATTGTTAACTTTTATCACAAAAATGAGTAAATCTGATGAAATTTCAGCCACTGGTAAGAAAAAAGCTCTGCTGTTGATGCGATCGCACTTAGACAACGCCCTAGCCAAGGATTAGTAAAAGTCTGCAAAAAACGGCTCTTCCGTGCTTACTATGCGATGGCAGAGGGGCAGAGAGGCAGAGGAGAAAAGAAATAAAAATGTTCTGATAATGAACAAAAACATAACAACTCCGAAAGATCCGTTAAATTTGTGTGCAGGTAATTTTTATATCTGAATTTATCCTTTTTCTTTAAAAGCTGTGTTACGCCTTTTCCTTGGCTCGATCGCGTGGGGACTCACGCCGTAACGTTGAGCCGCATGAGACATATTTAGTCCGAGTAATTCTTCATTTTCTAAATGTTTTTTTCTCTTAGGTTTAACTGGAGATATCCCCAATGCGCAGATAATTTCTGACGCTATTGCTTTTGCTAACAAAGGTGGAACTGAATTTCCCACTTGCCGAAAACCGTGCCATTTTGTCACGTGAAACCTGAACCAGTCGGGATAGGAGTGCAACCGCGCTGCTTCTCGTACAGTGATACATCGCGGTATGAATGGGTGAATCGGTCGAGGTGATGTGAAAGCACCGAGATTGCTAGCAGTTCCAGCTCTTAGGGTGTTACAAATTCCTTGGGGATTGAGTTTATAAAAGTGACTGATTTTTTCTATTTTGCCCGGTGCTGTTTCCTTAAATCTGTTAATAGCTTCTAGGGAGTGGTTAGTCCGCCAACTTGAAGTTAGTATTCTCCAATCAAATTTGCGTCCATAAGAATAATCTTTATCTACAGAATGGATACCTCGAAGTTTAAAAGCATAATCTGCTGTGGCTCTATTATACTTTGCAATAACCCAGTCTCTCTTCAACAAATCAGAATACATTTCTACTTTGGGTAAGTCTCCTATAGCATCCCAAACAGTTGGTACAGGTGGCAAAGAAAAGGAAAAATTTACATTATTTTTACCGGCTGTACGCTTGTTAATAGCTGTAATCGCTTCGGGATATTTGGGCAAAGATAAACCTTGACGACATCCCAGAATAAATAATCGGGAGCGATTCTGCGGTACTCCGTAATTGGCAGAGTTGAGAACTTTGTAATGATCTTCTACTTGATAGCCGTTTGCTCTAAAGTAATCGATAATTTCTAAGAGGAATACCTTATGCTTACCTAGCGTAAGTCCTGGCACATTCTCAAACACAAAAAACTTAGGATTTAGTTCGATAACTAAGCGATGAAAGTGAAATACAAGAGCATTGCGCGGGTCGTCTAAACCGCGTTTTCCTATTAACGAAAATCCTTGGCAAGGGGAACCGCCAAACACAACGTCGATATCGCGATCGCCAATCCCAGAACTCTCTCTAATTTCAGTGCCAGTAATGTTTGTGATATCCCGGCACAATATCGACCAAAATGGGAAGTTGAATTCGTGCGTGGCACAATGAATTGGGTCTAATTCCACAGCAGCTAGCACATCAAACCCAGCTTGTTCAAAGCCAAGGGTCATGCCACCAGCACCCGCGAATAAATCTACACCTATAGGTCGTTTTTTGCTGTCCATTCAATGTTTTCAAGTTATACCGCAGCCACTAGCTTAATGGGATTTTTATTAATTTAGTTTAGCATTTGTAAGTCTGTCGTGGCGTTGGCTCCATCGTGCCGGAGGCATTAATTAGGTCGGCAATAAAAAACAAAACTATGTAACGAAACATAGAATTTCTGTATTTGGTATGTTGTTGCGCTTTAGCGCTAAAGCGCAACAACATACCAATAAGAATTTATTTGCGCCGACCTATTTAGCACTTGCAGAGTTATTTTATTGGTTATTACCAAAAATGTCGGTGCAAGTGCCGATCCCCTACCCAGATTCCTAATTAAAGAAATCTCCTATCTAGCGCAACCAACCTCCTTTTTTACCTGAGTTTTGAAGAGAAATGCCGATCTTATTTGGGTTATGGAATAACTTCAAGCCTAAAGCCTTAGTTAATGGTCGATCGTCATCTATTACTAGCATTGCTGTCAATGCCTGGGCTACTCGGTCATAATTAGGTTGAGCTTTGAGGCGTTCGGAGAGAGAACTTATACTATTATTGATGAGGTTTTGCGCTTCGGCGTCATCTTTGACTGTAGCCAGTCGTGCGTACAGCGAGTTTAGTTCTTCTCGCAGTAAGCTCATATCCTGAGAATTCGGGAGTTCTTTGAGCATTTGAGCGATCGCACTCTGGGTATCTCTAGCCACCGTCCCTGCGCTAACTTGGCTGTACACAGCCTCTGGAACGTTAACTGCCGCCACGTTAGCTGGTTGTGGCGCTGGCATGAAAAGCATTAAGGTCGAATAAACTACACACTGCACGCACATAACTTGACTCCTGCTACTCTTCGTTTACAAGACTTTACCAACTTCAGCGTAACGAAGTGGTTTCGGGTTTACCAGTGGGTTGAAAAGGGGTGTACTTTCCTCCTAAAGCTTCCACGATCGATCGCGTATTGGCAACCATCATCTTGATATACGAATCCCCGTCACTACCGACAGCACCGATTGAATCAGAATAAAGTTGCTTAGGCGCTAATTTTACCCCAGCTTCCTGGGCTACAGTCTTAATCAAAGCGGGATTAATTGTTGTTTCTGCAAAAATGGCTGGGACACCCGCCACCTTAACCGACTCTACCAGTCGCCGCACTGTTTGGGCACTGGGTTGTTCCTCCGTGCTGATCCCGATCAAAGTACCGACAACCGCCATCCCATAAGCGCGGGCATAATATTGAAAGGCATCGTGCGTCGTCACCAATCTACGCTTGTCAGCTGGGATAGTAGCAATCTGCTGCGTTATCCATGTATCCAATTGTTTTAATTCACTGGTGAGTCGTGCCGCATTCTGGGTAAATTTCTGTTTGTCTTCCGGTGATAACTCAATCAACCCATCGCGAATCGCATTCACCATCTGAATTACATTATCCGCATCACCCCAAACGTGGGGATCTGGCACTACTTCCCCTTTGCCTTTGTCTAGTTGCAAAGATTTTACCGCTTCCCCCACGGCTAGCTTACGCGCTTTCATGCCACTGGCGTTCATCAGCTTAATCAATCCCGGTTCCAGGTTGTAGCCATTGTACAGAATCAGGTTAGCTTTTTCCAAAGCTACACTGTCTGCCGGTACGGGTTCGTAAACGTGGGGATCGGCCCCTGGTTGCAGAATTCCCTTAAGCTGAATTTCCTCTCCTCCTACTTCTTCTGTCAAGTCGGCAATGATGGTGCTGGTTGCGACTACACTCGGCTTGCCGTCTGCGGCTGTATTGCTGGTTGTCTGAGTACATCCACTCAGCCAGAGTGCGAATAAGATACTAGCTGCCGCCAACCATTGATGTCTGCTGCTTCTGTGAGTAATCACTTTTCTCTATCTTTAGTATTGCTTCCTTTTATAGATGTTTTCATAATTGTTTCATTTTTACACTATGCTCAGAGATAGCAGTATTTAGGAGGGCAGTATGAACACGGTTAGTTGGTCAGGGGACAGGCATTGGAGTCAGATGGTATGCGATCTTAGAGATGTAGCAGGCGAGAGGTCTGCCCTACACCCAACAATAACAATCAGTAAACTGAGCGCTCAGTACCGCACGGTAGAGGCGTTGCGGGATGTTAGTTGCGTGGCGAATAGCGGAAGGCTAACTGGGATTATTGGCCCAAACGGTGCTGGAAAGAGTACCATGCTCAAAGCGATGCTGGGATTGATTCCCGTTAGTGGGGGGACGGTGCTGTACGACGCTAAACCTTTGATGGATCAACGCGATCGCATTGCTTATGTGCCACAGCGGACGCAAATCGACTGGACTTACCCTGCTACTGTCTGGGATGTGGTGATGATGGGTAGAGTCAGGAAAAGTGGCTGGTTTCGCCGTTTTTCAGGTGTAAGTCGGCGAATTGCCCAAGATGCGCTAGAACGGGTGGGGATGAGTGGATATTGCGATCGTCCGATCGGACAACTTTCGGGAGGACAACAGCAGCGGGTATTTTTAGCTAGAGCTTTAGCTCAAGAGGCAGATATTTTCTGTTTTGATGAGCCGTTTGCTGGCATTGACCAAAAAACTCAGTCTATAATTTTTAATATTTTCCACGAACTTGCTCGCGCCGACAAAACTGTTATCGTAGTCAACCACGACTTAGGCGAGTCTATTACTCACTTTGACGACTTGATTTTGCTGAATACAGAATTAATTGCTGCTGGTTCTCGCCAACAGGTACTAACTCAGGAAAATCTATATCGTGCTTATGGCGGTCAGGTAGGTTTTTTTGCTGGCGAAGCTGCTTAGTTGTGGAGGAGATAAGGACTTGCTGGCAATAAATGGCATCAGGATGATACGCCACATATCCTATCTCTTGACGGTAAACCTTTAACGAATGTGCGGCTAAACGTGCTGGCATTTACCGCCAATTATTACTTGACTGATGTTCTGCAAGTGGAGAATGGGCCTACGCAAGTTATACCTGGTTCCCATTTGTTTGGAAAACTTTGTGATGGTGATATTGCGGGATATGAAGATAAAATTTATAGCTGTTTAGGGGCTATGGGTTCTGTTGTGTGTTTCAATAATCAAGTGTGGCATAGAGGTTCGAGAAATGATTCGCAGGTGACTAGATACATTACACAGGTGACTTATGCTAAAAGGTTAGTCGGACATAAGTATTATCCATTTATGAATTACCAAATGCCTAGTCATTGTTACGAAGGTGCAAGTTCGAGGTTAAAACAATTATTGGGATTTTTGCCCAATGGTGCTTACGGGTGATCGCCTATTCTTCCTTTAATAGTATGTTAGAAGCGTTAATTGAGCCATTGCAATACGGTTTCATGCAGCGATCGCTCATCGTTGCCATTTTAGTCGGTTTGTTGTGTGCTGTCGTCGGCAGTTATTTGATGGTGCAGCGGTTAGCTTTGCTGGGAGATGCGATCAGTCACTCGGTTTTGCCGGGATTGGCGATCGCATTTATGCTGGGGGCCAATATTTTTGTCGGCGCGTTTATTGCTGGGGTTTTGAGTACGATGGCGATCGCTTGGATTAGGACGCGATCGCCTATCAAAGAAGATGCCGCAATGGGGATAGTTTTCTCTGCCTTTTTTGCCCTCGGCATTACCTTAATTACTCTCATCCAAAAAAGCAATAAAATCGACCTCAATCACTTCTTATTCGGCAATATCTTGGGTGTCACCAGCGACGAAGTTTGGAATACCGCTTTCATTGCCGCAATAGTTCTATTAGTTGTCGGTTTATTGTATAAAGAATTGCTGTTTTACACCTTCGACCCTTTGGGCGCTCAAGCAGTCGGATTGCCAGTAAATTTGCTCAATTTTGGCTTGATGCTGCTCATAGCATTAACGATAGTTGCCAGCATGAAAGCTGTGGGAGTCATCCTAGTTTTATCTTTACTAATCACACCAGGAGCAACCGCCTATTTGTTAGTCAAAAGATTGCATCAAGTGATGATGCTTGGTGCTGCAATTGGGATTATTTCCAGTATCAGCGGGATGTACTTGAGCTACTTCTTCAATTTACCTTCTGGCCCTGCGATCGTATTAGTAGCATCGGGCTTGTTTGTACTGGCGTTGTTATTTAGCCCCAGTTACGGAATCTTCACGCAACGCCATTCCGATAGTGGGGCATTGCTGCTGTGGAGAGAAATAAAACAATTGATTCGTTGATAAAATCAAGGAAGGGTGCCAAATCTTACTTTTCACTCTCTCCGGCTCTTGAGAGGCTTTGAACCCACATTGGGCTGGGGGATGTTTGAGGTTGAGTAGCATTGCCACTTCTCCTGCAAAGAATGTATTGACAATGTAAATACATAGCACCTATACTACAAGGTATGGATGTGCATTTCGTACTCAATGGTATCGCCTTCGTTTGGAATGACGAGAAAGCTCGGATTAATCCCAAAAATCATGACGGCATAACATTTCAGCAAGCCGCAGAAGCCTTCTTCGATCCGCTTCTAGTGGTGGTTGATGCAAGCCGCAATGATGAAGAGCGAGATGCTGTTATTGGCTTGGACAGACGTTGGAATCTTTTGTACGTCGTCTACATTGAGCGTGAAAATGACATGATTCGCATCGTTTCGGCTCGTGAAGCGACACGCAAGGAGCGTGAATATTATGAAAGTTGAGGCATTGAAAAAGCGGCTAGATAGAAATCGCCCAATGGCAACTATCACTATTCGCATTCCCGAAGATGTGATTGAAGATTTAAAGCGAGTAGCACCATTGCTGGGGTTTTCTGGTTATCAGCCATTGGCGCGTGCCTATATTGGACAAGGACTTCGCTCCGATCTTGAGCGTCTAGAAGGTGATACGGTCTCTGCACTCATTGCAAGTTTGAAGCGTCATGGTGTGAGTGATGAAGTTATCCATGAAGCACTCAACGAAGTCACTCAGCAGTAGCTCTAAGCCCTTATCTCATCGATTGGAACAGGATATTTGCGGGCAGATGTTATCGCCAATACCAGTTTCTACTTGGAGGGTAGCGTGTTCGATGCCGAAGCGATCGTGAAGATCCTGGGTTACCTTAGCTAAAAAAGCATCGCCGGGATGTCCTTCCGGTATCACCAAATGAGCGGTGAGTGCTATCTCAGTTGTACTCATTCCCCAGATATGCAAGTCGTGGACTTGAGCCACACCAAGGAGTTCAGACAAGTAAGTTTGCACAGCCAACAGCCTCGCAGATAACAAACCCACTGTTGAGGGCAATGCCGATCGCAAAGGCGCGGCTGTAATTTGCTTGCTCATGGTTGTGATGATTGGACATATTCGGGCCAGATAGTTTCTGGGCTGTTAAACCATAATAAACTAGATTGTTGGTTATAGATAAATTTTCGTCAAGCTCATGTTAAAAATTTGGCATTATGGCTATATTTTGATATAGTTTATATTCTACAACGCTAAGTTAGCGTCCGCTCTTTGGTCAAGTATTTAGGATATTGAGCGAACCTAGCAACACCTAAAAAAAAGAAAGATTTCATGGGGGATAATCTGAAAAAGGCAGTTTTTATATGTGGAGCGGGTCACTCTGGTTCTACGCTTTTAGGACTCATCCTCGGTAGCCACAGCGATTCTTTTTATTGCGGAGAGGCCAAAAATACTCTGTTCTTAGGAAATAAGAACAAACCAATCACAAAAAGGGTTTGCAAAATTTGCGGTGTTGATTGTCCCGTGTGGGGTAACTTTGCGATCGACGAGTCCAACCTCCTCTACGAACAAGTATCGGTAAAAACCCAAAAAACGACGATCGTTGACTCCACAAAAGATACCACCTGGATAGAAACACAACTAAAAAAACTTAAAAACACCGAATGGCAGCCTTTTCTAATATTTTTGCAAAGAGATGGTAGAGCCGTCATCAACTCCTGGATTAGAAAGAAACCCGAAAAAGATATTAAAGAACAAATTATCAAATGGATAATCCAAATTCAAGATACGAACGAAATGTTTAAAAGCTTTACATACAAAAAGATCAAAATTCGCTACGAAGAGTTGGCAACACAGCCAGAAGCAGTCATTCAAAGAATTTGTGATTTTTTACAAGTAGACTATCAGCCAGAATTGCTTAATTTTTACGAACACAATCATCATCCCCTTGGTGGAAATAATGGCACTCAATTTTTGATAGCAAACGCGCAGAATCAACAAATAAACTCAAGAGTTTTAAGCCTGAATAAATCTCGGACAAATTATTACGAAAATCATGAATTTGGAATTGCCTTAGATTTGCGTTGGCAGAGAGAACTCGCTCCAAGCATTGAACGATTATTTGAAGAAATGGCAGGTCAAGAGAACGCCGAGATGAAATGGGAAGTTTAAAAGATGATGTCGAATGAAATTTTATTACCAATAATTGACAAGAATATCTTACCAAGTAATAGGCCAGCAAACGAGGAATTAAAGAAATGACAAATTTAGGAGCGACGCCAAAGGAAGATAACAGAGAATTACATAAAAAGCAACCCGCAATGATCTTTGGCTGTGGTTTATCCCGGACTGGGAATAAAAGCCTTGGTGATGCCTTAAGAGTATTAGGATATAAGTCTGTGAAATATCCTAAATCTATAGATGATTTGGTCAGCGAGTATAATGCCGCTGTTGACATCACAGTTGTGGCTTGGCTTGACGAGCTGGATGTCCGATTTCCCGATGCTAAATGGATATTAACCATTCGAGATATAGAATCCTGGCTAAAATCATCTGAAAGATGGTTTGGTCGTTCATTAGATGAATATCCTGAATATAAACAAGATTATCTGCGTCACTATAGGCGAATGGTTTATGGATCTGATACTTTTGATGCTAAACTGTGGCAATCTGTTTATCACCAGCATATTGAGAGAGTGGCGAACAAATTTAAGGACCGATCGGGCCAGTTGTTAGTTATGAATATATGTCAGGGAGAATCCTGGGAAAAATTATGCACTTTCATTGGCAAGGAGATACCCAATGCACCATTTCCAAGCATCAGCTAAAGAGGAAAAGGCAGGTTTTATTGGTAGTCGATGAAAGTGCGATCGCTTTCTAATGCGCGGAGAATTAGTTGCTATAGGCAATTGTAGTGGAGAAGGTAATGAAAAAAGTTGACATTGTTTTTAGAACGGTTGGAGAGAGAACCTCAAAAATTGCTCTTGAATTGGCTATCAAAAATATTCAGCCTAATCAAGTGCATATTATTGAAAATATTAAACCTTTTTCTAAAGCAGTTCAGGAAATGCTGAGGATAGAATATGATTGCGATTTTGTCGTCTTCATGGATGCAGATTGCTTGATTATGGAAGATATGGTTCCTTTCCTCCAAAGTAATACCCAACCTTATATAGACTGTTACGTTTTGGATAAATTTAGAGGTAAAATTCATTGCGGCGTACACATAACGCGACTAGATGTCGTGCAGGCTATGCAAAGAATAGAAGCGCCAAAAGACGAGCGTAAGCATATACTAAGACCTGAATCAAGAGTGCGAAATTTGGCTCTTAAACAACTTAATCTGGGAATTAATTTTGCCCAATTTCACATTTATCATGATTTTTTTCAGTTCTATCGTGACATTTTTTGCAAGTATGCCTTGAGAGAACTGAGAAGTCGTAATTCTTATCGGCAAGCCAAATTCAATATTAATATAGAAGATTGGGATATGGAGGCTGAAGACGAAGATTTTTATGTTGCTAAAGCCGCTGTTTTACACGCGAGAAAAAGTATTAAAGAAAATGCCTCTTCTCAGGAAGTCGCCAACTATATAGAAGCTCTACCTAACATTGCGATCGCAGAATTAAGTCAGATGAACGTCACCGAAAAAGCAGCTTTTCCCTGCCAAGAGTTAGATGCTTTAGAAGCAGAACGCCAAGTCAAAAAAACACCCAAAAGTAAGAAAATGAAAGTTTTTGGAATTGGCTTGAGTCGAACGGGGACTAAAAGCTTAACGGTAGCTTTGAATATGTTGGGAATTCATGTCATCCACTACCCAAATGACGAAACAACTTTAAAGGAATTGAGGGCAGGAAACTACGATCTTTCTATATTGAATGATTGGGAAGGAATAGCAGATATAACCGTCGCTCCTTTTTATGCTCAGCTAGATAAAATGTTCCCAGACAGCAAGTTTATTCTGACGGTACGTGACAAAGAATCATGGTTGAGGTCGATTAAAAGGAAATGGGATAAAAAACCCGTATTTGAGGAAGATACTGATAAAGATCCTCAAATGCAGATCAGAAGGTTTTTGCGATCGGCTGTTTATGGAACATACACTTACAACGAAGAACGGCTGTCCTACGTCTACGACCTGCATTACAAAAACGTCATGGAATACTTTAAAGACCGTCCCGAATCTTTGTTAGTTATTAATATTTGTGCGGGTGAAAATTGGGAAAAGTTATGTCCATTTTTCAATCTTCCCCTGCGGGACGAACAATTTCCGGTGATGAATCGCAAGTCTGTATTGAGTAAAATACAATTATAATGAAGGGATCGAGATCGAGCCAACTTTCCAACTTAGGAGTTTTCCTAGTTAGAATTAAGGTGTGAAAGACTTTTTTATTATGGAATAAATTATAAGTGCAAGCCAACCTCGTTCTCAAGATTGCCGCTAATTCTGATGACTTGAAGCTGACAACCTCGGTGAAGAAGCTGTCCGATCGCCTTTTCAGCTATGCTTGGCAAAACAAAACACCTTTTTTTATATCTCTGGGGATTATTTTTTGTATTTCCTTTCTCCAAGTTCTGATTCCCCAGATCGTCCGCTATGCGATCGATTCTGTGATTCCAGACAAAAATTTTGATGCCTTGCCTTGGGTGGCGGGGGCCATTCTCTTAATTTCTCTTCTAGTTGGTGTTTTGAATTTCCTCCGCAGTTACATGATGTCTGTGTTTGGACAGAGAACAATTGAAAACATTCGCAACGATTTATACAGACACATTCAGAAGCTTTCAATCAGCTTTTTCGACAACCATAGGACAGGCGATCTGATGTCGCGGTTGGGACAAGATATCAATGCGATCGGCAATTTAGTTACGGCTGATCTTCCAGAAATTTTTGCTGATAGTTTTACGGTTTTGGCGATTATTGTTTATCTATTCAGCGCGGATTGGCAAATCACGCTATTACTCGTATTCACCTGGCCTTTAATGATTTATACAATCCAGCTTTTTGGAAAGTTTATGCGGGGTGCTTATCGGGATGTTCAGGATTCAGCCGCAGCGGTCAATAATCATTTGCAAGACACAATATCTAATATCAGCGTTATTAAATCTTTTGGTAACGAGCAGTATGAAATAGACCGTTTTTCAGACCAGAGTCGGAACTACATGGAAGCTAATATTCGCGCAGTTCGTCTTTGGTCTGTTTTCTTTCCCATCATCGATGTTTTAAACAACCTTAGTAGCCTCATCGTTCTAGTTTTCGGTTCTTGGGAAGTGATGGTGGGGCGTTTGACTATTGGCGAATTAGCCGCGTTTCTTGCCTACATCAATCAAGTCAATCAGCCTATTCGACGTTTCAGTAAAGTAATGAATGTTGTGCAAAGAGCCGTAGTGGCATCGGAGCGGGTTTTTGAAATTATGGAGACTAATCCAGAGGTAAAAGAGAAGGAAGATGCTGTTAATCTGACATCTGTACAGGGTCGCCTCAAGTTTGAAAATGTTGAATTTGCCTACAAAAACGGTGAACCTGTCCTGCGCGACTTTAACTTGGAGATTCAACCGGGGATGAGGGTTGCTTTAGTGGGGTCTTCGGGTGCGGGAAAAAGTACGGTTGCCAAATTAGCCGCTAGGTTTTATGACCCTACAAATGGTTTGATTTTGATTGACGATCGCAAACTACAAGATGTATCCATAGAGTCGCTGCGAGAGCATATAGGAATTGTTTCTCAAGAAACTTTATTGCTATACGGCACGGTGCTAGATAATATTGCTTATGGGAAGTTAGACGCTACAAAAGAAGAGATTATAGAAGCGGCTAAAGCAGCTAATGCCCACGATTTTATTATGCGTTTTCCTGATGGGTATGATTCAATCATTGGCGAACGGGGAGTGAGGCTGTCGGGGGGTCAAAGGCAGCGTTTGGCGATCGCCAGAGTTTTGCTCAAAAATCCTCGCTTTGTTGTGCTTGATGAAGCAACTTCGGCGCTAGATAGTGAGTCGGAAAATCTGATTCAAGAGTCTTTAGAAAAGCTATTTAAAGGCCGTTCTAGCTTAGTGATCGCTCACCGCCTTTCTACTATCCACAATGCCGATGTCATTGTTGTGATGGAACAAGGGCGCATCGTAGAAACCGGAACTCACGCAGATTTAATCTCTAAAGGAGGACGATATGCTCAGCTTCATTCTCTACAATTTCCTCAAAAAGAAAGTTTACCTGAACAAACAGATATTGAGTTGTAAAAACTGGATAAGTCTTAAAGAAATCTGGTTTTTGTTCAACCATCACCCCTACCATTAATCTGATAAGGTATTATACCAATTATCTAAAATACTGCTACAAATTCGATCCCCCCTAACCCCCCTTCAAAAGGGGGGAACCGGAATTAAAGTCCCCCTTTTGAAGGGGGATTTAGGGGGATCTGTAGCAAACTATTATAAAAACGATATTCCGCATCTAAATCGAATACAAGGACGGGCAGGATGCCCATCCCACAAGAGAGCTTCAGAAAAACTGACTGTGAAATTAGATGCGTAGCAGCTTATACTAAAAGTGTATAACAGCAGATATTTGGATAAGGTTATGAACGCCCCTACAATCGCCTTACCTCCTACCCTCAAATTGAAAATCGATTTAACTGAAGAGCAGTATTTTCAGATCTGTCAAAACAACCGCGATTTAAGATTTGAGCGCACAGCCAAAGGAGAATTACTAATTATGCCACCTACAGGCAGTGTTACTGGCAACCGTAACTTCGATCTCGCCGTTGAGCTAGGAATCTGGAACAAACAAACTAAACTAGGCAAAGGTTTCGACTCGTCAAGCGGCTTCACATTGCCCAACGGTGCGGAACGTTCCCCTGATGTATCGTGGATTAAGCAAGAGCGTTGGGACGCTTTAACCCCAGAACAACAACAGAAATTTGCTCCCATTTGTCCTGATTTTGTAGTCGAGTTACGCTCTCCTACCGATACCCTAAAAGAATTGCGGGAAAAAATGCAAGAATACATCGACAACGGTGCGAGATTGGGTTGGTTAATTGACCGAAAAAATAAGCGTGTAGAAATTTACCGCCCCAATCGAGATGTGGAAATACTCGAAAATCCGGCAACTCTTTCCGGTGAAGATGTGTTACCTGGTTTTGTCTTGGATCTCAAACCAATTATGTCTTAATTTCAAAGATCGGAAACCCGGTTTCTTCAATAAACCGGGTTTCTGAGGTTTACTTTATGGCAGAGAAACCGGGTTTCTCCAAGAAACCGGGTTTCTGGGGTTTACTTTATGGCAGAGAAACTGGGTTTCTGGGCTACAGGAGGAAACCTGATATGATGAGGGTATAAAGCGGAGGGCAACCTCCTTAAGGGCCTGAGTGAGCAGGTATCCATTGTATTATTGGTATCGTTTCCAGGGAATAGGATTTTGAAAATTGAATAGTATTTTGGTTCGGGCAGTAACCATATTAAGTTGAGCTATCCGTTTGTGCAGTCTGCGATGAGGAAAAGAGGACATTCTGACGGTTACCTTTTTTTAGAAAAGAGATATAAACTTGAGGCTTAAAAATTCCATCACAGTCCCCCATTTTAGTTAGAGAAAGCAAAAGAATCCAAATTATGAATACCACTGACTCTTCGGTTCAAACTGAATCCCCGCCTCCTGCTACAGCAGAACTCGATCGCGATCGTCCAAATGAAGACAAACTATATCCGATTGTCTGTATTGGAGCGTCTGCTGGTGGACTGGAAGCATTTACGCAGTTACTTAAGGCTCTAGAGATCGATACCGGCATGGCTTTTGTGCTGATCCAACACTTAGACCCCAATCATAAAAGCTTGTTGACCCATATCCTTTCCCAATCGACTAAAATGTCGGTTAGGCAAATCGAGGATGGTATGGCAGTAGAACCTAACTGCGTCTACGTCATTCCGCCTAATAAAAAAATGGCTATTATCGGGGGTATTTTGAAACTCATGCCCCGCGAGAAGATTGAAGGAAAGTATATGCCGATCGATGCTTTCCTGCAATCCCTGGCAAAAGAGCGGGGGAACAAAGCGATCGCAGTAATTCTGTCGGGAATGGACGGAGACGGCACTCTGGGGGTGGAGGCAATCAAAGCCGAGGGCGGCATTACCTTTGCCGAGTGTGAAGAAACAGCGAAATACGATAGTATGCCAAACACTGCTGTTGCCAGCGGTCATGTAGATTTTATCCTGCCCCCTCAAAAAATCGCCCTCGATCTGGCGAAGATCGGTCGCCATCCCTATGTCGCCGGGACCTCATCGTTGGAAACAACGGATGAGTTACCTTTGTCAGATCCGAACCTTCTAGAGCAGATTTTCACGTTGCTGCGAACCAGCACCGGGGCTGATTTTACTCATTACAAGCACGCCACTATCAAGCGACGGATCATGCGCCGCTTGGTTATACACCACTTTCAAAAGCTGGAGGATTACGTCGCTTATCTCCAGAAAACACCGCCGGAAGTGGCGGCTTTGTACCAAGACATCCTGATCCCTTTCACCACTTTTTTCCGCGACCCCGAATCATTTGAAGCGTTAAAGAACAAAGTCTTTCCCAAGCTGATGATGGATAGACCGCCAGAAGCATCCATCAGGATCTGGATACCTGGGTGTTCCACAGGTGAGGAAGCTTACTCTATGGCTATATCCTTGCTGGAATTTTTGGAGGATCTGCCTACCCTACCTCAAATCCAGATTTTTGCCACGGATATTAATGAAAAAGCGATCGAGAAAGCGCGTGCAGGCATATACCCAGACAAGCTTTTGCTTCATGTCTCAGAGGAACGTAAAGAACGCTTTTTTGTCAAGACAGAGGACGGCTACCAGCTTAGGAAGAGGATTCGCGATATGTGCGTCTTTGCCAAGCAAAACGTCAGCCAAGACCCGCCTTTCTCCAAGCTGGATCTGATCAGTTGCCGGAATATGCTGATTTATCTAAGCGCAGTTTTACAGAAGAAGGTCATACCGCTGTTCCATTATGCGCTCAAATCCACAGGCTTTCTGATGCTGGGAGCATCAGAGGGAACGGGCGGATTCTCCGATCTGTTTGGCTTGGTGGACAAAAAGTACAAGATTTATTCCAGAAAACTAGCAGTCCCTCAGTTGAATTTTGAGTTTACTACCAGCAACTATCCACTACAGAAATCAAACACTACCAAGAGGATGAACGAGGACATCTCGAAGGGATCGGATCTGCAAAAAGAGGCCGATCGAATCGTCTTGAATAAATACGCCCCTGTCGGTGTGGTGATCGATAACGAGCTGGAAATTCGGCAATTTCGGGGAGAGGTTAGTCTTTATCTAGAACCCGCTCCAGGAGCGGCCAGCCTCAACCTCCTGAGAATGGTACGATCGGGCTTTTTGTTAGATCTGCGTACAGCGATTCATAAGGCGAAAAAGCAGAATATCGCGATTAGAAGAGAAGGCTTGCAAGTCAAATGTAACAATGAATTCAGGACGGTCAATATTGAGGTGATTCCTTTTAAGCCTCTAGCCTCCTCTGAAGGCTACTTCTTGGTTTTGTTTGAGGATGTTACTCTACCAGATGTTCCTCAGTCCAAGGCGAAGAGGACTCTTCAGGTAAAGCAGGGAACCGTTTTGGCAGACCAAGAGCGCGAGATTCTCCAACTTCGGCATGAGCTTGCTAGCACGAGGGAGTATCTGCGATCCATTATCGAAGAACAGGAGGTCGTCAACGAAGAACTCAAAGCCTCCAGTGAGGAAGTCTTGTCGAGCAATGAGGAATTCCAAAGCACGAATGAGGAACTGGAAACTGCCAAAGAAGAGATTCAGGCGACGAATGAAGAACTGAACACGATTAACGACGAACTGCGACATCGGAATCTGGAATTGAATCAGGTCAACAACGATCTGAATAATCTGCTCGATAGTGTTAGCATCCCCATCGTCATGCTGGGAAAAGATTTGTGCATCCGACTTTTCACTCCGAGCGCGAAACCGGTGCTAAATATATTGCCTACGGACATCGGACGATCGATCGGCGATATTCGTACCCATATCAACGTCCCCAATTTGCAGAAGTTGATATCTGATGTGATCGAGACCGCCAGCATAGTTGAACTTGAGGTGCAGGACCGATCGGGCCATTGGTATGACCTGCGAATACGGCCTTATAAGACCGCAGATAATAAGATTGAGGGTACAGTAATGGCGTTGGTGGATATTGACGCCCTCAAACGAAGCGCCGATCTGCTTAAGGAAGCTCGCGATTATGCTCGATCGATTGTGGAGACAGTGCGATCGCCCCTAGTCGTCCTGGATGCAGAATTGCGCGTGAAGACGGCGAATCCCTCTTTCTATCAAACTTTCCAGGTAACGCCAGAAGAAACAGAGCAGAATTTACTCTGCGATCTGGGTAACCGTCAGTGGGATATTCCCAGACTGCGCCATCTGTTATCAGAGGTAATCTCAAACAACACTTCCCTCAACGACTTGGAAATTAACCATAATTTTTCAAACATTGGCGACAAGACGATGCTGATCAATGCCTGCAAAATCGTTCATAAAAGCGGCTCTACACAGGCGATCCTGTTTGCTATTGAAGATATTACCGATCGCAGGCGAATTGAGGAGAAGCTACATCAGATACTAATTTCCTCCCAATCAGCCCGCGAGACGGCTGAGGCGGCCAACCGCGCTAAGGATGAGTTCCTCTCCATCCTCTCTCACGAGCTGCGGAACCCCCTCAGCGCCATCATGGGTTGGTCTAAGCTGCTGCTTACCAAGAATTTAGACGAAACCCAGACCGCTCGTGGGCTTGATGTAATTCAGCGCAGCGCACAGGCGCAAAATAAGCTGATTGAGGATATCTTAGACATTTCGCGCATAACTACTGGTAAAATCCGCCTGAATGTCCGCACAGTTAACCTCGCTTTTATCCTTGAGGAAGCGATCGATATTGTGCGTCTGTCTGCTGACGCTAAGCAAATTCGACTTGAATTGGTGCTTAACTCTCAAATAGCCACACTGGGCGATCCAGACCGCTTGAGGCAGGTGTTCTGGAATCTGTTTTCCAACTCCATCAAGTTCACCCCAACCGGGGGACGGATTGAAGTTAAACTGGAAAAATTGCCGATTGAAAATCAAAACCCAGCCGATCCTCTGCAATCTGAAATTTACCAAACCTCCTATGCCCAGATCCAGATGAGCGATAACGGCATAGGGATTTCACCTGAGTTTTTGCCTTATGTGTTCGATCGCTACCGCCAAGCCGATCGTACAAGCACAAGATCCCACAACGGACTTGGACTGGGCCTAGCCCTAGTTCGCTACTTGGTAGAACTGCACGGCGGAACTGTCGGCGCGGCAAGTCTGGGCGAGGGACTGGGAGCAACTTTTACGGTGGAACTGCCCCGGCAAGCCGTCTCCCAGGAATAGCACGACACGGATATACACACACGGCGATTCGATCGCACCGGACTGATTGTAGGGGCGGGTTTAGACGACAATTCTTGATGACAACAGACAACCTCGTCACAAAACCCGCCCCTACCATGCAATATCGATACAACCGGACACGATATGACTGGGTAGAAGAGTTTCCGTATTTAAATGTGCTTTATAGCAACCGATGAGTCAGTTAGGACGTTCTTAATCCCTGAATAGTGTGCCGCAATTCGATCGTCTTCTGCCCCCAACCAATGTAATTTTTTGTTACTACAATAGCAAAAATCGGGAGTTGTTGATAACCTGGTAAATCTAGCCAGTCCATTGAGTATCCAGAGCCATTAAAATGTATTGTAGAGTTTGCTATCCTGTGTAAAATGATAAACTAGATACATAAATTTGAATAATACTAACTCAGAAAGATGGAAAGAATACTAGACACGCTCTTAATACAAATAGCTAGGCTGTTTACAGCTAGTTTGTTTAAAATAGGAGATTACCCTGTTTCAATCAGTTCAATGGTCGAACTGATTATATCCCTATTAATAGCTATTTACATTTCTAACGCTCTGAGCAATTTTCTCAAAGAGCGGCTGCTTGTCAGAATAGGAATTGACGAAGGAAACCGAGAAGCGATCGCGGTAATTGTTCGTTATGTGACAGCAGCATTAGGCATTATCATCGTTCTGCAAAGTGTTGGATTTAACCTGGGATCTTTGGCCATATTAGCAGGTGGTTTAGGAGTTGGTCTTGGTTTCGGCGTACAGGATTTAACAACAAACTTCGTCAGCGGTTTGACATTACTGGTAGATCGACCTGTCAAGGTGGGAGACTATATTGAATTAGAAAATTTGATGGGAACTGTCAAGAAAATATCTATTCGCTCTACCATCATCAAAACAAATGATAATTCTTCTGTAATCGTTCCCAACAGCACTATGATTGGGAACAAAATTGTTAACTGGAGTTACGATAGTTCAAACTTCTGTCTGCGAATACCCGTAGCAGTAGCCGATGACAACGACCCTTTATTAGTAACAGAAGCACTTATAAGGGCTGCCTACATGGAATCGGCAGTTTTATACAATCCCAATCCCAGAGTATTATTTTTAGGATTTGGGGAAGAAGGACTTAAATTTGAACTCTTGGCTTGGATCGAGCAGCCCAATCAAAGAGAATTAATTAAAAGTTCTTTGTATTTTGCAATTGAGTATAACTTCCGCAAACAAGGAATCAATTTACCCTCCGAAGACAGGCATTTATGGTTACGGAATCCAGAAGTTTTGGCTGGCTTGTTCCAGAAAGCCGAGCCGAGAGATGACATTGACAAAGATGGAACTCAAGCTACAGAACGTGAGCCAAATTTGCAGCTTGTTCCTGTTCCTAAAAAGCAATTATCCCTCAGCGACTTAATGCGCCAGATAGTATACTTTAAAAATCTTAACGACATCGAATTGCGGAAATTAATTGAAGCGGGATATCGGCAACGGCTAGCGCCATCCCAAATTCTATTTCGCGAAAATGACCCTGGCGATGCTTTTTATATCATCTTGTCAGGATCTGTAGAAGTTTTTGTAGAAAAAATTGACAAACATCTTACCAACCTGGCAGCAAGTCAATTTTTCGGAGAACTTGCTTTAATGCTGGGAATCCCTCGAACTGCCACTGTCAAAGCCCTAGAAGAAACATTTGTGTTTGCTATAAACAAAACGGGGTTCCAAAAACTCTTAAAAGAGCATCCTGAGTTTTACGAGCAGATAGTTAAAGAGTTAGGAAAGCATCAAGAAGAGCTAACCGCTAGACAAAAACAACTACGAGAAATGGGTTTGGTAGATGCAGCCGAAGACGACCAAAATCCTGTAGTTTGGGTGCGAAAACGGCTAATAAACCTTTTTAACCTTTAACTTAGACCCAGCAACCGGATTTGATATCATATCTACCGTCCCCCATACAGGTGACTGGAATGTTATAAATGAACTTGCACAACGCTTAATATTGGAGTATGCCAAACTATATTTGCTTTGGCGTGTCCATAGAGCGTATCGTATTAAACGAGAGTAACCGCTAAATATTTAAGGCAGGCACCAATGATTGCTATCTTGGACTTCCCAACTGTACTAGCAGCGTCCTTATCCTTTCTCCCAGATAACTTGGGCCGTTTCGTGGCCGCCTTGATCGTCGAGGCAATTGTCGCTTTCGTACTGTATATAGCGCTTTTCTATATACTGCGAGCCTTGTTTCGCCAAATGGAAAGCGATGTAGCCCTCGTTAGCCTGACTGTCTCGCGTATCCCAGTTCTAATTATTTTCATCCTTGTCAGCCTAAAATTCTCCTTTCGACAGTTAGGCTCAAGTCCCGTCATTGATTTGTTTCAGAGAGGGTTCAGCGCCTTCCTGGTTCTGACTGTGACCCACTTGATTGCGCGGCTATTTACTGAAGTAGTTGTCTACTACTTGAAAGCATACGCTAGAAAAAGCGAAGCTGTCTGGGACGACATATTGATCCCAATACTAGGACGAACCATCCCATTTTTAGCTTACCTGATTGGTTTTTCCATTTTCTTGGACACATTTGGGGTTGATTTAACTGGAATCGGGTTAGCGTTAGGTAGTATTACCGTTGTACTTGGCTTGTCGGTCAAGGAGATTTTAAGCGACTTTTTTGGCGGTTTGGTTTTGTTGATCGATACACCCTTTCAATTCGGAGATGTAATCCAAATGAACGGGTCAATGGCGGTCATCAAAAACATCGGCATCCGGGTGACCAAGTTATATATGATCGATACCCATTGCGAGATGTATACGCCAAATTCTGCCTTGGGAGGTAAAGATATAATTAACCTCAGTCGTCCCACTCCGCACTTTGCTTATTCAACTAATATCGCAGTCAGAGTGGATGCCGACCCGGTGACAGCAACAAAAATATTGAGAGAAATTGTTCTCGGACATCCAGATACCTTGGGAGATCTTGAAGAAAAACTAGAATATTTAGACCACTTCTATGGATGGGATCATGCCGAACCCGGTAAGATGTCCAAGAGGGAAGCAGGACGCCTCCGGGTATTGGCGGAAATAGATGTGAACAAGCAACTGAAAAAAATTGAAGATGAAGTTGAGGATTTGGTTAACAAAATCAAAAGTCTGGAAAAAGGAGGATTGGATAAAGATGAACTCAAAATTGTTCTAAAAGAGTACATAGATGTGTTGAGCTTGGTTGGCTTGCAGGTAGTAGCAGAACGCAAGGGTAAACGGGTGCGTTACAGACTTGAAGAAGAAGTAGAACCAGCTTTGAAAACCACCCTCATCGGATATATTAGAGCCTGGTATGAAGCCTGGTTAAAAGACCCCGATTTGGTAGTTGAAGACTTCAACATCTTACCGGAAGAATGGGAGCAAAAAATTGACGTTCTTAAGGGCAAAATGAACAAACTTTATCAGAGAATGGCTAACCCAGGAGGAGATGAAACTAGGTTAGATGATTATGCGGTCAAGTTTGTAGAGTGGTTGCACGAAAATTTCAAAGAATCCAAAACCCTGTGGAAAGAGCCAAAAATTCGGCTGATGGACATCCAAGGTTCCGGTATGCAATTTACCGTCAAGTTCTACGTTGACAATATCAGGTTAGAACATTGGGAGCGGGGCTATCGGGTCAGCAATGAAGTGCGTAGAGAGATGGTGCGGCGGTTGAGACAAGCTTACATTTACAATACCTAAAATCCGCAAATTACAGGGCTTGCTGAGACGGATGTGACTCACAAGCCCTTTTTTTAAGAATAAGCTGTCGCGCATCTAAGTTGTATAAATGGGGCGGGCAAGATGCCCGCTCCACAAGAGTTTCACAAATTGCGATCCTACAAACTCTCCGGCGCGACAGCTTATTAGAGGCCAGAAAATTTTTGACATAAAATGTGACAATTATCAGAGCGGTTGCTATATGTTAAAACTTATTCCTCGTGGACTTGACAAAATGTGAATAACCCAGCTAATTTACGATTGCTTCTAAGATTTTTCTCTCTACTTAGATTGATTGATATCAGCACTCATTTTATGAAGATTCTGCTACTAAGCGTCCACCCTCCTCATGGAGGCGGTTCAGCTCACTCCAGTCAAGAACTTGCTTGCGGATTACGCAGTCTTGGGCATGAGGTTTTGCACATTGCTCCCTACAAACAGGCAATTAATCTAGTGCAATATCCTGGATTAATCTGGATTCAAGCTGACTTCCCTAACGATCTAAATATTACACCCCAGGCATTATCAGATATCGATCGCCAATTTCAAAGGGCCTATCAAAATTATGGCCCTTTCGATTATGTAATTCTCGGTCGCGAGTGCTTTCTCTGGCATCTCCCCGCTATCCGCCGCGTTCATGGCAATAAGCCGATTGTACTTATATGTCGGGGAGGCTACATTAACCGCCTTGCTTCGAGGGAGCCAATTGAACCGTCCCTAAGACAAAAACTGATCGGCTTCTATCGAGACTGCGACAAAATAGTTTGTATAGCCCGCTATCTTGCCGAATCTATAAAAGGTGTAGTTGGCGTCAACGATACTGTTTTCTTACCCAATCCCATTAATCTTCCACCCTTCAATCCAAGTACTAATTTTTCACCCTTTAATCTTACTTCCAACTATCAGCGAACATCAGAAGAACCGATTAGGTTACTGATGGCGGCTCAACTGAAATCGAGAAAAAAACCGTTGGATGCGGTGGAAATTATGCGAATTCTGGTACTTGAAGGAGTTAATGCCCACTTAACGGTGTGTGGCGATGGCCCGGAGCGCACAGAAATGTTGCATCGTATCAAGAGTTATGGTTTAGAAGACTGCATTGTCTTAAAGGGCAGGGTTTCTCGGCAAGAGGTATTCGATTGTATGAATAATGTGGAAACTGTCCTGCTTTGCTCGGATAATGAGGGGCGGCCCCGCGTGCTTCAAGAAGCGATCGCAGCAGGTAAGGGGATAGTTGCTTACGACAATGCCGGTTCGCGAGAGGTAGTTAATGAATGGCCCGATCGATGGCCTTTGGGTCGTCTTGTTCCGATTGGAGATGTTACTAGCGCTAGTGGGGCAATTTTAGATTTGGCTCGCTATTTTCGGTCAAAGCCGGAACCGTTGCCTCCGCCACAACTCCCTAACCCGATCGAGGTGCTTTATGAATATGAGTTGATGCTCAAAAATTTGAATGTTCAAGCACTAGAAGCGGTATTTTGATCGACCCCCGACGACTAAAGTCGCGGCTACACAAACAAAGCCCGCCGGCGCGGGCTTGAAGAAAAAGGGGGTAGTTAACCGGGATTTGGTATAACAGCTTCCAAGCCCGGTCTTAAGTTTTATGTACGTTTGACTTTTCGGGTGCAGCATTACTGCTGTGGGCTGTTTTACCATTTTTGCGATCGCTATGCCCATTCCCCTGACGCGGCTGAATCACCCCGTAGCCGCCGTGGTTACGTTCGTACATGACGTTGATTTCGCCGGTTTCAGCATTGCAGAACATATAAAAGTCGTGGTCTACTAGCTGTAGCTGTTCTAGGGCTTCATCAATGGTCATCGGCGGCATGGCAAAATACTTGGTACGCACCACTTCGCCGGGAAGTTCCGGAGTGCGATCGCCAATCAAATCCACTGCTACTGGCGTTTCTTCTACTAACTCGCTAGTTTTAGGCTGAGCTTGAGTCTTTTTATCAAGACGTTTTTCTTTGTACTTCCGCAGTTTGCGGGCAATTTTATCAGCTACTAGGTCTATGCTCGCGTATAAACTTTCACTTCCTTCTTCAGCACGAATTACTGCACCGTTGGCGTAAATAGTCACTTCAGCAGTCTGCTTAGAGTTTATCCTCGGATTACGGGCCACTGATAAATGCACATCAATCTCATTGGTTACGTTTAGAAAGTGGCTTGCCGCCTTTTCTATTTTTTGATGTACGTACTCACGAATTGCATCGGTGATTTCAATATTTTTGCCATGAATCACAACGTTCATATTCAATTCTCCCGCTGAATAGTCCATCATTATGCAGGCATATTTTTAGCCTGCGTCTACCTTTGGTATGAAAGGAAAGTTTAGCAGAAATTGCTGCTTTCCACGATCGCATTTTTTGCGTCGGTAGGTTCCCAAACGCTGATATCTTCCATAAGTCAATCCCAAATCCAAAATAGATTGACTTGAGCCTAAGCCACACCCGGTAAGTAAGTTTCTTTGGGCGATTCCACCAACTATGGTTTCTCCAGAGGGAAGGTGGACTAGAGCCGTCTCAACCTTGTGGGCTTCTTCTTTTAAACAGGCTTCCTCCTATTCGCATTGAGGTTATATAGCTAGGGGCTAGGGGTTAGGGGC
>CASBRD010000288.1 GCA_949128025.1 Oscillatoriales cyanobacterium PMM_0008 | reverse complement strand
ACCGTTTATGGCGATTTAGGTGATGATACCGCCATAGGTGGCGAAGGTGATGACCTCCTGTATGGCGATCGAAATATAGGCCCAGACTTTAGCATAGATGGCGACGACGTCCTCTTTGGCGGACAGGGTAATGACAGCATCTTTGGTGAGGGTGGCGAAGACCTCATCAACGGTAATGAAGGCGAAGACATCATTAATGGCAACGAAGGTAACGACCTTGTACGCGGCGGTCAAAACGACGACCTTGTACACGGCGGTAAGAACAACGACTTGTTATTTGGCGACAAAGGTAACGACACCGTTTATGGCGATTTAGGTGATGATACCGCCATAGGTGGCGAAGGTGATGACCTCCTGTATGGCGATCGAAATATAGACATAAACTCTAGCCTTGATGGCAACGACGTCCTCTTTGGCGGACAGGGTAATGATACCATCTGGGGTTTAGGCGGCGATGACATCATTAACGGCAACGAAAACTCAGATTTACTCTACGGCAATAAAGGTCAAGACACAATTCGCGGCGGACAAGGTAAAGATACCATTTGGGGAGGTCAAGACAACGACCTACTCTATGGCGACAAAGACAACGACGTTCTCTGGGGAGATTTAGGCGCAGATAGCCTCAGCGGCGGTAGCGGCGACGATGTATTTGTTATTGGGAGACGCGATGACGTACCTGGTTTTCGCACTACAGGTGGCCTCAACATTAGTAATGCCGACTACATCGCAGACTTTGGCGATGGTTTAGATTTAATTGGCTTAAGTGGTGGACTAACTTTTGACGACCTAAACATCTTTCAAGGAAGCGGTGAAAATGCAGGCAATACCCTAATTCAGGACAAAGGCACCGGCGAGTTTTTGGTGAATTTGAAAGGGGTAAATACCAACACCATTACCAAGGCTAACTTCACCTACTCTACGATCCGAATAGACAGCTACTTACAATTTAGTCAGCCGACATACCGGGTGAGAGAAGACGGCAGACCGGAAACATTAGTAACGGTAACTCGCACAGGCAGTCTTGAAGAAGCAGTAAGTGCGATCGCTTTTTTAACCGACGGCACTACCAAAGCAGCTTCTGACTACAACGCCACCCCCATCCAGGTGAATTTTGCGGCTGGAGAAACAGCAAAAACCTTAATTATCCCCATTGTCAGCGATTCTATTACAGAAGGCGACGAAACATTTAACATCGCCTTGGGCTTTCCCAGCAACGGTGCCACCGTCGCATCGCCTAAAGTAGCTAATGTCACAATTGTCGATAGTAACAGTACGTCGCTATCTAACGCAGGCACCCTTCAGTTGAGTAACCCTCTCTACGGTGTTAGTGAAGATGGCACACCCTTCTCATTAATCACAGTAACACGCAGTGGCGGTAGTAGCGGTGCGGTGAGTGTAAGAGTGCTAGCGAACGGTGGTAGTGCGATCGGCAGCGCCCCACCTTTAGCATCACCCACAGACTTCAGCAATAACCCCATCCTAGTTAGCTGGACAGATGGAGATACAGCCCCCAAAGTTATCACCATTCCCATCCTCGACGATACAATTATTGAGGGTAACGAAAGCGTTAGCTTAACCTTAAGCGACCCCACGGGAGGCGCAACAATTGGGTCACAAAATAGCGCCATCCTCACCATAGTAGATAACGACTTTTCCCAATCACCCAGCAATGGCCAACCGGGAAATCTATCATTTACCGCCGCTAGTTACAGCGACAACGAAGGTAGCGGCAGCACACCCAACAAAATCGTTGCCACCATCCAACGTACAGGCGGAAGCGATGGCGTAGTCAGCGTTCAAATGCAAATAGATAATCCCCCAGGCACCGCTACCGACGGCAGCGACTACATTAACATTTCCCCGATTACAATTACCTTTGAAAAAGGCGAAATTTCCAGAAATGTCAACATTCCCATCGTTGGAGATCTGAATGTAGAATCCGACGAAACAATTAACTTGAAATTAGTTAACCCCATCGGCGGCGCAACACTGGGAACCCAGCAAACAGCGACTTACACAATTAAAAATGACGATTCAACCCCCACGATAAATACCCCAGAAATTGATGTACTCTATGGAGACACCACAGTTCCAGATGATACAGGAAACGCTAATTTTGGTACAACTACAGTTGGCACCCCTGTAACTAAAAGCTTCACCGTCAAGAATCTAGGTAACGCTAACCTGACTCTCGGTGCAATTAACAGTTTGCCAACAGGTTTCACCCTAGTTAGTCCGTTCGGCAGTACAACTCTAACTGTAGGCAGTACGACAAGTTTTGATGTGAAACTCGACGCTACTAACATAGGCAGTTATAACGGTACTATTTCCTTTGCCAATAACGATACCGATGAAAATCCTTACAACTTCAACATCAGCGGTACTATCAACACAAAAGCATCAGATGCCGAAATACAAGTCCTTGATAGCAGTATAGATATAGTTGACGGCACCACAACACCGATAAACTTTGGCACCACTACTCTGGGTGTACCCATTATCAAAACCTTCACTGTCAAAAACCTGGGTAGTACTGCACTTAACTTGAGTGGTTGGACATTGCCAACTGGATTCAGTGTTGTGGGAAATCTTCCTGGAAGTATAGGCGTAGGAAGTTCAGCTACTTTCGACCTCAAATTGGAGGCTACTGCTGGTGGTAATTATCAAGGAAATATAGCAATTGGCAACAACGACAGCAATGAAAATCCCTTCGACTTTGCCGTTGCTGGAACAGTAACTCCTGTACCGCCAACAAGTCCAGAAATTCAAGTTTTGGATGTAAATACCGACATTAATGATGGAACTACAACCCCGATTAATTTCGGTACAACGTCTCTGGGTGTACCCATTACCAAAACTTTTACAGTCAAAAATTTGGGTGGTGCTGCACTTAATTTGAGTAACTGGAGTGTGCCAAATGGGTTTAGTTTTATCGGCACCATACCTGGAATTGTAGGCAATGGCGGTTCAACTACTTTTCAAGTCAAATTTGATGCGAATACTGCGGGAACTACCCAAGGAACTCTAACGGTTGGCAACAACGATAGCGATGAAAACCCCTTCGATTTTGCCATTGCCGCAACGGTAAGCGGTACACCCGCATCAAATGCAGAAATTCAAGTTCTGGACGAGCAAAATAACAACGTCACCGATGGTACTACCACGATAAACTTCGGTACTACCGCAATTAATGCACCAATTACTAAAACCTTCACAGTCAAAAATACTGGCACTGAAGCACTTAATCTGACGCAGTGGAAATTGTCAGATGGTTTTAGTTTTGTCAACGCTGTTCCCGGAATAGTAATCCCTGGTGGTTCCGCAACTTTCAGGCTCAGATTTGATGCAGCTAGTGCCGGAACAACCAATGGAACTATCGAAATAAACAATAATGACGGCGATGGCGGTGATGGTATTGAAAATCCTTTCGATTTTGCTATTACCGGAACGGTAACTGGTACGCAAACAACAGGAAATCCGGAAATAGGAGTTAAAGATGGCGCTACCAATATCACCGATGGCAGCACAACGCCGATAGACTTGGGCACTACGGATCTGGGAGTACCAATTTCTAAAACCTTCACTATCAACAATACTGGCATCGATACACTTACCTTAAGCGGATGGAATTTGCCAAAAGGTTTTAGTTTGGTGGGAAATATCCCTGGTTCCGTAGCACCAGGACAATCCAAAACTTTCGAGATCAGATTAGATGCAAATCAGGGTGGTGAGTACAAAGGTTCTTTAGAAATAGGCAATAATGACGCCGATGGCGGTGACGGGGTAGAAAATCCCTTCGATTTCACTATTGCTGGTACTGTGTTCCCTCTGCCACCACCAAACCCAGAAATTGATGTATTCGCTCAGCCAAATAACAAAATCGTTAATGGCACTGAAACGCCGATAAATTTTGGCAATACCCCAGTTGGCACAAGCGTTAATCAAACCTTCACGATCAATAATAATGGCACTGACAATCTCACCCTGGGGACGTTGAGTTTGCCCACTGGTTTCAGCGTGGTTAGTTCTTTTGGCAGTACGACGATAGAACCTAATAAATCGACAACTTTTACTGTAAAACTCGATGCCAACAGCGCTGGGAATTATACCGGCACAATCTTGTTTACCAACAATGATGCTGATCTTGATGGTAAGGTAGAAAATCCGTTCTATTTCCCGATTGCAGGAACAGTGCAAACTGTACCTGCTCCCGAAATCGTAGTTCTTGATACTAGCAGTTCAACTCCTAACATTCTGGATGGAACCCCAACTCCAATTGACATTGGCTCTACCCCATTAAACTTACCAAAATCGAAACCGTTCATTGTCATCAACACTGGCAATGCGGATCTTTCCATGACTAATTGGAAATTGTCAAATGGTTTCAGTTTCGTGGGGACTCCTCCCAGCACTATAGCACCTGGAGGTTCAGCTACTTTTAATGTCCAACTGGATGGCCAGAGTGTTGGTAATGTAAGTGGAAAGTTAGAGTTTGACAACAATGATGGTGATGGGGGTGACGGTGTAGAAAATCCCTTTGATTTCCAAATTCAAGGTACGGTGAATCCTCCGTTAGTTACTATTACTAAAAGCGGTACAGATTTCACAGAAAATTTTCTCTTCGTACCACGCTTTTTTACCATCAACCTCGAAGCTCCTGCACCAACGGGAGGTATAATGGTGAATTTCGATATGTCGGGAGCTACTGTTGGGCAGCCGACTGGTAATGATTACACTGTATCGGGTACGGGTATTACTACCTCTGGGACAACTGGTTCGATAAATATCCCCGCTGGTGCAAAGAGTGCGAATCTTCCTGTAAACATCATCGATGATTTTACTACTAAGGAATCGAATGAGACGGTGATAATTACCCTCACATCAGCAACTGGTGGGTTTAACATAGGAACACCGAATTCAGCTCAAAATAAGATCAACGATAATGACTGGGATGGACAAGGTACGATTAACAACCTCAACGGAGGTACTAATTCGGACAAAATCCAGGGCAACGACAACAACAGAGACAACATAACTCCTAGTGGTGGCGCTGATACGATTTCTTGGGTGGATGTTCCGCCAAGTACTGCTACAGATGTAATTACCGGCTATGCCCCTGGCGAAGACAATCTCCAATTCACAAAAGCAAACTACGGAAATATCTCTAGTGTCTCATCTGTAGCCGTTACAACCACGGGGGCTAGTGGCACAGACATTAATGGTAAGAACCTGATCGTCTTCGATGCGAGTATTAACTTTACCAACGTTACTAATGTAGAGTCAACATTGGTTTCCCAGAAAGGTAATTCGGGGGCTGCGGTTTTCTTTATCTACACTAGCGGTGGAAATCGGTTTTTGGGTTACGACCCCAATACGAGTGGTGCTGCTACTGGTAATGCCGTAAATATTGGACGGTTCGATTCAGACCCTGTAGCATCAAACTTTATTTTCGTCTAAAGCAGTGCAATGCGGGTGGGTGCATAAGCGTTCCTGTAGGGTGCTGGAGAACGCACCCTACAATACTCGGTATCGTAGTAGCTGTTACGCAAATTAAAATAATTAAGGAGTCGCGATGAGCAAATAATGCAGTACCGACGATTTGGTCGCACCAACCTTGCTATGCCCCGATAAAAATGTCTCTGTCGATTTAAAATAGTTGGAAGACTATGTATCAACGTATGGGTTGGTTGTACACTTTAACGTTAAATAGAATTAGTCTTGGCACGGTCATAGAACGAGCTTTTTTAACTCAGCATTAGGGGCGAAGCATTCCGGTAATAATTTGTTGGTTGAACCCAAAGATATTTACCGGAATGCTAATGCCTACGGCACGCTACGCGAACGCCCCTAGAAATCAAAAATAACAGTTTGTGCCCGTGCGGAGTATAGTCTTGGCAGCGATTCAATTTAACTTCTGGCGGACTGTTTGGAAAAACTGCTCGTCCGTCAGAGGTTTGATTTCAAAATCTTGCTGAATGAAATTTGGCAAAAAGGCTGATACCAAAGGCGACATAATGTATATATATCATAGGTTGAGTTTGATCTTTTTTATAATAAAGATAAAATTGACAACTAACTCGATCGATTCATTAGCTGGTGTTGCTTATGACTCTTACACGCCGCCATTTCATATTTTTACTGGGAGCCAGTGTCAGTGCAGTCAGCATGGGTGCTTGTAGCGCATCTGGGGACAATATATCGGCAACGCCAGATAAATCTACCCCAGGGAGTAGGACAAATGTTGCACAAAATACAGGTGGGTTTGAGTTGCCGCCTTTACCTTACGCTTACAATGCGCTGGAGCCGCATATTGATGCTCGAACGATGGAGTTTCATCACGATAAACACCATGCGGCTTATGTGAAAAACTTGAATGATGCGATCGCAAAACATCCCCAACTCAAAGGTAAGACTGTCGAAGAGTTACTGCAAAACCTCAATACCGTCCCGGAGGATATTCGCACCACGGTTCGCAACAATGGCGGCGGTCACCTCAACCACAGTATGTTCTGGAGAATCATGAAACCGAATGGCGGTGGGGAACCAACAGGCCCGATCGCAGACGCCATCAAAACTAATTTTGGCAGTTTCGCTGCCTTCAAACAACAGTTTAACGATGCTGGTGCCAAGCGTTTCGGTAGCGGCTGGGCGTGGCTGGTTCGCAGCAAAGACGGCAAACTCCAGGTAATTAGTACAGCCAATCAAGATAGTCCGCTAATCGACGGTAACTATCCTATCATGGGCAACGATGTCTGGGAACACGCTTATTATCTCAAATATCAAAATCGCCGCGCTGATTATTTAGATGCCTGGTGGAATGTTCTCAACTGGGATGAAATCAACAAACGCTTCCAGCAAGCCAGTGCTTGAAAGTAACTCATTCAAAGTCTTCTGGGTATGTTGTTGCGCTTTAGCGCTCTTATCCCAGTTGTCATAAGAGCGCTTTAGCGCAACAACGTACCTAATAGTAGCTTTAAAAGCTGGGACAGCCAAATGTTCTAAACTGGGCACCCGTAGCAGGTCGATTCTTTTTGATACATTCGGCTTGCTGAATTCTCACAGTGGCATAGCGATCGCCACGCCGTTCGTTTAGCGCCCTTCTGTAATTAGCAATAGCTGTGCCATATTCGCCGTTAGAGTAAGCCTCATCTGCTACTCTGACGTATCTGGCATAATTAGGGGCAATGCGTTGTAAGCTTTGCAGTCTTTGTGCCAAAACGCGACTGATAGCTGTATTGATATCGCTATCGTTTGGGCCATTGGGACTGGCATCTGCCGCTCGTTGATAATTAGTCAAAGCTGTATCGTAATCGCCTCTTTTTCTGGCAGTTTCAGCCATTCGCAACCAGCGTTGATAAGCCGTCTCTGCTAGGACTGGGTAAACTATGCTGCTACTTAGTAAGAAAGCCAACAATAAAGTTGTCGCCTTAACGGTTGTGTTTGCCATAATCTGATTGAAAAAGTTATTTTCTTTTTAATTTTACATTTTTTATTTTGTTTGGCGACTCAATTTTCCGCAAGTACAAACAGTGACGCACGCTTTTGCTCAAGGGAGTTGTAAACTGCTCTGTTGATTCAATTTTACCACCCAGCCGTTCAAGTGTTGCTTGCAGGGAAGAGTTTTCTTCGGCTGTCCAGTTCCCGCGATAAAGGATTGCCAAACCACCAACTTTCAGCAATGGTAGTGCATATTCTGCACAGACTGATGCCGAACCAACTGCTCGAATTAAAGCTATGTCGTAGGATGTTCGGTGTTGTCGTTGTTTTCCTACTTCTTCAGATCTACCAGTCAAAGTAGTAGCGTTTTTAATTCCCAATTCGGTTATGACAGTTTCCAGAAAAGCGATTTTTTTGCGGGTGGAATCTAGGAGGGTGAGATTCCAATTCGGTTGGGCGATCGCAATTGGCAACCCCGGAAATCCTGCACCTGTACCAATATCGATAACTTGGCGGTTGGTGATGTCAGATTTAACCTTGTTTTCTTCAATTGGCAATTTTAAATCTGACATCTTAAATTTCCCTGTTTCGCAGTCCCTAATTCCTCGCAGAGAATCCCAAAGATGTTTTTCCCAAAATTCGATCGGCCCGGTGATGCGAGTCAAATTCAGCTGCTGATTTCCCAGCAAAATCAATTCGTAAAGACGCTGAAATAGCTGTTGCTGTTCGACATTTGGCTGCCAAGAAAGCGTTTCTTGCCACACCGAAACCATCTCTGGCAGCAAAGAATCATTTTGAGTGTTGAGTGTTGAGTTTTCGGTTAAGTCAGAATTCATTTTCAAGCAACTGACTGCGGTTGTTCTGCTTTTGCTTTGAGTATAGCTGGGTCAACGGATTGTAGTTCGCCGCGCTCGATTATCCAGCATTTATCTGCTATACTTAGCAAATCGCCAGCATCGTGAGTCACTACAAACAGACTCCAGTGATTTTTAAGTTTGGCTAATAGATTTACCAACTGACGCCGCATCGACCAATCAAGTCCGGCGGTGGGTTCATCTAACAATAGCAAATGGGGTTGACGAATTAACTGTACTGCTAGGGCAAGGCGTCGCTGTTGACCGCCGCTTAATGAGTGGGGTGAAGTGTTCAGCGATAAACGATCGAGTCCGACTTCCGTTAAAGCGTCTTTGACCCGCTGGGAACCTAACTCTGGATGTCCTAAGCGCAGTTCTTCCAAAATAGTGCTGCCGCAGAAATGTCGTTCGGGAAACTGAAATACCAATCCACCAAGCTGTTGCAGTTGTTCGGCGATGAGTTCTTGTTCTCGCCAGAATACCTTGCCAGATGTGCTTTCACTCAACCCAGCTAATATTTCTAATAAGGTGCTTTTGCCAGAACCGCTGGGGCCGATCACAAGTCCCATTTCCTGCGGTGCTAATTCCAGGTTAATGGATTTCAAGATAGCCGTTGGACTGGCTGGGGGGTGATAACTTAAATTTCGTAGATAAAGCATTCAGTAAAAAAGACGAACCATACTTTCCACATTGTGGCAGACTTGTCGAGCTTGGCGATAACCTGGAACGGATAATCTGTCTTGGCGTCGTAGCTAACTGCCATAACCTTTGGCATCATCAGAAGGGACGTTTTAGCAAAGAAGCGATTATGGATTTGTTTCCCAGTACCAAATTGATTGTTTCTGCCTTGACTTCAGCATACCGCAAACACCCCGCCGGGCGTGCCAGATGGCATCTCATCGGTGCTGGTGCGATCGCTTTTTGCCTCTGGGCAAACCCAATTTTAGCTGGAGATCCCTTTCGCACCAGCAACCCCAAACCAATTGGAGATGCCACAGAAGCTGCTTTCAACGCCTTGTTTAAAAATGGAAACTATAAGGAGGCAGCAGAACGTTACCTACCAGAAGCTGAATCCAAAGAGCCTTCTGAGCCTCTGGTCTATGCTATGAGGGCATCCTTAGTTTACACCGACTGGCAGGGCGATCGGGAGAATAAGGCTTTGTTGGCGTCCTTAAAATCCTACGCTGTTAAAACTCGCGAAACTGCGGCACAGCTGGAAGCAACCGATCCTTTGCGCGGCAATCTCTACAAGGCTGTCAGTCATGGTTTAGAGGCTGCTGCTATTCTGGGAGAGAATGGCACACTCAAAGGTGCGCCGCAAGCTTTGAGCAAGTTGCAACAGGTGTATGGGGAACTGGACGCTGCTGAGAAAATCGCACCGAACGATCCAGAATTCAACTTACTCAAAGGCTGGATGGATTTGCTCATTGCGGTCAATTTGCCTTTTTCCGACTCACAGCAGGCGATCGAACGTTTGGAAAAAGCAGCTCCTGCCTATCTAGCTTACCGGGGAATGGCCGTCGGATATCGCGATCTCAAACAGTATGACAAGGCGCTGCAATATGTCGATATTGCTCTCAAAAATACGCCTAACAATCCAGAGTTACACTATTTAAAAGCGCAAATCCTGGTGGGGATGGATAAAAATCAGGAAGCTAAAGAGCATTTCCAAAATGCTGCGGCAAAATCTGCTCAACTCCCGAAAGACTTGGTTGCACAACTTGTGCGCGAACAATGCCGAAATCAAAGTAAGATCGATCGAAAAGAGCGCAATTGCAGCGCTATGCGAGAGCGGGTCAGACAGATAAATGGTAAGTGGGGCCCGATCGTTAGTCAATTGCCAAATTTAGATTAAACAATCGTTATGCAAGTACAGTTCCGCGAGTATAATCAGTTCGATCTGTGGATCTGGCTGGAGTTCAGTACAGTTCCTTCACGAGCAGAGAAACAGTATGTGGAAGAGGTTTTCGATTCCTGGTTTTTCTTGGGCAAACTGGGGGGATTTAATGCTGAAAATCTCCAAGTTCAGGAAACTGGTTTGGAACTCAGCTACATGGATTATGACGAAGATGCAGCTGAAAGTAGCCTGATGGCGTTGATGCACAATATGGCCGATTTTGAATATGAGGGAACCTGGGGGCGTTGCTGGATTGATTTGGGAACCAGCGATGCGATCGCACTCGACATCCTGATCAACGCCCTCAAACAGTTGAACAAGGAATTTGTTACCATTGAAAGATTGCTCGTCGGTGGCCAAAATGAAGATTGGCCGGTTCCAGAAAAACGCGAATCTCCTTCTGATTACGATGATAACTAACCAAAACAATGCTAAAAGAAGGTGAAATTCTGGTGCTGGCTTTGGGAGGGATTAAAAATGATGATTTCTTTCTCTAATTTCTGCCGGAGCTTTCATTGAGTTTCTGGCTCGATTTTGTGGCGAAGCCTTTCCTCCAGTTCTTTTTCTTTTTGTAGTTGTTTCTCTATTTCGATTTTCTGTTTAATCGCTTCCTCAGCTATGCGAATGTTTTCTGCGATCGGCAAACCTTCAGGAGTAGATAGCGGGGGCATGGTTTTCCATTTGAGACTAGGGTGATAAAATAGCGCACGGATAGCCTCCATATCGTCCCGATGTTGCAACACATACGCTCTTAAGTGAGGTACGCTCATTTCTTCAAAGTTCGGTTTCATCCAAAAACCTCCAGGTTTCGTTTGGGGGTACGATGATTTGAAGCTCATCACCTGCGAGAATGAATATATCTCCCGTTTGGTCATCAAAACGAAATAGTTGAATGTCCCGGTAGCAGTTTGACAATATCTGGCAGACTATTAGACATCTTATGGCTTGTTCGGCTGTTGGATAAATTGTCTGTTCCTCAATTCTGACACAGATACTATACAACAGGATCGATCGGGTGACAAAAATCGTTTACGCCCTGTAGAACCACATACATAATCACGGGAGTTGCCAATAGTGCAGGGCAAAGACTGGTTGCTGCCAAGTAGGGCACTATTTCGGCAAAATTTCCATTTAACAAATCATCGCGAAATTCGCTGCGGCAGATAACGGCACGGCATTTGCGGGCTAAAATACCCAACCAGTCGGAATTTGCTATTTCCGGTTCCTGTCCGGCGCGAATTGCCAAGGCTATAGCGGCGTCTTCCAAATCCCCTTCGCAATCCTCGATCGCTTGCAGGGCCTGTAAAGCAGTGGGATAATCTGCGAATTGAGAACGAAACCGTGCTATTTCTGCTAGTGTAACTTGAGTCATGCGCTTATTTTGGGGATTAGCTCACCGGGCAACGAACTTTCGTAGATAATTATAATTGTGCCAAAGGTTGTAGTGAAAGCCAAATGCTCGACCAATTCAAACGACTCCTGGGAATCGAACCCAAATCTACTTCCTCCAAAACCGAACTTCCCATCCACTGGGTGCTTCCAGAAAAGCTAGCTGTGGGAAGGTTACCCCAAGCGGGTGACGGTGCTGCACTCTTGAAAGCCAACATTAAATTTGTATTTTCCCTGTGTGCGGAGTCAGAGGGAAGTTTACCAGAAGATATTACCCAAAATTTTCAATGTTTGCGTCTGGTTTTACCAGATCGATTTTACACAACTGAGTTAAAAGTAGAGCAGCTAGCTGAAGCAGTAGCTGTAGTTCGCGAAAATATGGAAAAGTCGCTGCCAACTTATGTCCATTGTCTCGCAGGGATTGAGCGATCGCCCACGGTTTGTATCGCTTACCTGTGTCGATACCACAAAATGGAACTTTGGGAAGCAGCGAATTGGCTTAAACAAGTTCATCCTAACTCTCTGCCCAATCCCTCTGCGTTGCGTGCCATTCGCGAATTTATTCAGATGCCTGAATAAATTTAATTTATCTTACCAATAAACCTCCAATCTAAAATCTAAAATCTAAAATCAACTAGACTTCGCCCTGAACTTCTGAAGGTAAATTAGCACTGACAAACTTGCCAACAACCTGACGCAATTGATTGCTATCAAACGGCTTAGTTAAATATTCTGTAGCACCGGCTAGACGCCCTTGCACTTTGTCAAACAATTTGTCTCTTGCCGTCAGCATAATAATCGGCAGTTCCCGAAACTGAGGTAAGTTACGCACGGTGCGACAAAACTCCAAACCATCAATACCGGGCATGGAAACATCCAGCAATAAAACGGCAATTTTTTCGTGGTAAATCATTGCCAAGGCGTCTACAGCATTTCCTGCCACTAGAACCCGATAGTCTGCCGCCAAAGCACGTTTGACCATTTCTTGCGTGACGACACTATCATCCACTGCTAGGATTGTTGGCATATAATTTAAAGTTGAAGGCATATTTTAGCTCCATTCTTTTAGTCTACCCTACTAACACAACTTTAACTTGTTCTCATGGCCTACTTCAGCGGCGATGAAGTTAAGTTGGCGAAATTTTTTATCTAAACTCAGCACTCAAATGAAACACCTAGCACTTTTATTAACACATTTACACTTTCATCGATAGTGACAGGTGACAGGTGTCCCACTATAATTATATTTAATTATGTTAAATCAGCTTAAGAATAGTTAAAAACTAATTGTAATAATTAGTTAAACAATTTAAAATAAATATTAAAACTGCCTACAACATTGGTATTTGCAAAAGCTGGGCGGACGGAAGCTGTGTTTCAACTTTTGTT
>CASBRD010000287.1 GCA_949128025.1 Oscillatoriales cyanobacterium PMM_0008 | reverse complement strand
CCCAGTCACCAATCACCAGTTCTTATTTGCAAGGTATTGGTTGCTCTCCGGGAGTGGTGCGGGGTGCTGTGCGCGTGATTACAGATCCAAAGCAAGTTGTAGGAACTGATAAAAGTGTACCCCTACAACCGGGTACAATAATTGTTGCCGATCGCACCGATCCGGGTTGGATTTTACTGTTTCCTGCTGCTGCTGGTTTGCTAGTAGAAAGAGGAAGTTTGCTATCTCATGCTGCTATTGTTGCACGCGAATTGGGAATTCCTGCGATCGTCTCTCTTCCTGGCGTTACCCAGTGGTTAAAAGATGGTGATTGGGTAGAATTGGATGGCAGCACCGGAAAAGTTTCTAAGATTAGCTGATAGGCAATTGATAATCCCTAAATTTATCAGTGATTTGATTGTACAAGTGCAACACAGGGTATTCTAAGTCTGCTACTCAGGTTTACCAATTACCAATTACCAATGCCTAGTGAAATTGCCCTTGCTGCCAAATTTTCCGAAATTCGTTACGCCCAGTGTTGGGAAGATGCGGATATTCTACTAAAAGCACTCGATATCAAGCCAGATAGCGTTTGTTTGTCGATCGCTTCTGGTGGGGACAATACCCTGGCAATGCTGAGTCGCAGTCCAAAACGGGTAATTGCAGTAGACTTGAGTCCAGCACAGATTGCCTGTTTGGAATTACGAGTAGCAGCTTATCGAGAATTAACACATCCAGAACTTTTAGTATTGATCGGATCTAGGAATGAATTAGAGGAACCAGAAGAGAAAATTTTCTTTTCTGCAACCAGTAATCCACAAATCTCCAAACTGAGAACTCATCTGTACCAGCGCTGTCGATCGCAATTATCGCCAACCGTGCGCGAGTTTTGGGACGATCGCCCGAATGCGATCGCCTCTGGTATCGGTGCAGCCGGAAAATTCGAGCATTATTTGGCATTATTCCGCCGCTACATTTTGCCCCTAACTCACAATCGAGATGATATCGTCGCCTTTCTTGAACTAGATACCCCAGAACAACGGCAGCTTTTCTACCAAAAACGTTGGAATAATTGGCGATGGCAGCTTTTATTTCGAGCCTTTTTCTCCCAGTTTGTACTGGGGCGATTGGGAACAGACCCTAGTTTTTTGAGGTATA
Source organism: Oscillatoriales cyanobacterium PMM_0008 (assembly GCA_949128025.1). GTDB lineage: Bacteria > Cyanobacteriota > Cyanobacteriia > Cyanobacteriales > Aerosakkonemataceae > Argonema. The sequence continues at coordinate 10,746 of CASBRD010000287.1, read as the reverse complement.
CCAACAGCAGCTTAGCAGCGCATCTCTTGTCACGCACCCGCTATGCTTTGACAAGTCTAAATCCGGCTAAAAATCCCTATCTGCATTGGATATTAATGGGTCATCATTTGCACATCCTCCCCTATGCTTTGCGGTATGAAAATTTCGAGGCTATCCGTTCTAACCTTGACCGTTTGGAATGGCACTGCACCGCTATTGAGGATTTTTTAGATACTTTGGATCGAGATTCTGTCAATGGCTTTAACTTGAGTAATATTTTTGAGTTTATGTCTTTAGACAGCTATTATCGTCTGCTGAAAAAACTAATAAGAGTTGGATGCAGCCAGGGAAGATTGGTATATTGGAATCGTTTGGTAGAGCGTCGTCGCCCCGAATCGATGGCTGACTGTTTGCAACCTTTGTCCAGTTTTGCTCACCAGTTATATCAAGAAGATAAAGTTTTCTTTTATAGGGTATTGATTGTGGAACAAATTATTTAACGTTACTAGCAAAATTTATGATAAGGGAAAAATACAAATGAGCCATGAAAAATTATTAATTACTAATGACCAATTACCAACAGCGCCTGATGCTCATTGGGTTTTAATTAGAGATGAAAGCAATTTAGTAGCACGTTGCTCTTTGTGGTGGCAAAATACACCATTTTTCCCTAATCATCGCTTAGGATTTATCGGTCATTATGATGTTCAAGATGCCGCAGCAGCAGCGCGAATTCTTCAGCACGCCTGCGAACAATTAGCCGCTTTTGGCTGCACTTTAGCAGTTGCTCCCGTCGATGGCAATACTTGGCAACGCTATCGACTGCTGACAGAACGAGGCGAAGAAGCTACTTTCTTTTTAGAACCGGATAATCCTGATGATTGGCAATGTGATTTTTTAGATCAAGGCTTTACACCGCTGGCTGAATACAGTTCGGCTTTGAATACAAACTTAAGCTACATCGACCCGCGTCTAGAGACGGTAATTGCGCGTCTTGAAAATGCAGGTGTGCAAATTCGCTCCGTGAATTTAGAGCGTATTGAAGAGGAATTGCACCGAATTTATATGGTTTCGTCCGCCAGTTTCCGCAGGAATTTTCTTTACACACCTATTAGCGAAGCAGAATTTATCTCCCAGTACCGTCTGCTGTTACCCTATCTAAAACCAGAATTGGTGCTGATAGCAGAACACAACTATAATCCTGTCGGCTTCCTGTTTGCTATACCCGACTGGCTGCAAGCGCAACGGGGAGAACCTATCAATACTGTGATTATCAAAACTGTTGCAGTTTTACCTAAACGCATCTACGCTGGATTGGGTAATTTGCTAGTTGCACAATGTCATGCGATCGCACATCGATTAGGTTACAATCGAGCTATTCACGCTTTAATGCACGATGCCAATCCTTCGCGCAATTTAAGCCGTCGCTACGCTCAAACTATACGTCGCTATACCCTTTTCGCCAAAGAGCTATTGTAGTGATTGGCGAGCTAATGACTAATGACTAATGACTAATAATGAACATAGCCACTATCCTGCACGATCGCACTGCCACTCACCCGCAATTACCGGCAATAATTGATACAGATTGGCATCACAGCCGCACGATCGCCTTTGCCGATCTGGAACTAGCTGCCAGTCGTGTTTGCACTTTGCTGCGTCGCTGCGGTTTGCAGCATGGAGATGCCGTGCTGGTGTTTTATCCCATGTCGGCGGAGCTTTACACCGCACTGCTTGCCCTGTTCCGCTTGGGGCTGGTGGCAATGTTTCTAGACCCAGGCGTTGGTAGAAGACATATTAATCAATGTTGTAAATTATACCCACCAAAAGCTTTGATTGCCAGTCCCAAAGCGCACTTGCTGCGTCTGGTATCACCGGCTTTACGTCGAATTCCGCTCAAATTTGCGATCGCGTTTCCAGTTCCGGGGGCAATTTCTTGGCACCGTGCGTGGCATTTACCGCCTGATCCTGAGATATTTCCCTGCAACCATGATACCCCTGCATTGCTAACTTTTACCAGCGGTAGCACTGGACAACCAAAAGCAGCTTTACGCACACACGGTTTTCTGGTAGATCAATATCGAGTTTTGGCACAATGTTTACAACCAAAACCGGGAGAAGTAGAGTTAGTTACCTTACCTATTTTTGTGCTGGCAAATTTGGCAGCGGGTATGACTAGCGTAATTCCAAAAGGAGATTTGCGGTTTCCGGGTGCGATCGCTCCATCTCCAATAATTGCACAAATTCAAACTCACAAACCGAGTCGCATATTGGCATCTCCCGCATTTTTAGAACGCTTGGCTGAATATTGTCTTGAACGTCGTTTAACTCTGCCCAGTATTGAGAAAATCTTTAGTGGAGGTGCGCCTGTGATGCCTCTAGCGATCGCAAAATGGCAGCAGATTGCCCCCCAAGCAGAGTTCACCGTCGTCTACGGTTCCACCGAAGCCGAACCTATTGCCCACATTTCTCATCGCCATATCAAACATGAAGACGTTGTTGCTACACTCAACGGACGCGGTTTGTTAGTAGGAAAACCCGTTTCTGCTATTCAACTGAGAATTTTACGCCAACAGTGGGGAAAAACTATTAATTCTTATTCCTATACAGAATTTGCAACAGCTTGTCTACCTCCCGAAACAGCTGGAGAAATTGTTGTCAGCGGCAATCATGTTTTGCCTAGCTACTTGTACGGACATGGCAATGAAGAAACGAAATTCAGTGTAGAAGGTACGCCTTGGCACCGAACTGGTGATGCTGGTTATCTCGATTTGCAAGGTCGCTTGTGGTTATTAGGTCGCTGTCAAGCTTCCATTGAGGACGAGTACGGAATCCTTTATCCGTTTGCCGTGGAAGCGGTAGTTCAACATCATCCCGGCATCCGTCGCGCTGCAATTGTTTCTTATCGAGGAAAGCGAATTCTGGTAGTTGAATTAAATAATTCCCAATCTAAAATTAACTTGACATCTTTACAGCAATCTCTCGTAAATACTCATATTCAGGATATTAAAGTCTGCCCAAAAATTCCTGTGGACAAGCGTCATAATAGTAAGATAGATTACCCTGCTTTGCTCAAACTTTTGCAGGTGTCTCGATAGTTAGTAAAAATTTTGTAAAATAACCTATCTGGCAATAATATTGGAGGCAGGGTGGTTTCATTCTCTCAAAAACCGACACTCTGAAGCGGCTATGCAGGCTTTGTTCGTGTAGCCCCAGGCTTGAGCCTGCGGGCATTTCTTACAAATTCGATATCAAGCACAAAGATACAGTCTCCTACTTTGGAGTAAATCTGGGTAGAACTACGTGGTGGTTCCTGCGGCTGTATTTGACTCCAAAGAAAAACAGTTTTGTAACTCGCCTACCTGTAAATGAAGTGAAATCTCTAGCATCAGGCTTTGAAGTGCAGGAAGTCTCAGCTTCACTTGGAGATGCAGCATCACGAGTAATCATTTCCTCTGTCAGCGATTTAAGTAAGCTTACATCTCTTATTCTTAAGTGTTACGAGACAGAAGCAGCCAAGCACTAAATAAATCCGGTAGGGTGCGTTAGGCTTAAACCGTAACGTACCAACACGTAAAATTTCTGGATTTGGTAAGTTGTTGCGCTGTCTTCGCTAAAGGCTTATCTAATTAGAATGCGATCGCTACCAGCAGTTCAGATATCCGACTTCTTTAAGAAGTCGGGTATCTCGCCTTCACAGCATCGAGGATTTTGTGTCAAATTACTCAGTTTCCCACATAAAATTGCTGTACCTTTGCCAGTAGTTCGCCTAAACCAAAACACCCTCGTGCAAAAAGTTACGATCGACAACTTGCAAGCTGACCTGACAAACATCCTCAAACAAATCTGCGAATCTACTGGCTGGAAATACGCCGAAGTGTGGATTCCAGACAGCAAGCTGATGCGTCCCCATCCAGCATATTATATGGTATCAGAGGAACTGGCTGACTTCCGAAAAGAATCGGAAAGTTTTACCTTTGCAGCAGGCGCGGGTTTACCGGGTCGCGTGTGGATGATGCAAAAACCGGAATGGATAGAAAATGTAGAGTTAGAACCAGCTATCTATTATCGATCGCATCTCGCCAAACAAGCCGGTTTAAAAGCTGGTTTGGGTGTACCCATTCTGGCGTCGGGTGAAGTTGTTGCTGTTGTGGCATTTTACAACGATGTGGCTATACCGCCAAACGAAGATGTGATTGCAGAATTTAGCGATAAAATTAAATCTTTGATTTGTTTATAACGATCTCACCGTTTGCAACAAAGTCTACCCATAAATTAATGATGCTGTCGCCCACACACCCGCCTGCGATTTGAATCGCAGGCGGGATTGTAGCGAAGTCTAAGGTTTAAAAAGATGTAGATAATGACAATTCTCTTAAGGCATCCACTCCAAAGCAATTCCAAATCGAGTATCTTTATCTTGTCTTGCATTTTGTTTCTGAATATCGGTCGATATTCGGAAATTGCGAGTAACCGCATAACCAGTAGAAATGGTCGTCAAACCGACTTCCTCATTCGTACCGGGAGATACCCAACTTTGAGTTAAAGAAATATCTGCCGCACCGCCGCGAGATAAAACTAATAGCAATTTAGCACCGACGTTCAGTCCATCTGTTGTATATCGATCGGTTTCCAAATGCCGATAACCAACCACAGGTGCTATATTAATATAACCACCTAATGGTAGCACATAATAACGCAAATCTCCGCCATAAGTTTGGCGATCGCCATTAAACGTCGTCTGAAAATCCCCACTCACCGTCAACCCAGTTCTACCGATAAACAAATCCTCCACTCCCACCATTGCACCATCCGCATCATCGGTAGAAGGAAACTGAGTATAACCCAACCGCACCCGCGTCCGAAAGCTGGGGTCATTCTTAATCTCGTTCAAAACATCCGGCACTTTTCGCATCCAGCGCTGCAACACCGGACTATTTTCAATAATTTGCGGACTTAAATCTAAATCTCTAGCATTGGAACTAGGCGTTGTTTCTGGTTGCGTTTGACTCCAAGCGGGTGTTATTCCCATTGTCAAGCAACTGATGATTAATAAAAGCGAGTAATTAAATTTCATCTTGAGTACGAATTATATAGAAAAAAACGGTTCTGCTCTTGGCAGAACCGATCCGAATCAAGGAGCAACAAATCAAAACTAGCGCACTGTTCCTTCGAGAGGAGTCATGTCGATCGGCTTATTAAAGTACAGCCGCACCAACTGCCAACCATTCGAGACGTAGTAAGGCAGCTTCTGGAAGAATTGCAGGAACTTGGGCGTCTTCGAGTTTGCGATCGCACTCAACTTTACATTATTCTGCACGCAAGTATCCAGCCGCTGGTAGAAGTCTGGACGCGCCACATCCAGAATCACCGGGAACACCCGTCCAGCACTTTCATTGGTCTTCTCAATCACGTAGATATCATAATCACGCGCATTCAGACCGAGCGTCGCATAGAAATCAGCCCGCTGGATATCGTTAAGATACATCGTAGCAAACACCGACAGCAGGAAGAACCGGCACCACAGCTTCGCCTTCCAATCATTCAACGTCTGCGGCTGAGTTCTCATCACAGCATCGAAGAAATCGCCGTGACGGTTTTCATCCTGACACCAGTTTTCAAAGAAGCGGAAAATTGGATAAACCCGATGTTCGGGATGGGCTTCCAAATGGCGATAAATTGTGATATAGCGCCAGTAGCCAATTTTCTCAGACAGATAGGTCGCGTAGAAGATAAACTTGGGCTTGAAGTAGGTGTAGTTTTTACTCTTAGTCAAAAATCCCAAGTCAAGCGACAAGTTGAAATCGGACAACGCCTTATTCAGGAAACCAGAATGACGGGCCTCATCTCGCGACATCAGGTTAAAGCACTCTGCTAGGACTGGGCTTTTGTCCTTCAACCGGCGTCCCAGTTCTTTGTAAAGCAGGAAGCCAGAAAATTCTGCCGTGCAGGAACGTTCCAGGAATTCTACGAACAATCGGCGAGTTTCCCCGTCAATACAATCCCAGGATTGTTCAAACTCCGCATCTCGCACAAAGTGATGGCGATTGTAGTCAGCGCGGAACTCTTCCAAAATCGCTCTCAGCTCATCTTCGTTAGCTGAGATGTCCATCTTACCCATTTCCTCAAAGTCCGTGGTGTAGAACCGAGGCGTCAGGATGGTTTCTTTGGCTGGAACTTTAATTCCGGGCCTTAACTCTTCAAAGCTGGGTTTCGTCAGTGAATCTACCATAAGTTTTTTTGCTCTCTTCTTATGAGTCGATACTTATTATCGGGCGCTGTACTGGCTGCGTTCCAGTCTACCAAGCTACGGGGGAGTAGAAACTTGGTATTTGGTTAAGACTTGCAACGGAATGTTAAGAAGGGTGAAGGGCAAAGGGAAAAGGTGAAAGTAAAATTTTTTTTCACCTTCCTCTACAGAATATCTATCATGGGAATTGGAAGGTATTAGCGCGATCGATCCATGAATGACCTTGGCACTAGCTATCTGCTGTGGTTCGCCTGCTTACTTCAGCTACACGGGCTGCATCGCCTCTACAACCGCAAAATTGGCACGGGGCTTTTGTGGCTGTTTACCTTTGGCTTATTTGGAATTGGCCAGGTAATAGATTTGGTTCTCATTCCCGGCATGGTGGAGGAACACAACACCAAGGTCAGAGCCAGACTGGGTTATTCTCCCACGGGCGTGCCTATAAATCAAGCTGCGGTTTTAAGAGTAGTTCCACCTACTCGCGACCAACTCATGGTCAAACTTGTCAAAGCGGCTGCCGCTAGAGGTGGAAAAATCTCCGTAACCCAAGCTGTAATGGACACGGGGATAGGCTTTGCCGAGGTGGAAGCCGTTTTGAAGGAAATGGTCAAATCTGGCTATGTCGGCATTGGCAACCACCCTGTCACCGGCGTCGTAATGTATGATTTCCTAGAGATCTGAACTACTGACTTAAGACTTGAAAAAATCCCTAGTGCAAGTGGTCAGTTGTCAGTTGTCAGTTGTCAGTGGTAAAAATCAAGATTTCCAGAGCAATCATTGGCAATTTTTAGTGGTGAGTTATTTCCGCCATCCTGCACTAGCCCTTTGATAAGTTAAAAGAAAGTAAATTCTCCCTCTTCCCTCAACGCTCGCCCCTAGACCCTAATTTCTCACCAACCACTTTTGCGCGTTCAATCGCTGAACGACACCAAACACCAGCAAATCTAGCGTAATTTTGCGATCGTCAATCAAGAAAGGTTCCAGGGTACTGGGTTTACCACCATTTTCAGCAAAGGAAAAAGCTCGTTGTCCTTGAATATCGTCTTTGATGAAATAGACGCGAAACTGACGCAAACCCTTATCCCAGTTACCGACGATTTGCCAGCATTCAGGTTCTTGTGCATAGCCAATTACCGGAATCTTTTGCTTTTCCAAACTTAGTTGTAAATCCTTGACGCCTTGCTTGGTAAGTCCGGCGGTTAAAGCTGGCAAGTAATCTTGTTGAATAAATTCAGCAAAGGGCTTGTCTTCAACTGCTGGAGCTTTCTCTTTTTTGGCAGCAGGCTTTTTATCAGCAGCTTTTTCATCTGAATCAGCGCCTTCTTCTGCTTCTGCTTTAGGAGGTTTTTTGGCACCAGCTTTTGGTTTAGCAGCTTTCTCCTCTGCTGCATTAGGATTTGTTTCTGGATTTACTGCTGTTGGATCGGGTGCATTTGCAGTGGGAATATCTGTTGTCGCTGGTGAGTCAGTGCTAGGAGCGTGTTCTTCTGAAACGCTGGGAGCCTGGTTGTCAACAGTGCTGGGAGCTATTTCTCCGGCTTCGTTATGATTGGTTTCTTCTGCCATAGCTCAATTCGATTTTGGATTTTAGATTTGGGATTTGGGATTTGGGATTTGGGATTTAACCACCAGCAACCGCCGGAACGATACTCACTTCGTCTCCATCTTGGAGGGATGTTTGGGTTCCATCCAGGAAGCGGATATCTTCGCTGTTGACATAGAAGTTCAAAAATCGGCGCGGTTCACCCTTTTCATCGCAAAGACGCCCTTTGATGCCGGGGCAGCTTTGCTCTAGGGAATCTAGCAGTTCGCCAATATTGTTGGCGCTACATTCCAGGGTAGCGCGATCGTTGGTGAACTTTTGCAGAGCAGTAGGAACTAAAACTTTGACGGGCATAGTTATTTGGTCAGTTGTCAGTTGTCAATTGTCAGTTGTCAGTTGTCAGTTGTCAGTAGTTAGTTGTCAATGATCGGAAAAATCAACGATCGGGAGTGAAGCTAGCCCCTAGTCCCTAGCCCCTATTAAACGAGGACTTGTTGCCATTCCAAACGATCGAGTGTTTGGGCTCGTTCTAAGGCACGCTCGAAACTTTCCAACTTCGGCTCGATTGTGAGCGGTTCGCCGATGTAACCTTGGATAGCTTCTTGGGTTTTCAGTCCGTTGCCGGTAATGTAGACGACGGTTGTTTCGTCGGGGTCAATTTTACCAGCTTCTACCAGTTTTTTCAGCACGGCAACTGTTGTACCGCCAGCGGTTTCGGTGAAGATGCCTTCGGTTTCTGCCAACAGCTTGATGGCTTCCACTATTTCCGCATCGGTGACAGATTCGATATTGCCGCCAGTTTTCCGGGCTACTTCCAATGCGTAAATGCCGTCTGCTGGGTTGCCGATCGCAAGTGATTTGGCGATCGTACTCGGCTTGACTGGCTTGACAAAATCCCGCCCTTCCCGGAATGCTTGTGCGATCGGAGAACATCCTTCTGCTTGGGCACCGCTGAAGCGAACATCTTTTTCAGGAACTAAACCAACTTCGATGAATTCTCGGAACCCTTTGTAAATTTTGGTGAACAGGGAACCCGATGCTAATGGCGCGACGATGTGGTCTGGCAATTCCCAACCTAGTTGTTCGGCAACTTCGTAACCCAGGGTTTTCGAGCCTTCGGAATAGTAGGGGCGGAGATTAATATTGACAAATCCCCAACCGTGTGTATTTGCAACTTCACAGCAGAGTCGGTTCACTTGGTCGTAATTTCCCTGCACTGCCATCACGGTGGGGCCGTAAATTAATGTCCCCAGAATTTTACCTGCTTCCAAGTCGGCGGGGATGAAGACGCAACATTCCAGTCCGGCATGAGCTGCGATCGCAGCTGTTGAATTAGCTAAATTTCCTGTACTGGCGCAAGATACTGTAGAAAAACCCAACTCTTTAGCTCTAGTTAGGGCAACTGATACGACCCTATCCTTGAAGCTGAGAGTCGGCATATTGACGGCATCGTTTTTAATATATAGCTTTTTTAATCCCAGGCGACGCGCTAAGCGATTGGCGCGTACTAGCGGCGTCATGCCGGTTCCTACATCAATAGGGTTATCTGTTTCGACGGGTAGAAAGGCGCGATAACGCCAGATGGAATTAGGCCCCGCTTGAATAGTTTCGCGGGTAACCGTGCGGCGGATGGTGTCGTAGTCGTAAGCCACTTCCAGCGGGCCAAAACATAACTCGCAGACGTGAGTTGCTTTAGGTTCGTACTCACTACCACACTCTTTACACTTGAGCGATTTGAATGTGGCTGCTGTCTTGGTTTGGGTTGCGATCGCCTGGGTCATGATTTCTGCTCTCTATTTCTCAACTGTGGATTGATACTAGCACGACGCCTCAACACCGTCAAACATACCCGACTTATTTTGTCGGGTATCCTCACTGGCCTATTCCCTCGTCTCTCCTCACAAAGTTCCTCAACCCTGTTTATTTTCTCTAAAAATAAAAATAATTAAGTTCTCTTATGTATATAAATATGCAGACTTATCTAATTAATTTTACTTACTAAGCTACTGGCTATAAGAAAGTAAATCCTCATATAACTAGGTGGGCATAATTAAACGTAAAACTGCCGCGCCCTTAGAAACCGGGTTTCTGGGTGTTCAGTTTATTTACGCCCACTCAGCAACAACTTCAACTACCAAAACCCTGCAATCTATATGAATATATTGTAATATTTTATACTTAAGCTTGCCTAAAGCTGTCGCTACCCATAGTAAGTATATATCATAAAAGCAAAAGATAAGAGTTTTCAAACCTTTCTTTTGGCGATAAAAATGTGTTCTTTGGGAATAAGTTTGCCGAAGATAATTTATCCGCCAAGTAAGTTTTGAAGATTTTTTACCGCAGATGAAGACAGATGAACGCAGATGAACGCAGATGAAGATGTCGCCTTTGGATAGGGTGAACAGCTTTTCACTGTCAAGGCGATCGCCCACAACAACCACCACAAAACGATAAAATCCTCTTCCCTCTTCCCTCTTCCCTCTTCCCTCTTGCCCTAGCCGCTAGCCCCTTTTTGACTTTTCTATCCCTTTTTTGACTTTTGACTTTTGACTTTTCTAGCCTCCGCTGACGGGTGGAATCAGCACGACTTCATCGCCATTTTGGAGGACGGTATCTGGATCGACAAATTGGAGATTGACGCCAAAACGGGTGATGTTGCGCCATTGTGCTAGTTCGGGATGTTCGGCGATCAGCCTATCCAGCACTGTTACAACTGGGGTGGAAGCTGGGAACTCCAATACTAGGTCTGGAACGCCATAAGCTTCCTGATAAGCTGCGAAGAGTTTGAGTGCGATCGTTATTGAAGGCTCGGACATGAGAATTGATGAAGAAGGGCTGGGATTAGATTAGCGCGAATGTTTGGGTTTTTCGTAAATAAATTCAGGCATTTGGCGGGCGGGACGCCCACCCCACAAGGAAGCCAGCCTTCTTGTGGGGTGGGCTCCCCGCCCGCCCCATCTTTAAATAACTATTT
>CASBRD010000286.1 GCA_949128025.1 Oscillatoriales cyanobacterium PMM_0008 | reverse complement strand
ATTGCTCAGTCGGTGGGTCTGACCGCTTCCTTTTGTGAAAGAAGACTGTTTACGCTACGCTGCCTAATACGGTGAAGACCAAGTTCTCACATCGCCCAGCGTCACTGGAATCAAATCGCTGACATCAATGGTGAACCGGAACACCTTCTTAGCACGGCGACTGTTTTCTGGGTCAAAGAACTTCAGCTTCACATCCCAACAATCGCTATCCAACCGACAGAAGGGGCTTTTCTCCACATTAATACTGTCCAATTCCATCCCCGTTGCCACCGCTTCAGCAAAGGTAGAAGCTGCCTGAAACGCATTTGTCGCTGCAAAGTTGAGCGCCCGATCCTGAGACGTAGTGCCGAGATTTCGTAAATCGTAGTAAATCCGGTTGAGGAAACTGCCCAAGGTGCGTCGGATCGCGTCTTCTTGAGCATCTCCGACGGTGGTTTGCACCGTTTCAATGGCAGCAGATACAAGTGTATTGATCTTCCACCCATACATCCCACGCGGGTTTTGCGGAGCCAGCAACGGCACCATCTGTCCAGAAAACAGCTTCACAGTACGCCCCGTCAACAGTCCCGGAATACTCACCCGTTCGACAAATTCTTCGCTGGTTTCGCCTTGAATTTGCCCTGCCAATAGCTCTTGCAAGACCGCGTAGGTTTCTCGCGCAAAAGCTCCTTGAGGTTCGATCGCATAAATTGGAGTTAATTCAATGTTCAATGTCCAGATTAGCGATCGCGATTCCGAAGGACTTGCCCCCAAGTAATCCACCATCTGCCGAGCGTCATAGGGGTTTGCTGGCACAGTGATCCCACCAATGCTATAGGCAGGCATCAATTGTTTGAAAGTATCTCGTCTTGCCTCCGAGCCAAAGTCATAGCCCAGAGTTCCTAAAGCATAGACAAGTTGACTGTCAGCGAGTTCGCTTGGTGCTTGACTAGCAGTGACAAAGTTCGATGTAGATTGAGTCATAGCGGGTATTTGAGAAGTTATAGAGTGAGTGGATGGCGTAGAAGCGGAGACGAGACTAGAGGGAGCAGGCGGCATAGATGCAGCCACTTGCGCCAGGGAAGCAGCTTCGATTAAATCCTCCCCTGCCTCTACTGCTGCTTCATCAAGGGGTAGATCTGATGATTCCACCTCGTTTTGTCCCATCCCACCACAACCGCAGCCAGAAGCCACAACCGTTTCCAAAGATTCTGACACAGTTCCTCCAAATAAGTATTCAAGTACACCAGGAATATTGAGCTTGCCAACCAAACACCGACGTTGATCGGGGGTATCGGCAGTTGTACAGGGCAACGCACTTTTGAGAATTGCCTCTCTGACTTTTTGCGGATTGGGGGTTTCTCCCCTCTGAATTTGCAAACTTAATAGCAATGCCGCAACTCCCGTCACAATCGGCGTAGCAAAACTGGTACCACTCAACCGAGTTGTTCCACCTCCAGGCTGTGCGCCCAAGATGTTCTCACCTAGTGCTAGAATACCTTGATCCTGGTAAGTTTCGCCCCAGTTGCTAAAAGCGATCGGTTGACCCTGCTCATCCATTGCCCCAACCGCTAACACGGCGGGCAAAGCTGCCGGAACGTGCAAGCACTCGCAACCATCATTGCCTGCTGCTGCCACAAGTAGCACATTGTTGTCCTGGCAAAGCTGCACAGATCGCTGTAGCCAACCTTCTGCCTCGCCTTCATCCGTAAGTTGCCCACCGCTAAGGCTAATGATGTGCGCCCCGGCATTGACCGCTTGCTCGATCGCACGAGCTAAATCGAGTTGAGATAGGTTGAGGCGATCGTCGTGAAACACTGGCACGATCAACCCTTTGCATTTAGGAGCAATCCCCCTAACTGGGCTACCCGGCTGACCAAAGATAATGCTAGTAACATGAGTGCCGTGAAGAGACATCCCGCCATCAGGTTTTGCCTGTCCGCTCACCAGAGTCGGTAGCACAGTCAGGTCTGCTCCTTGGAAACATGGATGTTTTAAATCAACCAGTCCATCAAGTACGGCAATACAAACTTGGGAATTACCGAGGGTTTGAGATGTAATAAAGGAGACTTCCGCAATTTGCTCCAACTTCGATCGCCACTAGGTTCAGTGGGCTAGATATTACAGACCCAATTCTCCCTAATTTCTATCCAAATACATATAATTTATACAAAAGTTTATATAGAAATTAAAAATCATTTTTATCCAAATAATATAAAGTTTATATAGCAAATCTAAATCATCCCTACAAGTCTAATTAATAAACTTGGTTTCTGGGGTATTTTATTTCTATTGTAAAGTTAATTTAAACTATGGGCAAGCAAAACTTAGGTGAAGCAGATTATCAGCCCGATCGCAAATCGATCAGAAAAGGCTATGAAGAATACAGCGTCGAAGGTTTTTATAATAAATTTGGCGATGATTATAAAAATCCTCACGAGTTAATAATCCAGCAAATTATTGAAGTGGTTGTTAAAAAATGGCAACTCGATCTGCAAAAGGTGTTAGACTTGGCTTGCGGTAGTGGCGAAGTTACTTTAACACTGAAAAAGTTGGGCGCTACCGATATTGATGGCATCGATCCATACACATACAATGCCTATTTAAAACGCACTGGTCAATTAGCGGAAAAATATACATTTGAAGAAATTGCATCGGGAATTATTGGCAATAGGCATTATAGTTTAATAGTTTGTAGCTTTGCTTTGCATTTGGTGGAAGAGTCGCGTCTACCTTTTTTGGTTTATCAATTGAGTTTAATTGCCAATACAATGGTAATTATTACACCTCACAAGCGTCCTCAGCTAAAGTCAGAATGGGGATGGATTTGCGTGGACGAGATTGTAATCGATCGCGTGCGAGTATGGCTGTTTTATACACCGTAAAATCGTCGAAAATCTTCATCTTTTTGACTTAATTGCACCCATTCTACACCTAAATTTTTGAACTTTTCCACGAGCCGATCGCACGCCGGTCTTTCAGTAGCATAATGTCCCGCATCGATGAGGATAAGATCGCGATCGCGTGCTTCTTGAAATTGATGAAACTTACAATCAGAAGTCAGATAAGCTTGCGCCCCCGTCTTCACGACAGCCGAAATAAAACTAGCTCCCGAACCGCCCAAGACCGCTACTTTGTCAATAGTTTTTTCTAAATCTTCTGCGGGTGAAAAAATTAAATCGGGAGGAGACAACTGAGTTTGTATTTTAGTTAGTAACTCCTGGAGAGTAAGAGATGGTTCCAAATATCCAACGCGCCCATATCCCAATCCATCTTGGGTTGGCGTTATCGGCTTAACTTGCTTTAATTGCAACAATTGAGCTAACACATCAGCCGTACCATCATTAACCTGGTCAAAATTAGTATGGGCGGTGTAGACGCCGATTTTGTGGGTATAGGCAAGTCTAACCATTTCGGCAATAGGATTCCCAGTGCGTAGCGATTTCAGCGGACTAAAAATCAGCGGATGGTGAGCAAAAATCAAATTAACTGGAATACCATTATCCCGAAGTAAAATTGCTTCCTGCATCACCGCCAAAGTCGGCGTCAAACAAATTAACACCCGCGCCGATTCATCCAACACACCGGGCTCAATTTGCCAACCACAATTATCCCAACTTTCTTGCCAAGCTGGAGGAGCCCAATTTTCAAACCAAGTAATTATATCGGTAATTTTCATAATTTTTGGGAACCTGAAGGACATTGAATTAAACTATTTTCGGACTTGGGAGGTGCTGGCATTACCGGGGGTGTACTGGTAGAGAGATTGCTTTCACAAATAACTGTAACAGTAGTAATATTTGCGCCCTTTTTGATAGTAAATACGGCACCAGTATAACTCTTCAAACCCGTTATCTTCGATTGAGCCGTTACCATTACGCTCTTACTCTTATCCGGCTGAGGTACAATCTTGTAGCTATAATTCGTTGTTTCCGACCTAATTCCCACACCTAATTCCGGCAAGGAATTAGTGAAAGTAGGTTTTTCGATTCTGTAAGCTTGCTGGGCTTTGAGCATAGAACTGACATATTGTTTGGCTTCCGCTTGCCGACCTTTATTGGCTTGGTTGAGGAAACTCGGCAAGGCAATGGCAGCAATAATCCCTATCACAACAAATAGACCCAAACAGCCGCAACCTGTACCCGCCGCAATCCAAATCCAAACGTTTGATGAACGATTAGGTTGCGGGGGCTGTGAAAAATCGTTATTATTTGACGATCGTGTCATGAAAGCATCCTCAAAAACCAATATTATAGTATCTTGTGCGATCCTATTTAACTTAGCGCTAATTTTTGCTGAGTAGATGGTTCTGGCTTCGACTGCAACTTGGCAGGCTGGCGATCGCACTGATAAATCGGAATTTCGATCGAGAACTCCGCCCCCTTACCGGGTTCGGATATACAAGTCAATTTACCACCGTGCTTTTCTACCACAATTTGGTAGGAAATCGACAAGCCAAGGCCCATCCCCCGACCAACCGATTTCGTGGTAAAAAATGGGTCAAATAGCTTCCGGCGGACTTCCTCGGTCATGCCGGGGCCATTGTCAGCAATACGGATGACCGCGAATTGGTTCATTGGCGATCGTTCACTGTTAATTGTTGATTGGCAAGCCCGATCCCCCATGTCCGTCCCATGCCGAACTTCAGTGCTAATAGCGATCGTGCGAGTATCAAGATGAAGTTCCAAAGCATCAATTGTATTAGTCAGCAAATTCATAAACACTTGATTGAGCAATCCGGGATAGCATTCTATCAGAGGCAAATCCCCATAAGCTTGAATCACCTGAATTCCCGGATGCCCATCTGTTGTCTTCAGGCGGTTTTGCAGCAAACTCACGGTACTATCGATACCTTCGTGAATATTGACAAACTTCATCTCAGATTCATCGTGACGCGCAAAATTCCGCAAAGATAAAACAATCTGCTGAATACGCTTAGATCCTAGCTTCATCGAAGAGAACAGTTTGGCAATATCTTCCATCAGAAAATCCAAGTCTATAGCCTCAATAGCTTCCTCAATTTCTGGCGGACTTTGCGGATAGTTTTGCTGGTAAAGGCGTAACAAGTGCAGCAAGTCTTGCACATAGCGACTCGCATGATCGAGATTGCAGTAAATGAAACTGACAGGATTGTTAATTTCGTGGGCGATCCCGGCAACCAATTGTCCCAAGCTAGACATTTTTTCATTTTGAATTAGTTGAGCTTGAGTGCTATTAAGTTCGTGCAAAGTCTCCTCTAGCTGCTTCGTTTGGTCTTTCAATCGCGCCTTTGATTGGCGCAAAGCCGTCTCGGTACGCTTGCGAACGCCGATTTCTTCGATCAGAAGAGCATTAGACTCAGTTAGCTCAGCCGTTCGTTCTTGCACCCGTTTTTCTAACTCGTCATGCGCCTTTTGCAATGCTTCTTGTGCCAGCTTGCGATCGGTGATGTCTCGCGTCACCTTCGCGAAACCGCGTAGCTGTCCGTCTTTGTCTCGCAAGGCTGTCACGATCGCATTAACCCAAAATCTCGACCCGTCCTTACGCAGGCGCAAACCCTCATCTTCAAATCTACCTTCAGTTGCCGCCACTCTTAGTTCTTCTTCTGGTTTACCCCGTTGTATTTCTTCGCTGGGGTAAAAGCAAGAGAAATTCTGACCGATAATTTCGTTTGCCCGATACTGTTTCATCCGTTGGGCTCCTGGATTCCAGCTGATTACGCACCCGTAGGGGTCTAGCATATAAATGGCATAATCCTTTACACTTTCGACTAACAAGCGGTAGCGTTCTTCGCTTTCTTGCAAAGCTTCCTTTTCCTGTTTGCTTGCCGTGATGTCGCGAGCAACAACATAAATTAATTGCTCCTCCTGGGATATGGTGGCGTTCCACAACAGCCATTTGTAAGAACCGTCTTTGCAGAGACAGCGATTATCAAAAGAAATAGTGTCTATTACATTGCCAAGTTTCTGTAATTGTGCAACAGTCGATTCGCGGTCTTGGGGATGAAGAAATTCGAGCAACGGTAGGGAAAGAAATTCTTGAGTTGTGAAGAAGAGAGTTTTTTCGCACATTGGGTTTAGTTGCTTAATATAGCCATCCAAACCTACGCTGAACAACATATCCAGCGAGAGAGCGAAAAACTTTTCCAAAGCGCCGTATTGTGAGTTCTGCTTTGCTTTTTCGACTGGGGCTTCGATTTTTCGGGTTGCTTTAGCTTCAGTTACCATTTTTTTACCTACCATTTTTTTACCTACCTGGGTTGCTGAAATCTACTCTTCGGTGTTTGGCTCTCCCCCTAATTAGGGTGATAACTTTAGCTAATCTAGTTGTCGGCCCTAGCCCGTGTGAAGCGTTCGCGTAGCGTGCCGTAGGCATAACCCAACCACTTAGACGTCGAAGTTGGGTTTCGTTCCCAGAGCTAAGGCCGACAATCTTTACGCTACAAGCTATCGCTGTAGTTCATAATATTTTGCGATCGCTTCAACTACGGGAGAGCCAACCTTCTCACCAGTACCCTTACACCGCTGCACCCCTGCCTCAATGCGTAAGTCGTATCAAAAAAAATTATATTTTTCTACCCACTTTACAGTTTTTTAATATTTATTTTCTTATTTAGCAACATTTTTTAATAAAACTTATAACACTGATGATGCTTTAGCTTGTATAGCAACCGCCAAGGCGGTTAGTTCTTTCTACAGGCAGAAGATTAAGCAAACTTAGCAGACTTAGCCTGTAAGAGCATAATAAAAAAAGCTGGCAACACAAGGAGAATATTATGGCAGAGAAAAGCAAGCGTGGATTTGCTTCTATGGACAAAGAGAAGCAACGGGAAATCGCTAGTAAGGGAGGACAAGCGGCACACCAAAAGGGAACCGCCCACGAGTTCACACCTGAAGAGGCTAGAGAAGCTGGTCGCAAGGGCGGTCAAACGGTGAGCAAAGACCGCGAGCATATGGCTGAGATTGGTCGTGAAGGCGGTAAGCACAGCCACAAAAACGATCGAACCGATTCGAGTGACCTTGCGTCGAATCCAGGGTAGCAATGGGGCATGGGGTATGGGTAAATTTCAAATTGAAGAATTGCAGATTTCAAATTTCTGCTTGAATTGGAAATTTGAAATTGGAAATTTGAAATCTGAAATCTGAAATTGGTCAAGACACCCAGTACCCACTACCCACTACCGTAAATTGGAATTGCGATCGCGTAGGATTTACGGTAGCAAGATCGTAAACTCTGTGCCTTGCCCCGGTGTGGAAGTACATTCTAATTTCCCACCGTGTTTTTCTTCAATAATCTGACAACTGATAGACAAACCAAGACCAGTGCCTTTGCCAGCGGGTTTCGTTGTAAAGAAGGGTTCAAACATATTTCTGTGGGTTTCTTCAGTCATCCCAGGCCCGTTGTCGGCAATACGTATGCTTACGAAATCATCTATAACTTCTGTGCTAATCCAAATTGTAGGAATTGGGAATTGGTTATTTTTCCCTGTCCCCATTTCCAGGGCATCAATTGCATTGCTAAGCAGATTCATAAATACTTGGTTGACTTGTCCCAAATAGCACTTTACCGGCGGCAGTTTGCCGTACTCTTTAATTATCTGAATTTCAGGATGTCCTGCCGTCCCTTTGATGCGATGGTGCAAGATTAGCAGAGTGCTATCAATTCCCTGATGAATGTCAACTGGCTTCATTTGCTTTTCATCCATACGGGAGAAGTTTCGCAGCGACAAAATAATTTCGCTAATGCGCTCCGATCCTTGGTGCATTGCAGACATGATTTTAGGCAAATCTTCTCTCAGGAACTCTAGATCGATCGCTTCCGCCTTATCTTCAATTTCCTCATGGGGTTCGGGATAGTGCTTAGCATAAAGCTTGACGAGATTCAGTAAATCTTCTATATATTGATTGGCGTGAGGAAGGTTGCTGTAAATACAGGTGACGGGATTGTTAATTTCGTGAGCAACTCCAGCAACCAACTGCCCCAAACTGGACATTTTTTCGGTCTGAATTAGTTGAGTTTGAGTTTTTTGGAGTGCGTGTAAAGTTTGTTCGAGTTCAGCCGCTTGTTTTCGCGATCGCGTTTCCGATTCTCGCAAAGCTTCTTCTGAGAGTTTGCGATCGGTGATATCTTCCGCAGTACCTTCGTAATAAACTAGAGTACCGTCGGCGTCTCGGACGGCGCGGGCATTTTCGGAAATCCAGATAATGCTGCCGTCTTTGCGATAAACCTGAGACTCAAATTTGGATACGGATTCGTATTCTTCGATGGTAGCAATGAACTGGGCCCGCCGGTTGGGGTCAACATAAAGTTGCAGTCCGATGTCAGTGAAACTCTGTATCAGTTCCTCCGGCGAGTCATAGCCATAGATCTGTGCGAGCGCTATATTAACGGTGAGGTAGCGCCCGTCCGGAGTTGATTGGAAGATGCCATCCACGGCATTTTCAAAAATACTCCGATATTTGGCTTCAGCTTGCCGGAGTGCCTCAGCTACCGAGTCATGAATTTCCGATTGAGCTAAGAGTAGCTGATGGATGTCCAACATTTTGGAAATTCCTTGCTCGTCTTGCACGATAATCGGTTCGTAGAGCAAATCTGGCGATCGCTGCAAAGACTGCCTAGCTGCGGCCACAATGGAAGTATCGCTCGGCAACATTAAAATTTCAGCCTGAACAAAGCGATACAGCGCCAGAACAGGTCGTTTTGAAAATAAATCCCAGCCAAAAGGACGGCTCATTTGCTCAAAAAAACGCCGTCGCGAAATCATCCCAGCCAATTTACCGCGATCGGTGATGATGATGCCAGGAAGCAAAGGGTTGGCTTTCAAAAGCTTCGCTGCTTCCTCTGCGGGACTGTTACATTCAATGCTTTGGGAGTAAAAAGTTAATTCTTGCAGTGTAGAATTCAAACTGCGTCTCGGTTTGCTACTTTCTTGCTTGCCAGACGCCTGACAAATAGACATTATAGTTTCACGCGGTACTTCCTCTATCCGCACTTGCTGAGGAATTGTTTTTTCTGATTTTCGGTAGGTTGGTGCCAGATTTATCGTGCGCGCATTCAGGTTCTCCTGCACTTTTTCTGGTCGCTCCATCCAGTTTTCAGCGTTTATTAAACCGCCTTCATGCAGTAGTTCCATAGCACATCCGAGAAATTACTGATCTATAACACCTAGTATGAGATTTTTTAAAGAGCCTTTGAGTGACGGGAATCTCTAGTATCTTGTGATGCCATTCATAGCAAAATTGTGATCTACGTCAGTGTTTTCCGCGATCCTACTGGTTTAAGCTGCTACGCACCTAAATTTTACAGTCAATTTAATGAAATTCTTGTGGGATGGGCGTCTCGCCCGTCCCTAACTAAAATTTAGATGCGCGACAGCTTATGACTTTAATCGCCTACAATTGTTCTGGATCGATCCCTTTTTCTCGCAACAGCGCTATTAACGCTTGATATCGCTGTTTTTCTGCTTCCAGTTGTGCGATCGCATCCTCAGCGCGTTGTCGTTCCTGTTCCCGTAATCCATCGAGTTCAACAGAGGTAAGAAATCGCTGTCCATCGGGACGGAAAATTTCGAGAGTATCAGATGTCAGTTCAAATCTTATCCCCAATCGCGGACTTATCCAACCATTAATTGCCTCAATTTCTGCTAATCTATCCCCAGATCTTATCAATCCGGTTAATTCCACTTCATCTGGATCGTAGATATAATATTCCTCAACTCCATATTGTTGATAAACGAGGAGTTTTTTGGTCATCTCTTTGAGTCGATTTCCTGGCGATAAAATTTCAAACACTACCTGGGGAGAGATGTTATTTTCCTCCCATTGTTTGTAGGAACCTCTGTCT
>CASBRD010000285.1 GCA_949128025.1 Oscillatoriales cyanobacterium PMM_0008 | reverse complement strand
CGTCCACAGGGCGGAAAATTCTTGTCCCCTCCCCGTGGACGGGGAGGGTTAGGGTGGGGTTCTAAATATTTTGGCAAGCGGTTTAGTACTCCACTGAAGACTTGGTAACCGCTATTCCCCTAGAATAATGCTATACGAGGGTTTAAAACAGTAGCCTAAAAATCTAGAATTCTCTAGATTTTTTCAGACTTTGACGGCCTGAGCAACAATCGTGATAAACTGGAAAAACGCTTGATTAGTGCGGGTTGCTAAAGCTTACTTGGCGTGAAAACCACAGAAACACTTGGCACAAACTAATCATCAAAAAACCAAATATTTCAAGTCCTCTGCTAATTTTAGCAGTCTCTAACTGGGAAGATCAGGCCAACCTGAGCAATCAGGAAGCTTATAGCACTTGATCTAGGCGAAACATAGATCGCTAAGTTTGATTTACAGATTTCTGTAGGTTTTTAGAAGCGGTTGCCGAGACTCTTCACGAGTTGCACTTCGCCTCACCCCGTATTTGCTGTAAACTTAGGAGTTCCACTGTGGACTTATCCCGCATTCCTGCCCAACCCAAACCGGGTCTGATTAACGTTTTGATTGAGATTACCGCCGGTAGCAAAAACAAATACGAGTACGACAAAGAACTGCAAGCCTTTGCCTTAGACCGAGTGCTATATTCTTCTGTGCAGTACCCCTATGACTATGGTTTTGTGCCAAACACTCTCGCTGATGATGGCGACCCGCTTGATGGTATGGTTCTGATGGATGAGCCAACCTTCCCAGGATGTGTGATTGCGGCACGACCGATCGGGATGCTAGAAATGATTGACGGGGGCGATCGCGATGAGAAAATTCTCTGCGTGCCCGAAAAAGACCCCCGCTACGCCGAAGTTAGATCTCTTAAAGATTTGCAACCGCACCGCTTGCACGAAATTGCGGAATTCTTCAAAAGTTACAAAAATCTAGAGAAGAAGGCTGTCGAAATTTTGGGTTGGCAAGATGTCGATCACGTAATGCCCTTGGTCGAAAAGTGCATTAAAGCTGTTAGCTAAAAAGGTCTGGTTTAGACTTTTTGTCATTAGTCATTAGTCATCAGTCATTAGTATAATTCTGCGAATAACCAATGACAAATGACTAATGACTAACCTAAAATCTAAAATCTAAAATCTAAAATCGATGCACCGATCGCTCCTTTTAGCCAAAATTCACAGCTGTACCATCACAGCATCCAACCTCAACTACATGGGGAGTATCAGTATCGACGAAACCCTGTTGGATGCTGCGGGGATATTACCCTACGAACAGGTGCAGGTTGTCAATATTGCCAATGGAGAAAGGTTTATTACTTATGCGATCGCAGCTCCGCGTCAGTCAGGCGCGATCGAACTCAATGGTGCGGCGGCGCGGTTGGGGATGAAGGGCGATCGCATCATTATCATGACTTACGGGCAATTCACCCCAGAAGAATTGAAAAACCACTCTCCCACAGTTGTCTTGGTAGACGACAAAAACAGCCTTCAAGAAGTGCATCGCTACGATCAACTGCCTAACAGATTTGACAGTTACCCGGTTATTAGCATTAGTCTGACGTAGGCGCTTATCGATCAAAAAACTTTGATGGGAATTTGAATAACGAAATGTTTTGTGCCTGGGTTAACGCTCAAACTTGTATTTTCTCAAAACTGCTTCAATTCGGTCATTTATTCTACTAATTCTTTGTTTAACGCATTCGGGGTCAATGGTAGCCCAAATGACGATTTTACTTGTATTATTTTTATCCATTTGTGTTTGGCAACACAAAATTTGCGTAACTTATATCACATTATCTTCTCATAACCTGTAGCTTTCACACCTCATACTAGAGGTATATGCCAGTTGATAATTAGCTCTATCTAAAGATAGATGTGAGGATAAGTTTTTTAACGTATTGCAACCGCCAAGGCGGTTAGGAAATTCTCAATTCCTAAAACCCTTGATTTAGACCCTTCTGACCCTAGCCCCTAGCCCCTAACTCCTAGCCCCTAGCTATAATTAATGATGCAGATCGCTAGGTGTATTGCAATTCCACAGCATATCACGACACTGTTCGCTCACTGGAATAACCTGCACAGGCACTTGTTCTAACCAAGTTTGAAACGATCGCCCACCTTGCCGAATAAAGTTCTGCAACTCTGGTAAAGCTTCCCGCCGATAAAAACCGCACAAAGGTTGCCAAAGTCGATCCTGCTTCGGTACAAAAGCTAAAACATCACTAGGTAATTGAGTTAGCTGACTTACCCAACTCTGGATAATAATTGGGTCGAGTAAAGGCAAATCGCAGGCTAAAAGTAACACCCAGTCAGCAGAGATTTGAGCCAGTCCCTCAGCCAAGCCAACCAATGGCCCCTGATCTGGGTTAGAATCCTGTAAAAATTTATACTCTGGTTTAACAATAGATAGATAGCGATCGGGCCAGGGAGTGAGAATGTAAACCTGCTGGCAACACTCATCTGCCACTTTACATACTTTTTGCAAAAGAGGTGTGCCATCCCAAGGAATAAGAGCCTTATCCTCTCCCATGCGAGAACTTTTACCGCCAGCTAGGATAACAGCAGCAACAGAAGGTTTTGAGTTTGGACTTCTCATAATTGATTGGTTGCTGAGATACTGAGTACAAGCTTATACCAGAAAAGGAATAACCATAAATTCCCGCTCAAAGTGATCTCCAAGACAGACCTTGAGGATTAGACGTGATATCTTCAAGGCAGCCAAAGCTGGAGAAAGATACTCTTAAGCACGCTACCTGTACGGGTTTTTCGGAATCATGATGCTATGTTCTTTATGAACATTTTTGTGGGACACGGCATCATAAATATGTCGATCGTACAAAAGATTTAATTATGCCGTGTCCAAAGCAGCATATTTGACATGAAAGAACCTTTTTTGTCTGGCATTGCATTCTTAAACACCAGAAGAGACATAATTTATGTATCGGTTCCAGATAAGGGCGCACACGCAAAAGGGAGAATTAATCGGACTCGTCGGTTCGACTCCTGAGTTAGGATTGTGGGACGTAACCAAGTGCGTAAATTTATGCAGTAGTGGCGAGTGCTACCCTTTATGGTGGACAGACATTGAAATTGATATTCCTTCGTCGTTGGAGTCACCCGTTCGCCAAAACATCGAATACAAGTACGTGCTACTCCGGGCAGATGGTAGCGTCAAATGGGAAGCTTTGGCAGCGAACCGTTGGATACCGATCGAATCTGACCGACCGCCATCCACCATCATTGTAGAAGATAGCTGGTTCGGTGACGCGCAGCCTTCTCCCTACGGATATTTTAAGGAGCCTACTGCCCAAAAGCCACTCACCAAAGGAGATCGGGGTCTGAAAATCGCGATCGTTGGCAGTTCTGTAGGCGTAGGATGCAATTCATGGTTGTTGAGGGGCTGGGCGTGGCATCTGGAGCAAGCATTGCATGAAAAATACGGACATATACTGGTGAATCTGTCTGAGGTGGGTGCCAATGTCAGCACCACAATTGACAGGTTTCCCCTGGTAGTCGCGCCAGAACAACCGGATATCGTGATTATTGCGCTCTCTCTTGGTAACGAGGGGCTAGCTTATTGTCCCCCTCACCAACGACGGGCGGTGCAACGGCGTTTTGAAAGCGGATTGCAGCAACTGGTGAAAATGACCAAGGAATTGGGAGCTATGCCAATTCTAGGCGCAGTATACCCGAATGGGGATTATAGGTCGGAACATAATTGGCTGTTGCGAGATACCCACAACCGGATGCTAAGTTGGGGCCCTTTTGTGCTGAATTGGCTTGACGCTGTGGATGATGGGGCGGGGCGTTGGAAACCGGGTACGTCGTCCGACCCGGCTCATCCTAACATGGCAGGACACCGTTTGATGTCCGAGGCGATCGACATCAGCCTCTTTGAGGTAGGCAAAGACAAATTGAACAAAGAAAAACAACTTCCACAACAGAAGCAGGAAGTACCAATTTACCGCGATAACTGGGGTTTCCACATTTTTGTCTGTCAAGAAGAGAAGAGTTTTCGGGTTATTAATACATCAAAACATACTTACACGATCGCTGCTTATTGGGAAGAACTGCAAGCAATTATTCAAAGCAAAGCTGGATTAATACCCGGTATTTACATTGCTAAGAATGTACAATCAAATATCCTCCCCTTCTTTTGGGTGCGAGAGGATGGCAGGATCGAAACTATGGTGAATATCCCCCCTGCTGGTGACGTGGAATATTTAGCCGCCAATCATTTCTTTTCGCCAACAGTTTCGCAAACTTTATTCTACGACGGGCATCTGGGACTTCTGAAAGAAAGCGATTGCCTCCTGCGTATCATCAACGAATCAGATCACGAATATAATATCCAGCCTATGTGGCCGGAGGTACGTAGCTCCCTCAAAGAAATGCGATCGGGTGTTTATGAAGATACGCTCGATCCCGACGCGCCATTTCGCACTATGATGATTGGCAAGGACGGACTGGAAAGCCGTGTAAAAGTGCCGCCTAAGTCCTCAATACTTTTTGAATACAAGTGTAAATTATCCGACATTAGCCGTGTGGCAATTTTACCTTTAGGCGATCGTTGTGCTGCTCGGATGCTTTTATACAAAATGGAATACGATGGGCCAGCCTTTCCTTTCGATCTAACGCGAACCACTAATCTTGGGGATGTCGCGGATATGATCGAGACTGGTTTTAATGATATGTGGAACCCCGATTTGTTGCACTACGATCCTGATGCAGGGAGGATATACCACAGCAAGTGGACGGGGCTATCTTTCGCCCATGAAGTGGAGGAGACAGACGACCCCGCCAACAATATGTTTCCCGTATATGAACGAATGCGCGTTCGTTACACGGCCCGATCGAAACGTTTCTGGTATACGCTAAGAAAGTGCGACAAGGTGCTGTTTGTTCGCACGGGACATACAAATCGTGACTATGTGAGCGATCTGCTAAACAAGCTTGAATCAAAATGCCAGGGGAAGCCATTCCACCTTCTGCTAATTTCCCCGCAATCTTCTAAGGAATTTTTAGGACTTTCCAACGTGCGACATTATAATCTGGAGTTCAATCCCGATCGGATGTACGAGGATTTGGGATATTGGATGCACTGCACAGATATCATGCGTTCTATTCTTGAAACCCTTGGAGTGTCTAGCAAAAACCTGTTTTGGTGTCCGCCTAATCCACCGAAGGATGAACCTAAAGAACGAGAGATTGGGTAGGATGGGTTAGTCGCGTAGCGGCTAAATATACGATCGGTATTAGGAATTGTTGCGCTCGGCATAAGGTGTTTTCTGAGTACGATCGCCCAAATCGCAGCAATTTTTGGGCTTATAAATGAGTGTAGAGTAATGGTAAGGGAGATCGCTAAAGGAATAGGGTAATGAAAATAAAAGTCAAAAATCTTGGTGTTTTAAAGCAAGCCGAATTTACCCTTGGCAACCTGACGATCGTGTGTGGTTGCAATAATACTGGCAAAACTTACGCCACTTACGCTCTGTTTGGTTTTTTGTATACTTGGCGGCGGATGTTTTCGATCGAAATCAACGATAACAAGATTGAGCAACTCCTTGCTGATGGCGTAATTCATCTTGATATACAAGAATATGTGGAAAAGTCTGAGCAAATTATTGCTAAAGGTTGTCAAGCATATACCAAGGAATTACCTAAAATTTTTGCAGCCCAGGCTGAACGATTTAAAGAAACAGAATTTCAGGTAAAATTGGAGATCGAAGATATTAGTTTGAAAGGCAGGTTTGAGCTAAGAATAGGATCTGCCAATGCCGAATTGTTTTCGATTACAAAAAGTGAAGATAGTAGAGAATTAGTTGTCACTCTGCTAGTTGAGAAAGAAAAAGTAAAAATACCCATTGAGATACTTAAGCGCACCATTGGTGATGCACTGAAAGAGATAATTTTTGCTAAACTGATTCCTCGCCCTTTTATCGCTAGTGCAGAGCGAACAGGTGCGGCTATTTTTCGCAAAGAATTGAATTTTGCTCGCAATCGTTTGCTGGAAGAAATGGGTCAAGCTAACAATAATATCAATCCAATGGAGCTTTTATTTAAGGTCTATCAAGATTATGCTCTGCCAATAAAAACAAATGTGGATTTTACGCGAGAACTGGAGACAATTTTCAAAAAAAGCAGTTTCATTGCTGAGAATCATCCTGATATACTGACAGATTTTGCTGATATTATCGGCGGGGAGTACACAGTTACTCGCAACGATGAGCTTTATTATGTGCCGAAAGGTAAACGGGTCAAGCTTTCTATGGATCAAAGTTCTAGTGCGGTGCGTTCTCTATTAGATATTGGCTTTTACCTCAGACATGAAGCCCAGCTTGGGGATTTACTGATGGTAGATGAACCAGAATTGAACCTACACCCCGAAAACCAGCGTCGCGTCGCTAGACTTTTCGCCCGATTGGTAAACCTCGGCATTAAAGTTTTTATCACTACCCACAGCGATTACATTGTTAAAGAATTGAATACGTTAATCATGCTCAACCATGATAAACCTCATCTCAAACGAATTGCTGAAGAAGAAGGTTATCGAGAAGAAGAACTGATCTCTGCTGAAAAAATCAAAGTTTATATTGCGGAAGAGGCACTGATAAAAATAGATGGGAAGACAAAAAAAACTAAATGCCAAACCCTGACACCAGCAGAGATCGACCCGGAATTGGGTATAGAAGCTCGCAGTTTTGATACAACTATTGAAACGATGAACCGGATTCAGGAAGCAATAGTCTGGGGTGAGGATTAATGTCCGATATTGCTATCCTCAAAGAGATGATACAGAAAACCGCTACAATACCATTGGAAGATCGCCACAACAAAAAGCAGGTCACACTCGCAGAACCTCCGCCCGCCAACTATTCCGTAACTATTTATGGGATGCCTGCTAATGATGAGGTCATAATTATCAAGGCAGATACTTTTAGCTCACCGAATACGGTTTTTAAAGGAAATCATGGTGAATGTAAACGTGCGGATTTTGTCATCATTGCTGATACTGACAATAAAAAAGTCATTCTCTGTATTGAGATGAAGGCAGGGAAAGGGGGATCGGAGACAGACATTATTCAACAACTTAAAGGAGCGCAGTGTTTTGTTGCTTATTGTCGGGAAATTGGTCAGTCATTTTGGAATCAGCAAGATTTTCTCCAACGTTATAAGTATCGTTTCGTCAGCATCAGGGACATCAGCATTTCCAAGAAAAAAACACGCACTGAACGATCTATTGGCACTCATAACCGTCCAGATCGGATGCTGAAGATTAGCTCACCGAATCGTCTTGAATTCAATCACTTGGTAGGGAAATAGGTTGGATAATTGGCGATAGTTGCCGCATAACGGGAAGGTTAAGGGTCTGTTTACCGCCACATAAGCCTTCCAGGAGAAAGTCACCTGAAGTTAGAGAAGATACCTCGAAATGCTATTATTTCAGTAACCAGATTCAATCAATCCTAAACCGCTTAGCTAACGTGAATCTCCCACTAATTGACCGAGCTAACCAAAACCCAAACAAAATCGCCATTGTCGCCACTGAAGGAGCATTTACATATCATAATTTGCTCCAAACTTCTGCTCAAATTGCTACCAAACTTCTGGATAATATAGAAGATTTACAAGAGCAGCGAGTTGCTTTTCTCATTCCTTCAGGATTTCAATATGTCGCTACACAATGGGGAATTTGGCGTGCGGGTGGGGTGGCGGTACATTTGTGTGTAGGGCATCCAAAACCTGAGTTAGACTATGTTATTGCAGACTCAGGTGCATCAATTGTCATTGCTCATCCAGATTTCGAGGCTTTATTGGGTCCGATCGCACAAGAGCGAAATTTGCGATTTATTCTCACTTCGGAAACTCTCCCTGAAGTTGGTTTACTCCCAGAAATTGATATCGCCAGACGATCGCTAATCCTTTATACTAGCGGCACAACTGGTAAACCCAAGGGTGTAGTTACCACACATCACAATATTCAAGCGCAAGTGACTAGCTTGATTTCCGCTTGGGGATGGACATCGGACGATCGCATTTTGCACGTCCTGCCGCTTCACCACATTCATGGGATTATTAACGTGCTAACTTGCGCCTTGTGGAGTGGTGCTGAGTGCCATATATTACCTAAATTTGATGCTCAAATAGTTTGCGATCGTATTAGCGACGGTGACTTAACTCTATTTATGGCTGTACCGACGATTTATGTCAAGCTGATTGCAGCTTGGGAAGCCGCAGATAGCGAACGCAAAAAAAGGATATCCGATGGCTGTGCTAAAATGCGTCTGATGGTTTCAGGATCGGCAGCTTTACCCGTCCAAGTATTAGAAAAATGGCAAAGTATCAGCGGTCATTTTCTGCTCGAACGCTACGGTATGACGGAAATTGGCATGGCTTTATCTAACTCTTTACATGGTGAAAGATTCGCTGGATATGTTGGCAAACCCTTACCTCAAGTTGAAGTTAGATTAGTGGATGAAAACGGAGATTTAGTTTCTCCGGGAACGCCGGGAGAAATACAAGTCAAAGGGCCAGGAGTTTTTCTGGAATATTGGCAAAAACCGGAAGCAACGGTAAAAGCTTTTCGCGACGGTTGGTTTTGTACAGGGGATTTCGCAGTCGTTGAAAATGATAATTACCGCATCCTTGGTCGAATTAGCGTGGATATCATCAAAACTGGAGGTTATAAAGTTTCGGCTTTGGAAATTGAGGAAGTGCTGCGAACTCATCCAGATATTCAGGACTGTGCAGTTGTTGGGGTTACCGATCTAGAATGGGGTGAGAGAGTTTGTGCAGCTTTGGTATTGAAATCGGGAACTAATTTGAGTTTGGAAACTCTCAGAAATTGGGGAAAAGAACGACTGGCTACCTACAAAGTTCCCACCCAAATTCTTGCTGTTGAAGAACTACCACGCAACGCGATGGGGAAAGTGACTAAGCCTAGCGTGGTGAAGCTATTTCATATCAAGTCCGGTGGCATCGTTGGTACATGAGTGAGATCGTCTAATTGTCTGTTGTCATCGTTGGTTACATTTTTACCGCAGATGAAGACAGATGAATGCAGATGAACGCAGATAGGAATAATCACAGGAATTTTTTAGGTAACCGATGCGTAAGGACATGATATCACTCATTCTAATGTCGATTGTGGAATATTGCAAACAAGAAAGAGGATTGCGATCGCCTATAATAAAAATTTTCAGGTATGTTGTTGCGCTTGGGCGCTATCTTAAAGAGCGCTGAAGCGCAACAACATACCAGATATAATATAACTGAATATGCCAACTAAACAGATACTATTTGGAAAGAGGCGACAGCTTTACGAATTTCCTGAAGTTTTTTAACAACCTGTCCGCTGGTGAGTAAGGCTGTTGCTTCTGCTATACCGGAGTGCATATCTGGAGAAACGCCAGAATTCCACAGGTAAAAACCTCCATTCCAGATGGCAGATTGCATCATTTCCGAGGGTTTTACTTGCAACACGGATTGCATCTGTTCAATTAATTCGGCAGTGGAATCAAGAGAGGGATTCTTGTTACTAAAACCATAATCATTGTGTGCTAAATGCAGGCGTTCAAATTCGGCGTCTGGTTTAGCAATGCCGATAATGGCGGTGCGATCGCGCGGCAAATCGCAACTGCCCTCTAACCCTTTTACTGTCGTGAAATGCTGGATTCCCCGCAAGGCGAAGGTATCTCGGAACATATTTTCGGTGGGCGGATGAACAAATCCAGACACAATATGGGCATCTCCCGCGTAGGGACACCACATTAATTCCATCGTGGCAAAGGGAGGACGCTTGCCAATTTGGTCGCGGTAGGAAACAAATTCAGCTGCTAAATGAAAATGTTGGGGCAAATAGACAAATCCCAGTCCTGTACTTTCAAAAACCTGCTGAGTTTGTGCTAGAGATAATTTAGTCCAATCAACTTCTAACCCTTGCCAGATATCAATTAGGGGAAGACCTTCTTTGGTAGGCATTCGATCGGCCCCGTGCATAATTACTGGCACTCCAGCTGCGGTTAGGATTAAAGCTGTCAGCGGACCGATCGGTGCCGTGCGCGATCGCCCATCATAAGGTATACCCAAAACTACCACTTCTGACTTAAACCGATCGCATGGTTGCAGTTTCGGTCCCAGTTCGTCATAAGCATCCAGCATTCCAGCTAATTCTTCACCAGTGGGACGCTTGATACGGTGGGCAATCATAAAAGCCCCAATTTGTGCTGGAGTTGCTTCCCCAACCAACATCATCCGGGTTGCTTCTGCTGCTTCCTTTCGACTCAAATCTTCGCCGGTATGCGTACCGCTACCAACTTTTTTCAACAATTCTCTAAAAACTTTGCTCATAGAAGAAGTTCTTGGTTGTTAATTGTTAATTGTCATTTGTTATTAGTCATCGGTTATAGATTTTCTCTGATCCAATGACCGATGACTAATGACTAATGACTATATTGCAATACTACGAGGTAAAGAAGCGGGGATACTGGTAGTGGGTGCGATCGCTAGCGGTTCGGTTTGGATGCCGATTAACTTGTGAACGAGGTTGCGAAAATGCTGAATTGGTGGAATTTGAATGCGATCGCAACTTGTTACCAATACCACCTGACGCTTTAAAGTTGGTTCGCCAGTCGATCGCACTGCTAGACTTGGATCGTAATGGGCGTCAAAAAGGGCTGTTTTGGGCAGTAAAGCGATCGCATCTCCTTGGCGCACCATACCTCTAAAGGCATCAAGCGTATTCAGTTCCAAAACTGCATTCATAGTTGCACCCAGACGCTGAAATTGGTCAGATATCAAACGTTGCATTCCATAGCCAACCTTAAACACCACTTGCGGATAACGGGTTATTTCAGACCACGGTACTCGTTCGTACTGCGTAAGCGGATGATTTACCGCCATCAAAACCTCAATCGGTTCATTGTAAAGCACATCAACGATCATTTCCGGGCTGGCGGTTAAAAAGCGATTATTCATGACAATAGCTACATCGACAAGCCCATCTTTAAGGACTTTCAAAGCGCGATCGCTACCTAGCGAAGTAACTCGCAATTGTACTGCTGGGTAGTCTTGACAGAACTTCTGCAATACTGGCGGCAAGTTATAAGCGCAGATCGAAGGAATAGCAGCCACACAAAGTTCTGGCTGTTTCCCTGCCAATAACTCTGCTAATTCCTGTGTCGCATTTTCCCACTCCTGGCAGATTTTCCGGGCACGAGGTAAAAAGCGTTCGCCTCCCAGAGTTAACTTTGCCTGGTTACTCCGGTGAAATAGCGACAGACCCACATCTGTCTCCAGCGACTGAATCTGCCGACTGATCGTGGATTGGGTGACGCCACATTTTCGCGCGGCTTGCTGAAAGCTGCCGGTTTCAGCGATCGCCAGGAATGCCTGCAACTGCTCGACGCGCATGATGATGTAGCCCGCATTACAATTAGGTCTTGCCACAACATTAGCCGATCTGCGGCTGCATTTTAGTAGAATTTGATACAACCAGAGGAATGAGGAATTGCAGATTTGAGATTTTAGAATGCAAATCTAAAATCTAAAATTCCTGTAGCGCGATCGCAATTCCTTGTTTGAGTTCCGGCATGAGATTTTTGTCCGCCGCGATATGGTGTAATTGTTCGATCGCACTGGGGAATTTTTTAAGGGCAGAGGTGGCGTGCAGCCTTACTCCCAAATCCGGATCTGCCAGCAGCTCGATCAGAGGATCTATAGCTTGAGGATTCTTAAGCTGCCCCAAACTCACTGCCAAAGCTTGTTTTACGCTGGGATGTTGAGCCGCAAGATGCTGAGATTTCAAAGCTTCGATTAAAATTTCAGCAGCTATTGGTGCTAAATCTGGCTGTTCCACTCGCCCCAAAACTGTCACGATTTCCTGATATATAGCTACCGGCTCAAAGCTAAGTGCTTGTTGCAAATATGCTAAAGCTTTTGGTGTCTCAATCCAGCCTAAAGAACGGACGCATTGCAGTTGTAACGATATGGGAGTGTTTGGCGATCGCAGCACTTGGAATAGCGCATCGGCGGCAGCATCAGTTCCCAGGCGTCCCAGCGTACTTGCAGCAGCAGCGCAAACTTCTTCTTTGAAATCCCAAAGCAGGGGTACGATTTGGTTGACGAGATCCAATTCTTCCAGTAAGTCAGATCGGACACCTAAACCGATCGCAGCTTCGCGTCTAACTGGCGCAGCGATGTCCTTCAAAGCCTCTAGCAGTACGGGGGGTATGCGGGGGTCGTGGAAACTGCTGAGCGCTTCAATAGCAGCCGCACGCACCGACTCTTGCTTGTCGTGGACGACGCCTAAGAGGGGCGTAATTATTTCCGAACGGCGGATATGGGAAAGCGATCGCACTGCCAACAACCGCGTCTCCTCTTTTGTTAACAAATCCGTCAAAGCTACAACTGCCGATTGGCCCAAATTAGCCAACGCTTCAGCTGCGATCGCGCTTAATTCTTCGCTTTGGGAGGTTTCCAGGATTTCGACTAGAGCGATAATTACTTCTGGGCGATCGAACCCTCCCAGTATACGCGCCACGAACCAGCGCAATTCCTCGTCTGCTTCTTCGTCTGACAAGATCGCAATCAGAGGATCTATAGCCCCATTTCCCAAGTTGGGAAAAACCTTTGCCACATCCCAGCGTTCTTGAAAATCCCCCGCTGACAGAATTTCCAAGGCCCAATTTAGCACCTGTTTGCGATCGATCGCTGCCAAATTTTCACCCTCTATAAGCTCGCGGAGGTATTGATTTAGCAATGACCAGTTTTCTTGTTCTGCTGCAATAGTCGCCTCTTCTACAACCTTCAACATCATCAATTTAGCTTCCCCTTCGATTTAAGCTCAACCATCTTCCGGCTATGAGGAGTTCTGATGCTTTTGTTCATAATAAGAACATTTTATTTATTTTCTCCTCTGCCCCTCTGCCCCTCTTGTCTCCCAAGGTATTCAGCTTACAAGTGGTATTTTGTAAATTTCGCTACAGAAATTTGCAATTCATGTCTTTGTCGAATATGTGCTATTCGATTTTTGAATAAAGCATTGCCCATCAATCTCCCTTAGTAGGTAGAGATGTGAAAAAAGCATAATATCTATGCAATAACTTCATAATCGTAAAGATTTTGTAATTAAAGATACGAATTGAAACATATAGTCCCATAAGCTTAATACAAAGAAACAGTCAGATTAAAAAAAATAACACTGGCTTAAGGATCGGGCTTCCTATTTAGCACCGAAGACCATTTGCAGGTTCTAGCTCCGCACAAGTAAACAAGCGGTCACCAAAAGAGGCCGTAGGCAACGAGGTATTATACATGATTAACGCAGCCACAGCAACGGCAAGTCTGAACAAATTTGAAAAATTTAAAGCCGAAAAAGATGGCTTAGCAGTCAAAGCCGAGCTAGAAGACTTTGCCAGGATGGGCTGGGAAGCAATGGATGAAACCGACAGAGAGCATCGGCTCAAGTGGTTAGGCATATTCTTCCGTCCCGTCACTCCTGGCAAATTCATGATGCGGATGAGACTGCCCAACGGCATCATTACCACAAATCAAATGCGAACCCTAGCCGAAATCGTACAACGATACGGCTGTGACGGCAATGCCGACATCACCACCAGACAAAACTTCCAACTGCGCGGTATTCGCATAGAAGACTTACCCGATATTTTCTGTAAGCTGAAATCAGCGGGCTTAACCAGCATCCAGTCTGGCATGGATAACGTCCGCAACATCACCGGCTCACCCGTAGCGGGTATTGACGCAGACGAACTCATAGATACGCGGGGACTCTGCTGTCAAGTGCAAGACAGACTCACCAACAACGGCGAAGGCAACCCCGCCTTTACCAACCTACCCCGCAAATTTAATATTGCGATCGCTGGATGTCGCGACAACTCCGTCCATGCCGAAATCAACGATATCGCCTTCGTTCCCGCATATAAAGATGGAATATTAGGATTCAACGTCTTAGTCGGCGGCTTCTTCTCCGCCAAACGCTGTGAAGCCGCCGTACCGCTAAACGCTTGGGTTGCACCCAGCGATGTTGTGGGCTTGTGCATTGCTATTTTAGAGCTTTATCGCGATCGCGGTTTGCGGGCAAATCGGCAAAAAGCACGCCTGATGTGGCTAATCGATGAATGGGGAATAGACAAATTCCGCACCGAAGTAGAAAAACAGCTAGCACATTCCCTCCAACCAGCAGCAGAAAAAGATGAAATCATCTGGGAAAAACGCGACCACATCGGCGTTTTTCCCCAAAAACAACTAGGTTTAAACTACGTCGGCTTGCACATCCCCGTCGGACGACTGTATGCTCAAGATATATTTGACCTCGCCAGGATAGCAGACGTTTACGGCAGTGGAGAAATCCGCCTCACAGTCGAACAAAATGTCATAATTCCCAACATCCCCGACTCTCGCTTAAAAGCTTTTCTAGCCGAACCAATCTTGGAGAAATTTTCCATCAATCCAGAACCTTTAAAGCGAGCATTAGTTTCCTGCACCGGGGCGCAGTTCTGCAACTTTGCCTTGATAGAAACCAAAAACCGAGCCCTAGAGACGATTCAGGAACTGCAAGCCGAATTATCTCTAACCAAACCAGTGCGGATTCACTGGACTGGTTGCCCTAATTCTTGCGCTCAACCCCAAGTAGCCGACATTGGTTTGATGGGAACCAAGGTAAGAAAAAATGGCAAAACTCTCGAAGGCGTGGACATCTACATGGGCGGCACAGTTGGCAAAGATGCTCATCTCGGCAGCTGTGTCATGAAAAGCATTCCTTGTGAAGATTTGAAGCCGATTTTACAAGACTTGTTAATCCAGCGCTTCGGGGCTCAATTAAAGGAAAAGTAGATCGCATTGGGAAATTTTAAATTTTAGATTGGAGATTGAATCTAAAATCCAAAATCCAAAATCCAAAATCCTATAACTCAGCCTCGTTCTGCTAAAAAGGATACTTTTCCATCAAGTTTCTCTGTGTATACTACAGTGTCTGGTTCCGGCATCAAGTTTTCGCCAAAGCATTACTGGTGACTAATACAAAGTCACAACCAAAGAATTAACTACCGACAGGGTGAATGAAAATGACGAGATTTACTAGAAGGCAATTCATTATTACCGCCGGAGCAACCGCAGCAGGTACTCTGCTAGTTCACGGCTGTACCTCCAACTCCTCCAATACCGCATCCACCCCGACTTCTAGCCCCACAGCTGCTTCCACCGCAATACCAGCAGTAAATGTCAGCGCTGCTGACACTCCAGAAGTTACCACTGCCAAGCTAGGATTTATCGCCCTAACCGATTCTGCACCATTAATCATTGCCAAAGAAAAAGGGTTATTTGAAAAGTACGGCATGAAGGATGTCGAAGTCCTCAAACAAGCTTCTTGGCCAGTAACTCGCGACAATTTGGAGACAGGTTCAGCAGGCGGCGGTATTGATGGAGCGCACATCTTAAGCCCCATGCCTTACTTTATGACCTTGGGCCAAACAAAAACCAATCAACCTTTGCCTATGTACATTTTGGCGCGGTTGAATACCAACGGTCAGGCAATTTCTGTTGCCAATACTTATAAAGAGGTAAAGCTCGGATTAGACAGCAAGATACTGAAAGATGCTTTTGCCAAAGCGAAAGCAACTGGCAAAAACGACCTCAAGGTAGCGATTACATTTCCCGGTGGAACTCACGATTTGTGGATGCGCTACTGGCTAGCATCTGGCGGTATCGATCCAGACAAAGATGTTTCTACTATCCCCGTTCCACCGCCTCAGATGGTGGCGAATATGAAAACGGCTAACATGGAAGCCTTTTGTGTAGGGGAACCTTGGAACGCCCAACTCGTTAACCAGCAGGCTGGATACACTGCTTTGATAACGGGAGAACTGTGGAAAGATCATCCAGAAAAAGCTTTGGGTATGCGAGCTGATTGGGTAGATAAAAATCCCAAGGCGGCGAAGGCAATATTGATGGCTGTTCAGGAAGCGCAGCAGTGGTGCGACAAGCTGGAAAACAAAGAGGAAATGTGTCAAATCCTCTCCCAGGCGAAGTGGTTTAAGGTGCCAGCGGCAGATATTATCGATCGGGCCAAAGGCAAGATTGACTACGGTAACGGTCGCGTGGAAGAAAACAGTCCGCTACTGATGAAGTACTGGGCAGATAACGCCTCCTATCCATATAAGAGTCACGACCTGTGGTTTGTGACAGAAAATATTCGTTGGGGCAACATTCCAGCCGATACAAATATTAAACAACTCGTTGACAAAGTGAACAGGGAAGATTTGTGGAAAGAAGCTGCTAAAGCTATTGGCGTTGCAGATACCCAAATTCCCACTAGCCCTTCTCGTGGTATTGAGACATTCTTCGACGGAGTTAAGTTTGACCCCGACAAACCAGAAGACTACTTGAAGAGTCTCGCAATTAAGAAAGTCTAATGATTTGAGATTTTAGATTTCAGATTTAAAATTGTCATTGAAATCTGCAATCTAAAATTTTAAATTTCTGAATGATTAATGACAACTAATAGAAGGAGGGAGCATGACAGCCCAGCTTGAAAGAAGTGGTTTGGCGCTAAAGCGCAACTACGTACCTGAAGAGCGCTGAAGCGCAACTACGTACCTGAAGAGCGCTAAAGCGCAACTACGTACCTGAAGAGCGCTAAAGCGCAACTACGTACCAATCAATAGAAGGAGAG
The DNA here is from genome assembly GCA_949128025.1 of Oscillatoriales cyanobacterium PMM_0008. Classification (GTDB taxonomy): domain Bacteria; phylum Cyanobacteriota; class Cyanobacteriia; order Cyanobacteriales; family Aerosakkonemataceae; genus Argonema. The sequence continues at coordinate 893 of CASBRD010000285.1, read as the reverse complement.
AGAATGACAGCCCAGATTGAAAGAACGTCTAATAACAATTTGCAGAATCCGATCGTTAAATATCTGCAAAAGAATTCGCGAAAAATAATTCTGCCGTTGATTGCATTCGCCATCTTTTTGATCATCTGGCAAATCCTCTGCCCTCCCGGTTCAAAGGGATTGCCAGGGCCGATCCAAGTGCTAACTGAAACATTCGATCCTTACATCATCAATCCCTTTTTTGACAACGGCGGTACAGATAAAGGCTTAGCCTTGCAAATCATTGCTAGCTTGAAACGGGTTGGTATTGGCTTTTCCCTGTCTGCCATTGTTGGCATAAGCTTGGGTATCGTAATTGGCGCTAATAAAGCAGTTTATGAAGCTGTAGACCCGCTTTTCCAGGTTCTGCGTACCATTCCTCCCCTAGCTTGGCTACCTATTGCACTAGCAGCAATCAAACAAAACGAACCTTCAGCGATATTCGTGATTTTTATCACAGCAATCTGGCCGATAATTATCAACACTACAGTCGGGGTACAGCAAGTGCCTCAAGACTACAGAAATGTTGCCAGAGTATTGCAATTATCAAATTATCAGTATTTCTTGAATATCTTGTTTCCAGCCGCAGTTCCATACATTTTTACTGGTCTGAGGATTGGGATTGGGTTATCTTGGCTGGCAATTGTAGCCGCTGAAATGCTGGTCGGCGGTGTAGGAATTGGCTTCTTCATCTGGGATGCTTACAACAACTCTCTCACCAGCCAAATTATCATCGCACTTATTTATGTGGGTGTGGTTGGTCTTGTGTTAGACCGGATGGTCGGCTTCGTTGCCTCAATAGTTGTACCGGCTGAACAAAAAAATTAGTCAGTGGTCAGTTGTCAGTGGTCAGTTGTCAGTGGTCAGTTGTCAGT
>CASBRD010000284.1 GCA_949128025.1 Oscillatoriales cyanobacterium PMM_0008 | reverse complement strand
GCCCCCAGCCCCTTCTTGGGGGGTTTCGGCTGTTGCTTCTGCTTCTGCTTCTGCTTCTGCTTCTGCTTCAACTTCGGCTTCGGCTTGGTTTTCGCTCTCTGTGGCATTCAGGGAGCCTTCCGGTACGAGTTCGATGGTGGAACGTTCCTCCAACCATTTGATGATTTTTTCGGTCAGCAGTTCGTTTTCGACGAATTCTCGCAATTTTTCGGGGTCGATGTCTTTATCATCGCTGTACTGCTGCATCAGATCTTGAGAGCGTGTTGCCACTGCGGCTGGTTCCACCTGGATGGATTCCCGTGTGGCTACTTCTCTAAGTCCTAGAGAGCGCTTGAGGCGATCGATCGCATCTGGGAGCGATCGCTCTCGGAACTGCGGTATCATTTCCTGAGTAAACAGTTTCTTGATATCAATCCCCTGCTTACTCAACCGCATTGCCGTTTGAGTCACCAACTCATCAACCTCTTGCTCAATCAGAGTTTGAGGTAAATCGACTTCTACCAGATTCACCAATTGGGCTAGCAGCGCTTCCTGCTTGTTGGCATCAGTTTTGCTCTGCGCTTGATCCTGAAACCTGGTTTCCAAAGTCGATCGCAATTCCTCTAATGTTTGAAACTCGCTGATTTCTTGGGCAAAGTCATCGTTGACTTCCAGTAACTCTTTTTCTTTGAGGTCTTTGAGCGTCACCGCGAAAACGGCAGGCTTACCAGCCAACTCTTTTTGCGGATAATCTTCGGGGAAGTCCACAGAAATTTCTCTGCTTTCCCCCACATTCATCCCGACCATCCCATCAACAAACCCTTTGATAAAGCGCCCTTCTGCTAACTCTACCTGAAAATCCTGCGCTTCTCCGCCGGGAATCTCTTCAGATGCTTCTGCTTCACCCTCCGCCGACGCTTCGCTTACCAGCCGTCCCTTAAAATCAACTACTGCCACATCTCCCGTCTGCGCTGGGCGTCCCGATACTGGCACCAAGGTTGCTAGTTCTTTGCGGCGTTCTTCTAAAAACTTATCCACCGAATCGGGGTCGTACTTGACTTCTTCTGCCTTTAGGTGTAATCCCGTGTACTGCTGCAAGTTAACTTCGGGCACTACATCAACCGCTGCTGAGAATGTCACCGCTTTTCCCAGTTCAAACTGGTTAACCAACTCATCAAAGTTAGAGCGCAGCTGGTAGTTGCCGATCGCTTGGATTGACTCTTGCTTTATAGCATCTCTAACCCCATCGCGAATTATTTCTTCCAAAGCCGCCGCTTTCAGTCGCGTTGAGCCAAAACGCTGTACCAGAATATGACGAGGAACCTTACCTTTGCGAAACCCAGGGATGTTGGCAGAACGGGCCAGGTCTTGAAAAACCAGCTCGTAAGCTTTTTTGGATATTTCGGACGGAATTTCTATTTCCAAGCCTATCTGGCTCTGGGGAAGCTTTGCCTGGGTAACTTTCATGCCTCTTTTTTTCTTTGACGATAACTGCTTTAATTTCTCAAGTTCCAGAAGCCCAACCGGGACTGCAACGCACCATTCCAAGCGATGCTTGGGATCTCCTGTGGTTAAAAAGCGGGTTATTTAACCGCAATACCCTAACAGGTGTCTCTTTGCGTGATATGCTGGTGCAAGCAACCAGCGATGGTATCTACCAACTTAGGTCAGCCCATCGTTCCTTAAGGCTTAAGTCTTAAGGGAGGGATCTTTTCCCGTTTCTTTGGTTTCCTATCTGATGATAGTACATTTAGATACTCGTTTCGCACTGTGTTCGACGGTTGAGAGAATTTTTGGCAGATAATTATGTTAAATTTATATAAGCTGTGAAAAATAAATTACAATTTTCACAAATACGCAGATAATAGATGACTCAATAACATCTATAAATTTAAAAAGCAACTTACTTTTTATGGGCAAAGTAGGGGTAAATTTGACCAAAAGTCCTTCTAAGAGATCGCTAACATAGATAAACCCAATCTTTTTTCAAAAGAAGTCGGCTGGATTTGTAATGTTGTAGTTAAAAATTGTGGAGACGGGGCTTAAACCCAGTTGACTGTTTTAAATATCACATCGAAAATTATCCTTATCCTAAAATCCCAAATATCTCAAACCGTTCAAATGGAGGTAGTTAGTTTGTCAAAATCCTATCGAGTAGCCATATTAGGAGCCACTGGAGCCGTAGGTACGGAGTTGCTGGAATTACTGCAAATTCGTAAATTCCCGCTAGCCGATCTAAAGCTCCTAGCTTCACCTCGTTCTGCCGATCGCATCATGCAGTTTGGCGACGAAAGCCTGCCTGTAGTGGCGGTAGGAGAGCATTCGTTTGACAATGTAGATATCGTCTTGGCTTCAGCAGGTGGCTCTACCTCAAAAGAATGGGCGACTATTGCGGTAGAGGCCGGTGCCGTGGTAATTGATAACTCCAGCGCCTTCCGCATGGATACCCACGTACCCCTGGTAATTCCAGAAGTGAATCCAGAGGCGGCAGCTTCCCATCGCGGCATCATCGCCAATCCCAACTGTACGACAATTTTAATGGCCGTGGCAGTTTGGCCCTTACATCGGGTACAGCCAGTTAAACGCATGGTGGTAGCAACCTATCAGTCTGCCAGCGGAGCCGGTGCGAGGGCAATGGAAGAAGTGAAACAGCAGGCTTTGGCCATTTTGCAGGGCGAGACACCCAAAACAGAAATATTTCCCTACCCGTTGGCGTTTAATTTGTTCACTCATAACACCAAGTTGAATGAGTTAGGGTATTGTGAGGAAGAAATGAAAATGGTCAACGAGACGCGGAAGATCTTTGGAGCGCCAGATCTGAGAATTACGGCAACCTGCGTGCGGGTTCCCGTCTTGCGAGCGCACTCAGAAGCAATTAATCTGGAATTTGAGGAGGCTTTTAGCGTAGAAAAAGCCAAGGAAATCCTGAGTCAGGCTCCCGGAATCCGGATAGTAGAAGACTGGCAGGCAAATTATTTTCCGATGCCTTGCGAAGCCAGCGGTAAAGATGAAGTTTTAGTGGGTCGAATTCGTCAGGATATTTCTAACCCCGGTGGATTGGAACTTTGGCTTTCCGGAGACCAAATTCGCAAAGGGGCAGCATTGAATGCCGTGCAAATTGCCGAGTTGTTGGTAGCAAAAAGTTGGGTTCAGCCAGCAACAGCAGCTGTTACTGCTTAGGCTAGCCATCTTAAATGGAGAGGGGGGATTTTGGACTCGTCGCCAATCCAAAATCCAAAATCCAAAATCTAAAATTGCTGCAAAGGAGTTTGTAAGAGTGTGGTAAGATTTGGAAGAGTTGTAACTGCAATGATTACGCCGTTTAAAGAAGACGGCAGTGTAAATTATGCTGTTTCTGAGCAGCTGGCATCACATCTAGCTTCTAACGGTACAGATGCCTTGGTGGTTTGCGGAACTACAGGCGAATCGCCAACATTAAGCTGGGCAGAAGAATACGAACTATTTCAGGTAATAAAAAATGCGGTAGCAGGAAAAGCAAAAGTGCTGGCGGGCACTGGTTCAAATTCGACGACGGAAGCGATCGCAGCCACGCAAAAAGCAGCTAAAATAGGATTAGATGGCTCTTTACAGGTCGTTCCCTACTACAACAAACCACCCCAAGAAGGGCTGTATCGGCATTTTCAGGCGATCGCGCAATCGACTCCCGATCTGCCAATAATGCTCTACAACGTACCGGGTCGCACAGGACAAGACCTGTTGCCAGAAACCGTAGCCCGGTTGGCTAAAATTCCGAATATTGTTGCCATTAAAGAAGCTAGCGGTAACCTGGATCGGGCAAGTCAGATTAAATGCCTAACTCCCCCCGAATTTGCTCTCTACTCTGGAGACGATTCACTCACCCTGCCCATGCTGGCAATTGGCGGTACTGGTGTGGTAAGTGTAGCCAGCCATTTAGTCGGAACACAGCTACAACAAATGATTCAAGCTTTTGAAGCGGGTAAAACTCAAGCCGCAACTCAGATACATTTGCAACTTTTTCCCCTATTCAAAGCGCTGTTTGCCACAACTAATCCGATTCCAGTCAAAGCAGCTTTAAAACTTCAAGGCTGGGCTGTCGGCAGCACTCGCCCGCCCCTATGTGAAGCCCCCCCTGAGATCGCTGAAAACTTAAAAACTGTGCTAAAAGAACTTTCCCTGCTATAGCAGGCGCAATACTTATGCCAGGTTTTTAGACAACTGAATAATTCAGCTAATAGCTAATGGCTAATTAGGTAATTTCAGATAGCAAATTTAAGATTGTAGATTTAAAGATTAAATTTCCAATCTCAAATCTCAACTCTAAAATTTGAAATTACTTTTGCCAATTAGCAACAAACCTTTTTTGACACTTATCGTAAGGACGCAAATGACTAAAAACGAAACTTCACCAACTCTCAAAAAAACCGAAACTTCACCAACCATCAAAATTATTGGTGAAACTTCACCAACCATCAAAATTAGTGGCGAAACTTCACCAACCATCAAAATTATTGCCCTGGGCGGTCTGCACGAAATCGGCAAAAATACCTGCATTTTCGAGTACGACGATGAAATCGTACTATTAGATGCAGGGCTGGCTTTTCCGACTGAGGGGATGCACGGAGTCAACATTGTCTTGCCAGATATGACCTATCTGCAGGAAAATCGCCACAAGATCAAGGGCATGATTGTCACCCACGGTCACGAAGATCATATTGGCGGAATTCCGTATCATCTCAAACAATTCGATATTCCGGTAATTTATGGTCCGCGTCTGGCGATGGCCTTACTGCAAGGGAAACTCGAAGAAGCAGGTGTTGCTAACCGCACTGAACTCAGGTCAGTGATGCCTCGCGACATTGTTCGCATTGGCACTCACTTTTTTGCCGAATTTATCCGCAATACCCACTCTCTTTGCGATAGCTTTACCGTCGCCGTTCATACCCCAGCTGGGGTAATTATCCACACTGGGGATTTCAAGATTGACCACACTCCCGTTGATGGCGAGTTTTTCGATCTGCAAAAACTAGCCGAACACGGCGAAAAAGGTGTCCTCTGCCTAATTAGCGACTCGACCAACTCGGAAGTCCCCGGTCAAACGCCTTCAGAAAAATCTGTTTATCCCAATTTGGAGCGGATTTTCTACCAAGCGCCAGGACGTTTGATGGTGACTACCTTCGCTTCTTCGGTACACCGGATCAACATGATTCTGGATTTGGCGAAGAAGCAGAATCGGGTAGTGTCGATTATTGGCAGGTCGATGCTGAATGTGATTGCTCATGCTCGCAATCTCGGTTATATCAAGTGTGAAGACAATCTTCTGCAACCTTGGCACGTTGTTCGCAACTTACCAGATGAGAAAGTTTTAATTCTCACTACCGGATCTCAAGGTGAACCCCTGGCGGCTATGACCCGCATTGCCAACCAAGAACATCCCCACATTAAAATCCGTAAGGGGGATACGGTAGTGTTTTCGGCTAACCCAATTCCGGGCAATACGATCGCAGTTGTCAATACGATCGATAAGTTGATGGTGCAGGGTGCTAACGTAATCTACGGTCGCGATAAGGGGATTCACGTCTCCGGTCATGGCTGTCAGGAAGACCAAAAGCTGATGATTGCCTTGACTCGCCCCAAATTCTTCTTGCCCGTACACGGGGAACATAGAATGCTCGTCAAGCACTCCCAGACGGCTCAGAGTATGGGCATTCCGGCAGAAAATATGGTCATCATTGACAATGGCGATATTGTAGAGGTGTCTGAAGAGCGCATCCGCATCAATGGCAAGGTTCCTTCCGGCATTCAACTGGTGGATAACGCTGGAGTTCTCCACGACAGCGTTCTCAAGGAACGGCAGCAACTGGCAGAAGATGGTGTTGTAACTGTGGCAGCTGCGGTGGATTGGGATGGCAAACTGGTGGCTAAACCAGAAATACACTTACGAGGTGTGGTAACCTCGGTAGAACGGAGTCTCCTGCAAAAGCTTGTCCAACAGACGATGGAAAACCTGTTGAGCGATCGCTGGCAGGAATTTGCCCGTGGTTTCGAGGGTGAAGACCTTGAGGTTGATTGGACGGGTTTGCAAGTCCAAATGGAACAAGCTCTACAGCGACTGCTTCGCCGCGAACTCCAGAGCCGTCCTTTGCTTGTCCTCTTGATGCCAATTCCCGATGCACCGCCAAGTAAAGCCACTGGACGCCGACGCCGCGTAACTGCTAGAGTCGCGTCCTAGAAAACAGTTGTCAAACTTACCCTTTCCTCCAGATTCCTTTAAAAAGAGGGAGCCTGGGGGAGTGGGAGATTGAGGAAGTGAGGGAAATTTTCACCCCCTCATATAGCTAGTGTTAAATTCTATATAAGAGTGTAAAACTTTTGCGATTAGTTCCAAACCGCGATTGTTTCTGAATCTATCAGATTGCCACGCAGGAGCGAGGAACCTGCCAGATCATCCGCAAGTCACTGCACTTATGTCCCTTTTAGTCAAAAGTTCCGTGATATTACTCACGCAAAACCTTTCGGCTTTTGGAGAAGATTTTATTAGACAACTGCGTTGTCTAAAGATAGAGGTGGCAGATCGACCGCAAGAAAGATGAACGAACGCATATCGCGTCTCAAAAATCAACCAAACGGGTGTGCCGATCCGGTAACCAGATTTGTCACGCTGTATTTAACCAGCAGAGGAAGGTAAACTCCTCGTTGGAAGATAGGAGATGAAAAATGAATGTAACTGATTCTACCATAGAAAATCCAACCTTGACAACTTGGGTGTGGATTGACCAAGCAGATATCACCGCCGCAACACCTCTTAATAGTTTTCGCCCCAAGCAGAAATTCGATCCGCTGCAACCTGTGCGCCAGATTCTCGATCGCTTAGAAGTGAAAGACCCAGAATTGGCTCACCGCTTGTGCCAAATGATTCCATCTCAATGCCCGTTCGAGCGCGATGTCAAACTTTTTGGTCGTACCTTGTTTCACATCCCACCGATGTGTAAGCTTAATCCCCTGTACGAGCAAGTGGCTGCCCTACGCTTCCGGGCTTTGTGCTATCTTGCAGATGAATGCGGCGAAGACATTTCGTCCTATTGCTAGTAGCCCAAAGGGCAATGCCAATGGTAGAGAGTGGGTCTTTGCTGTTCAAACTTACCAATTGAGTAAATTGTGTCCGTTAAATTTTCAGTTGCAGCACTCTCGTTATTAGCAGGTATTCCACTTGGCTTACCCATTTCTGCAAAGTTAACAGCAACAGCGAATTCAAGCTCCTCCATCACTACGAGTAGGCTCGAATCGAGACAAGCCCAAGGTAAAATAGCTGCTCTCCAAGCTAACCTGCGGATGAGTTATCGGGCAATTCCTTTGGGAAACATATCGTCTCCCCTGACAGGTAGCGATCCAAAAGCTGTGGCGCAACAGGCATTCAACAACTCGGAAGCTAAATCAAAGCAGGTTGCGATCGCTTATCCAGCCAGAGGTAAAGCGGTGGTGACTATTACTCAACTTGGCTTAGAGGATGATTCCGTTGGTAGCATTAGGTATCGCGTTGAACTAACGCGGAGTGGCCGACAATGGAGAATTGTCTGGGCGGGTTTCCAAGTAAAATGTCAATCTGGACGCGGACATCAGAATTGGTCGCCTCAAAACTGCGTTTAGCGATCGACCTTTTTAACTTTACTCATCAGTTTACTGTCCAAGTCGATCAGATAATCTCTCCCATACGAGTCGTTTTCTAAAGTTTCGATCAGATGAAGGGGAAGGTCTTGGGTGATTTCGACGCTAGACGAAGCTGCGCCAAGTGCGTGAGCCGCTACTGTATCCACATCTCCAGAAAAGGCGATACAATCCTTCAGAAGTTCGGTCATTGAATCGTTTCGGATAATGGCAGTAATTGCCGCCCTGACGCTCATCCATCCTTTCGATTCTACCTTTCCTTGCCACGGTTTCGACCATTCACCGGGTACCTGTCCCTCCAGAAACTGCCCCAGTCTCCTTTTTGGCCCTAGCTGGTAAATAAAGTAATGGGACATCAAGGCTGCTGCTGTGGCGGCATTAATTCCATCCGGTGTATTATGGGTGATTGCTGCCTGGATTTTTGAATATTCGATAACTTTCTCTATTGTGGGAAGAACGCCAATCGGAGCAGCACGCATCGCCGCTCCGCTTTTGTCGCTGGTGGATTGGATTTTTGCTAAGAACTCCTCCCCATCGCCAATTTCTAGTAAAAAATGGTAAAACTTCCTGGAATATCCTTCTCTGCGATCGCGTTGAAAAGCCTTGACAAACCAGTTGGCTAAGAGTTCTGGTGTCCAGGGTTCTCCAGAAACGATCGCTTCTGCGATCGCTATACTCATCTGGGTATCGTCCGTGTAGCACCCTGGCTTGAGTTTGTGACGGGGATGCTCCACGTATCTGCTCAAATCGTTGTAACCCAGGTCGATCATCTCATCAGCGTATTCAAAGCCCGCACCGTAGGCATCTCCAATCCCCAATTCCAACAACATTTGTTTTTTGTATTATTTTAGCTTACTCATCTGAGTCTAATCTATACAGGGAATTGAACTGGAAAGCTAGGCCACTGAAAGCCAGGGGAAAAAGTAAAGTTTAATTTCACAGACTTGCGACCTAATTGGGCAAGTGATAAATTGAGCGTAGAAGTTGAAAAGCTTCCCTGGCAGAGCAAACAGCCAAGTGAAATTGAGTTAAGAGGAAAAAGCGCTGTTTACATCTAATCTGTCTCGTCCAAATGCAATAACACCCAACCCAGAAGTTGATATTTCCTAAAATGGTTAAAAGAGAGCAAGGCAACTGATTTTACCGAATAATTCGGTTAGTTGTTAAATCAGTGCAACTCTAGATAGAATTACCAAAGAAAGGAAATCACTCAGCAAGTAAGGGCTTGGGTGTTGTTGTATTGTAAAACTTCACTGACTTTCTAGCCAATTATAGACATTTATAGCCAAATGTAGTATGATATCCTCAAAACTTAGGGAAATAAATGCAGCTAGTTGAAAAGCACATTATCGATCTTAACCACTGGCTATACAAGCAGCTAGATAATTTGTGTTTCCTTTCTAAGAATCTTTTCAACTACGCTAACTACCTGATTAGACAAAAATTTATTATAGCAGGAGAATACCTCGACTATTACAAAATCCAAAAACTATGTCAGGGAACGAATGATTATTTAGCATTACCAGCTAAAGTATCTCAGCAAGTCTTATTGAGATTACATGAAAGCTGGAAGTCATTTTTTGAAGCGACTTCGGAGTATAACGAACATCCCGATAAATTCAAAGCCAGACCGAAAATTCCTCGATATAAACACAAGACATTAGGCAGAAATGTCCTGACTTACACGGCTCAAGCCATTAGTCAAAAATGGCTCAATAAAGGAATGCTCAATCTGTCCAAAACTCACATTTTTATGACTACTAAAGTCAAACAAGTAAATCAAGTCAGAATCGTCCCCAAAAATTACCATTATGTCATTGAGGTAGTTTACGATGCAGAGGCTCTTTGTCAATCATCATCAGGTGTTGAAGTCATAGCAGGGATTGATATTGGCTTAAATAATTTAGCGGCAATTACATCCAATCTACCGGGGTTTAAACCGCTGATAATAAATGGTAAGCCGCTGAAATCAATCAATGCCTATTATCACAAAAATCATGCATTTTTGCAGTCATACTTGAAGGAAGATAGAAAAACATCAAGAAAAATTAAAAAGTTAACTCATCAGCGCAATTGCTTAGTAGATAATTACCTGCATAATGCAAGTCGATTCATTATCAATCATCTGGCAGCTAACCGCATCGGGACACTGGTGATTGGTAAAAACGATGAGTGGAAGCAGGGTATAAATCTGGGCAGACGCAATAATCAGAACTTTGTGGCTATACCTCATGCACGGTTTATTCAAATGCTGACTTATAAAGCCGAGTTAGCAGGAATAGCTGTGAAGGTTATAGAAGAAAGTTACACAAGTAGGTGTTCTTTTTTGGACAATGAACCTTGTGTCAAGCATTTGGAGTACAGAGGTAAGCGAATTAAGCGTGGTTTGTTTCGTGCTGGTGACGGTAGACTGATTAATGCAGATGTGAATGGTAGTGCTAACATTGTCAGGAAAGCATTTCCCAACGCTTTTGCCGAGGGAATACAGGGCGTAGTAGTACGTCCTGTGAGGGTAACACCTTACAAAACGGTTGTAAGAGGCAAGTGTAATATTTGTCTATAAAACCTGTAACTATTTAAACATAAAATTTGATAGAGTATCATGGCCATTATTGCTCTGAGAGCCTGGTATCTCCAGAACTACGAGCCAGTTAAAGAACTAGAAAAGCGCCCCCAAGACCTGCGTCTGAGTAAAAACAGTCTGCTGAAAACGGGTTTGCGAGCGGACTTTTTAGAAGACAGCGAGGAAGTGAAACGATCGGCTTGGTTTGGGCGCTACCTGGATGGGGAAACGGTTGAGTTTTATATAGAAGGCAGTGGCGGATACGCGATCGCCAACATAGATCTGAGCAGTCACGAAATTTATTTCACCAAACAAGCGGTGGTGGGTCAGCTAGACCCGATCGTCTTTTTATGCTATCAAACTGAGTATGGTGCGTCCAGCGAAGCACTGCGGTCAGAACTGCTGCATACGCTGGATAATCTAAACAAGCGATCGCGCGTGCCCCTTACCCTAGAAGAATCCCACCGCCCGATGGATGCCCCATTGCGCCTAAGCAGTACATTAATGCGTAAAATACGTAAAAGCTTGTTGTTTGTGGCTGACAGCACGCCGATCGCCAGCATAGAAGGAACCGGGAAGCATACCCAGCTAATTCCCAGTCCCAAAGTCTGCCTGGAAATAGGCTACGCCCTACAAAGCAAGCGTACCGAGCAAATCTTGCTGGCTGAAATGGAGCGAAAAGATATGTCGGGGCAGTACCCGTTTGATTTGCCCAAATATCAGCGGCTATCCTTTGAAAATGCGGCAGAACTAGGTAAAATATTGCCGCAAGCGATCGAAACGCAACTGCGGCGGTTTAATTTATTTTCTTAAGAGAAGAAGAAAGATGACAGGAAATCCAAGGCAGCCACAATCCGACGACGCTGTGGCGGGAGGTCAAAGAGCGAAAAGCCGTTATGCTAAAGTTCCTGATGAATTTTCCGTACACCTAATGTTCGAGGGCGGTCACCGGGAAGAAATTCGTTTCAAGACTATTCAAGAATTCCAAAAGTGGTACAGCGGCGAACTGGTGCCTAAATCAGCCTCGAACGACTTTATCACCATCCCCATCAAAAACATTGAGGGAGAGTATATGGTGGCGCGTCCGTCGCGGATTATCGCTATCCGCGTGACACCCATCTATACATCAAGTATCGATCGCAGACAAATTGAATGATCAAGACTCTGGCTTCTTTGACCCTCAGTTTGGGCATTGCCTTTGGGACTTTTTTACCCGCTTTCTCCCTTGTGCCGCTAGAAGTCGTCAGTCCAGACCCACAGCAAGAATTGGGTTTGGATGAGCAAATCTGGAGGAATTCCAATCAAAAGGGCGACAAGCAGGCACTGTTGACTTCGATCGCAAATAGCCTGCGCTATTTGCGATCGCCCAAAGCTGTTCAAGCCTATGGGCGGTATCGGGTGGCTGGGATTACTCGCGATCGCGTTATTCGCAGTTTAGAACGTTTCAAGCAACTGGTTCTCACCTCCGACTCGCCGGAGGAACTCCAAGCTGCTGTTGGGCGAGAATTTGTCTTTTATCAAGCGATCGGCAAAGATAGTCAGGGAACTGTCGGTTTCACCGGCTATTTTGAGCCAACTTATACAGGTAGTCGCAGGCGGACGGCAGAATATCGTTACCCACTTTATCGATTACCTGCCAACTTCGGTAACTGGTCGCGTCCTCACCCCACCCGCCTCCAGCTGGAAGGGGAGGATGGAATGTCGGGAAACGGTCGCTTGCGGGGGTTGGAATTGGTTTGGTTGCGCGATCGATTGGAAGCTTTCCTAGTCCAGATACAAGGTTCTGCGCGACTTCAGCTCACCGATGGTAGCGTGATGACAGTCGGCTTTGCGGGGAAGACAAATCAACCTTACAGAAGTATCGGTCGAGAACTGGTCAACGATCGCAAAATGCAGTTGGAAGGCTTGACCTTACCGGCGGTAATCGAATATTTCAAGTCCTCACCAGAGGAGATGAACCGCTATCTGCCGCGCAATCCCAGTTTTGTCTTCTTCCGGGAAACTGGAGGTGCTACAGCAACGGGTAGCTTGGGAGTGCCGGTAACAGCCGAACGTTCGATCGCCACCGATAAATCCCTCATGCCGCCTGGAGCCTTGGCGCTGATACACGCTCAGATACCTTATCCTAACCGGAATGGTGACTTAGAGCAACGGCGAGTCAGTCGTTACGTGCTGGATCAAGATACCGGCGGGGCAATCAAAGGGCCGGGTCGCGTGGATATTTTTATGGGAACTGGGACTTTGGCAGGCGATCGGGCCGGTTTGATAAACTCGACTGGAGAACTTTATTACCTGCTATTGAAAGATTGAGGTTGGCTGTTGGGAAAATAAACCGGGTTTCTTTGGTAGTTATCGAGAGAAGCCCGGTTTTTGCGATCGATGTTTGCGAATAGAAGTTCTGAGAATTCAGAAAAGATGGAGGTAGTGACTTATGACTCAGGAACTAGCAGATTTAAGACTCAGCATCCTGGAAGGGCGCTACTCAGAGGCTTTAGCCATTGTTGATGACTTAGAAGGCATGGGTAGGAAAGGAATCTTACGCAATATTAAATCCTTTTTAATCAGAATGCTCATTCATTTGATTAAAAATCAAATCGAAACCAGGATGACTAATTCTTGGGCTGCTTCAATTCGAGATTCTGTCATAGAAATTCAAGACTTAAATCTTCAGGATAATCAAACCTCTCATTACCTCAAACAAGAAGACTGGGAATCTCTCATAGAAGAGAGTTTATCCAGAGCTATTTCTACTGCCAGCGTCGAAGTTCGCGATGGTGCTTATACCCCATTTCAATTGAAAAACGTGGTAGATGCAGCACATATTTTGCAAACCGCTCAGGAACTTTTGAATTTAACCTATCAACATTCAGCCAGTGATTTACCAGATGTTATCAATGAATATCTCAGTCACTTACCCGGTGGTAAAGATTGGAAATTAGGCAATCCTGTTCGCTGAAAAGTCGAACTTCTCTAGATCGCCAGTCCAGTAGAATCTATTGAGAAAAAGAACGAAATATGTATTATGTAGGGGCGAAGCATACCCTTCGGAAACAACGGGCGACAATCATGAAAAACCGGGTTTCTCACCCCGTAGGGACACGGCATTAGAAGTATTTTTGGCGCAGCGTAAAAAGTTGATAATGCCGTGTCCCTATCGACAATGTTGGCTGTTTTGCCTAAGTTATGACAAATAAATTTGTCGTAACTCTTCTAACCGATCGACTGTTAACAAGCTAGAAGTTATCGTTTGCAGCAAATTCAGATCGTCAATAGCAGAAATTTCTCCGAAAATATCTAACCCTTGACTGCCAAACTTAAGCTGTAAACCTAACTGAATACCTTGCAGTAATGCTTGCTTTGTCTGATTTTGAGACGCCGTTAACTGTGACTGAGTTAGAGTTAGTCTCACGGCTAATTCCTCCACGGTAGGAATGACATTACCTTCAGCATCGCACCATCGCAACCAAGTACGATTCATGCTTTCAAAGGCACCTTGCCAAAGGGTTAAACCTAAACCGACTAAGGGGAACCAAAGATCTGTTTTCGGCACATAACGTCCTCCTTGTAATTGAAAGATTTGTAACGGGCGATCGCTCAATTCACCCAAAGG
>CASBRD010000283.1 GCA_949128025.1 Oscillatoriales cyanobacterium PMM_0008 | reverse complement strand
GGAAAAAGGAGAAGAGGGAGAAATTTCTTTCTTTTGACTTTTGACTTTTGACTTTTCTAGCCCTATATTGAGAGATAAAGTATCATCAAAAATATTAAGTTTAGAAAAATTTGGCGTTGAAAAATGATACCCCCCTCGCCGTCAGCTACTTTGCTCGTAGACGGCTACAACATAATTGGCGCTTGGCCTCTTCTGCTTTACACGCGCGATCGCAACGGACTAGAGGCCGCCCGCTGGCAACTGATTGAAGCCCTAGTCAGCTACAGTGCTTTTCAAGGCTTCGATACTCAGATAGTATTTGATGCCCAGTATAGAAATACACCAAGCAATCGAGAAGTTATTACTGAGCATTTATCGATTTGCTTCACTGATTTTGAGCAGACAGCAGACACTTTCATCGAAAAAATCTGTGCTGACTTAAACCAAGAATTGCGTAAATTTAAACGTAGAGTGATTGTGGCCACATCCGATCGCGTTCAGCAACTGATGGTCACGGGGTACGGTGCCGAATGGATGTCAGCACAGAAACTCTACCACGAAGTTGAATCAACGGCTCAGGGCATCCGCCGCCAAAACAAAGCCAACAAGCAATCATCCAGTCGTTTTCTAGCCAATTCTCTTGACCCGAAATCCCGGCAACGTTTGGCCCAATTGCGAATGGGATTGAAGTAGCAAACAACGGCTTTATATACGCTAAAAGCCTTGCTAGTTATGGGTTAAGACGAGTTATATAAATAAAAATTAAAAAAGTTTGCCAGAGGGCTTGCCAACTCGGTTGCATTACCGTTATTATATTTAAGGGTTGCTCAAGTAGCAGCCAATGCAATCCTCGGTAGCTCAGTGGTAGAGCGATCGGCTGTAAGGGACAAACGCAGGTAAACCTTAAAAGTTACTTGCATTACCTAGCAGCGCTATTCGGCGACGAGTAGTGTAAAATCGGGTGAATTCAAGGAAACCGCAGCACTTCGGGTGGCGGTAATCTTGAGCCAAGTCTGGCGAAAAAGAGAGATTTCCTCTAGTTAGCCAGAAAGGTGCAGAGACTAAGCTGAATGCTTACAAAGGTTCTACCAAATGGTAGGAACGATAAGGGAAATCAGGTCAGCGCTCGTAGGGATGATATACGGCAAAGGCACTCTTAGGAAAAATCCAGGAGGAGCGGTTGTCTTAAAAATCACTCACAGCGATCGCGAAAAAGAATATCTGGAATACAAAACCCAGATTATTCAATCTATGTTTGGGTACGAGTTAAAAGTTAGAAGCTTTGATAACAACGGCTACCCTGGTGTTGAGGTGGTAACTAAAAACCATGCACGCCTGCGTTCCTTGTATCCCGTTATATACAAAAACGGAAAAAAGCAGTTCACCCAAAAAGGGCTGAAAATTCTAACACCGCTGGGAATAGCCTTGTGGTATCTTGATGATGGTTCGCTATCATACAAGCGACGCGAAGGAAAAATCCACGGTCGCGAACTCACTCTAAACACATATTGCTCTGAGGCAGAAGCTCAATTAGTCAAGATTTACTTTGAGGAACAATGGGATATTCATTGGACTGTTGTTCCAAATAAAAGTTGGTGGAGACTAAGAATGGGAGCCAAAGAAGGTCGAAAGCTAATAGGTTTGATCGATCCCTTTGTCACAGACTGTATGAGATATAAAATTGACCTGAAGTTAAAAGATACAGCATCAGCGACAGCGCCCGACATCCCAAGTGGATGATGAGATAGTCCACCCCCTTCAGAAATGTTGGGATAAGTGTAACCGATTGGTCGTAGGTTCGAATCCCACCCGGGGAGTTTAGAAAAGGATGAAGTGGGAAGCATGAAAAATGAAATTTCA
The DNA here is from genome assembly GCA_949128025.1 of Oscillatoriales cyanobacterium PMM_0008. Taxonomy (GTDB): domain Bacteria; phylum Cyanobacteriota; class Cyanobacteriia; order Cyanobacteriales; family Aerosakkonemataceae; genus Argonema. Next base: position 2,070 of record CASBRD010000283.1, on the reverse strand, counting down.
CGCTTCCCACTTCAGCGTTCGGGGTTTGAGAAGTTCTGGGGGCTTGACCCAGACGTAACATTTCTTAACCACGGCTCATTTGGTGCTTGTCCAATGCCGGTTTTGGAAGCACAGCAGCGCCTGCGTCAACAAATGGAACGGGAACCGTTGCGCTTTTTTGGGCGCGAGTTTGAAGAATTGCTGGATGCCGCTAGAAGTCAGTTGGCTGAGTTTATCGGTGCAGATGCTTCGGAGTTGGTATTTGTCCCCAATGCGACAACGGGGGTGAATGCGGTGTTGAGATCGCTCAAATTTACCAGCGACGATGAGTTACTGACAACAGACCATGAATACAATGCCTGCCGCAACGTGCTTGATTTTGTTGCCAACCAGACGGGTGCGCGGGTAGTGGTGGCAAAAGTTCCTTTCCCTCTAGATTCGCCAGAACAGGCTCTAGCAGCGGTAATGGAAAAAGTTTCGCCCAAGACGCGACTAGCACTATTAGATCATATCACCAGCCAGACTGGTTTGATTTTTCCCATCCAGCAGCTAGTACACCAGCTAGGCGAACGTGGTATCGATACTCTCATTGATGGTGCCCATGCGCCTGGGATGTTGCCCCTGAACTTAGGGGAGATTGGGGCGACTTATTACACGGGTAACTGCCACAAGTGGTTGTGTGCCCCAAAAGGGGCGGCATTTTTGGATGTACGACGCGATCGGCAATCGCAGATTCGTCCTACTACAATTAGCCACGGTGCGAATTCTCCACGCACGGACAGGACTCGCTTCCAGCTAGAGTTTGACTGGATGGGAACTGACGATCCCACGGCTTACTTGTGCGTGCCAGAGGCGATTAAGTTTATGGGTTCCCTGCTTGAGGGTGGCTGGTCTGAGTTAATGGCACGAAATCGGGCAATGGCACTGGCGGGGAGGCAGATCCTTTGCGAAGCGCTTGGCGAAACGCCACCTTGTCCCGATGAGACGATCGGTGCGATCGCAGTTGTACCTTTACCAGATGCAGCGCCCAATCCAGGTAAAACGCCTTTAATACCGCCTTTACAAGATGCTTTATTTAAGGAGTTTGGGATTGAAGTGCCGGTGATTCCGTGGCCTGCCCCACCAAAACAGCTAATTCGTATTTCGGCTCAAATTTATAATACACAAGCACAGTATGAGTATTTAGCTTTTGCTCTAGCACAACTACTAGCCACTTGAGTCCGATCGCTCATATGGCAAAAGGGTAAAGGTAAAGGAATCAAATGAAACTCTTGCCCCTTCCATCTTCCCCTTTTCCTTTCTATCCAACAAATCTACCAAAAGTCTTAATCTTAGTGGCATCCGGGAATGGGCATAGAGTTAGATAATTGAATGCAAGCCTATATCGGTCTAAATAGTGTGCTTTTCCCCTCTTCCTTTCTCCCCAACAAATCTACCTAAAGTCTTAATGTTAGTGACATTCGGAGATGGGCAGAGAGTTAGATAATTGAATGCAAGTCTAGATCGGCCAAAATAGTTTGCTACAAACTTTCTTCTTCCCAAGTTTTTCACTTTTCCCCTTTAGATTCAAATTAGGTAATCAACAACCAGGAGAGCGATTATGATGCCATTCCAAGTTTGTATGCTTCCTTACAATCTCTCGGAAATATTCGCACAAGCAAGCCGTTCTCGCAGAATTAGTCGTGGCGAATATGAGAGATTAATGCTTGTACTGATGCAAAACTCACTCAGCGAGGATGAGAGGAGTTCAATCAAGCGGCTCCTGTACGCCGTGCGTAGAAAAAGGGTAAAGGTTGAGGGTGGCCCACATTTCTTGTTATCAATCTCTGACCTAGCATCCTAGTTTAGCGATCGGCACAACAGGTGCTAAATGAGTGGGCTTAACTAAACTTAAAAATATTTCATTGTTCTTGACTGTTGATTTTTTTTGTTCACAATCAACAGTTAAATTTATCTTTACTACTTTATTAAGTATAGCAACCGCTTTCGTCGGTTAAGCCATAAATCTGGGGTAGGGGCGAAGCATTCGGGCATATAATTTATTGGTTAAAACCGAAGATTTACTACCCGAATGCTAATGCCTCCGGCACG
>CASBRD010000282.1 GCA_949128025.1 Oscillatoriales cyanobacterium PMM_0008 | reverse complement strand
CCTTGATTTCCCGCAGCCCATAGTTATAGGCAACGCGGCAAATATCCATCCACTCTTTGAGTGACTGCTCTTGAGTGTTGTTAGGGTAGATGCGATAGCGGTAATTCATGGTTAGCATTTCAGTATGTTAGCATATTTAGTGGCAGATGCAATGTTACTAAATATAAAGCCGTGCTAGAAGCACGGGGTTTTAAACCCAATTTTTCGATAACTAATTGACAAATGACTACTGACAAAGTGCAACCTAAGCTAATTATCCACGGTGGAGCCGGTAGTTCCCTTAAAAGCAAGGGAGGTGTAGAAATAGTACGTAAATCGCTATACAAAGTTTTGGAGGAAGTTTACGCGCTGCTGTTGGCGGGAGAAAACGCCTCAGCAGCAGTTGTGCGGGGCTGCCACTTGTTGGAGGATGACCCCCGCTTTAATGCGGGAACTGGTTCTGTGCTGCAATCGGATGGTCAAATTCGTATGAGTGCTTCGCTGATGGATGGGATAACTCAGCGATTTAGCGGCACGATTAATGTTTCGCGAGTCCAACATCCGATCGCGCTAGCTCAATCTTTACAATCTTCGCCCGATCGGGTGCTATCGGATTTCGGCTCGGCAGAACTTGTGCGTGAGTTGCAGGTTCCTATCTACAATCCTTTGACGGACATCCGGTTACAGGAGTGGATGCAGGAACGCGATGAGAATTTTATCAAAGAAGCGGCTGGGGTAGTAGCTGAAAAAGAATTGGTGGCGGAAAGTAGTGCCGGACGCGGCACGATTGGGGTGGTAGCTTTGGACAGTCACGGACGCTTGGCGGCTGGGACTTCGACTGGCGGCAAGGGTTTTGAGCGGATTGGTCGCGTGAGTGATTCTGCTATGCCTGCGGGGAATTATGCGAATGGTTATGCAGGTATTAGCTGTACGGGTATTGGGGAAGATATTATCGATGAGTGTCTGGCGGCGCGAATTGTGGTGCGGGTGACGGATGGGATGTCTTTGGCGGCAGCGTTTGAACGGACTTTTACGGAATCTCGCGATCGCAAACGGGATCTGGGTGCGATCGGTCTTGATGCTATGGGTGTTATTGCTTGGGGTAAAACTAGCGAAGTCCTTCTCGCCGCCTATCATACTGGTGAACAGATGGGAGACACTCTGGAATGGACTGGGGATGAGCTAACAGGATTTGTCTGTTAGTTTCGATCGCAATATTGTCGTTTTGTCAAGGATAAAAGTTGGTAGATTAACATCTGCCAACTTTTTCATATTTAATAAAATCTTAACCTATTTTTAATTTTGCTGAGCTAAACTAATCTTAAGCTTTAGCCGATCTTGTTTCTATATTAACCGTGCGATCGACTACCGTATTTATCTTTAATCGCTGGAAACAACCTTCTATGAAAGATTAACATATCAACGGCCTTTTAATGCCAGCAATACAATGGAATTAGTTTATTGTCTGGGAACGATCGAGCAAAATGATAGCAGGGCTAGCATAAATTTCAGGGTGTCGCGCCGTCGGCTTTTAGTTACATAACCAATGGGAGCAAATAAAAATGATTGCCGGATCAGTTTTCTTGATGCTGGGCTTGCTCTTAGCTATTGCAGGCTCTTTATGGATAAGCTAATTGCCTAAAATTTGACGCACCCTACTCCATCTAACTACATTAACAATTTCATAAAAGCATTTAGCGCATCATATTGATCTGCCATCCGCGAATAAAACTCGATCAATCGCAAATCCAACTCTGGTAACAATTCACTCTTACTAACTAACTCATATCCCGTAGAACGCAAACAATAAACCGAAATTACACCATCCTCCCAAAACCAAACCTCCCGCACTCCCACTCGACGATAAATTTCCAGTGTATCAATTCCACCACTTGTCACTGTCACCTCGATCGCTAAATCTGGAACTGACTTGCGCGTACCCAAACAATAAGATTCATCTGGTTCCTTCCTTGCCCCCAATTCCTTCATCCCAATCGTCGTACTACCACGCCCATAAAAACGAATATCTTTCATCCGCATATAAATCTCTAAAAGCTGACCTAAAGTATTTTTAGGTTCTTCATGGGCATCAGATAAAGGAGTCATAATTTCTAAATATCCATCCAAATAAGTTAAACGTGCCCCAGTTTCAGCCAAATCTGCATCCAACTTTTCCAGAGTATCCCATGTCACATTTGACAGCAAGGCTCTACCCGTATTTAATTCGGTATTATAAATTGCGACAACCATCTGACTCACCTTTTGCGATCGCTTTTTCATAATATAGCATGGTCTATGTGCTGGCGTCTGGTAAGCGCATACACCCGATAGTCAGTGGTGATAAAGTAGAACAACAAAAAATGGTTGATCTCATCCGTAGCTATCTTAATCTTGCACCACAAGAATCAATCCAAGTATATAATATAGATAGGAACAGATATTAGGCTTAAGACCGGAATTAACTTACTCAGGTACCCACTTATGGCAACGACAATTGTGGAAATTGTAGAACAAACGCCAAATAAACTGATATTCCGAAATCAACTACCAGCGTCTCTGAGAATTGCCTTTACAATCTTTGGAATGGGCTTTGTAGGAACACTTCTAATCACGATACCTACTATAATCAACTCTGGCGATAACCAAGCAATACTTTTTCTATCATTTATTTGTTTATTCTCCGTGGTTTTTGGTTGTGTAGCGATATCTGTTGGTATTGATGTTGGGACCTATACGATTGATAAAACTCTCAACAAGTTGACTATAAAACGATTGAATTTGTTTGAAAATAAAAGCATTGAATATCAACGCCACGAAATTGCAGATGTTCTGTTTGAAGAAAATACAGACAGCGATGGGGATAAATACTACAAAATTTTCTTTGTGCTGGCGTCTGGTAAGCGCATACACCGGATAGTCAGTGATGATCAAGTAAAACAACGAAAAATGGTTGATCTCATCCGTAGCTATCTTAATCTTCCGCCGAAGGAATGAATCCAAGTAAATATAACATTATTACCCTTGTTCAATCAACTTCATTGCCTGAGACAAAATTCCTTCCTGATCAACCATTGTAGCTAACTCTTCAGCTTCATAACGTCCTTCATAAGCTTCTGATGATGCTTTTTCCATTGCTAGTTCATAGGCATCTTTCAGAATATCCAGTAATTCTGCTTCACTTAAATAATAACCATTTGCTTTGCGACGCTTGTTAGTTTTATTGATTTCGCGTATCGCATTTTTGATTGAAAGTTGCCATGAGCGAGTTGAGCGATTTTCAGCATTTTGTTTAATTAAATGGATGAGCAAAATAACGCTATAACTGTCAATTTTATTGACTTTATCGCTAAGGCTCATTTCTTCTAATTCATCCACTATCAGCAATGCTTCAGCAATTTTGCCTTGCTGTAGGAGTTGCTTAAGTTCTAGCAGTTCTTCCATCTCATCTGCGTTTATCTGCGTGCATCTGCGATTAAAAATTATTCAATCTTCGGATGGCTTTAACCGCCAACCGGGTTTGACAACTTGAGGCGATCGCGCTATAACCAAACTATCATCCGGCACGTCTTCGGTTACGGTGGAACCAGCTGCTACAGTAACATCAGAACCCAAGGTGATTGGCGCTACGAGGACGCTATTAGAACCTGTCTTGGTACGATCGCCTATTTTTGTCTGATGTTTCTTCACCCCATCATAATTGGCGGTAATCGTCCCAGCACCGATGTTGACCCGCTCTCCCAGGGTGGCATCTCCCAAATATGACAGATGAGCGACATTGGTGCGATCGCCCAAAGTGGTATTTTTCAGTTCCACAAAATTGCCGATCCGGCAATTATTCCCCGCATTGACATTTCCGCGCAAATGTGAATAGGGGCCGATCCGGGTTTCCGCCTGCACTGTGCTGTCAGTTATCACGGAATAAACTACAGTGACATTTTCACCAATCTGGCTATTTTCAATCAAGCTACCGGGGCCAATTCTACTCCCAGATCCGATCGCAGTATTACCGCGCAAATGGGTTTGGGGTTCGATAATTAGATCTGGTGACAACTGCACCGTATCATCGATCGTGATACTATTGGGGTCAATCAGAGTGACACCGGCTGCCATCCACCGATCTTTCACCCGCGTTTGCAAGATATCGTAGGCAGTTGCCAGTTGCTTGCGATCGTTGATGCCCAGAATTTCTTCATAATCTTCCACATCCACCGCCATCACTGGCTGCATCAAATTGCAGGCATCAGTCAGGTAGTATTCCTTTTGGTCGTTGTTCGCTTGCAGTTGGGGCAGAACTTTTGCCAATTGGGGCCAGTTAAAACAGTAGATTCCAGCGTTGATCCGGTGATTTTGCTTCTGAGCTGCTGAGCAGTCCCGGTCTTCTACAATTTGTTGAATGATATTTTGACCGTTACAAAATACACGGCCATACCCTTTGGGATTAGGCAAATGAGCCGTCAGGAGGCTGACGGAGTTCTGATGCTGTTTGTGAGTTTCAATCAGATGTTTGAGGGTTTGGGGTCGCAGGAGGGGCACATCCCCATTTAAAACCAGCAAATCACCTTGGAAGCCCTCTAGATGGGGCAGTAATTGCTGAACTGCATGACCTGTTCCCAACTGTTGGGTTTGTTCGACAAACTCCACATCGGGAATATGTTGCAGGGCTGCTTCCACTTCTTTCCCTTGATACCCAACAATAACGATCTGCCTGATCGGCTCGATCTCCAAAGCTGTTTGGAGGATTCGTTCAATCAGCGATCGTCCACCCAAGGAATGCAATACCTTGGGCAGTTCTGATTTCATCCGTGTGCCGCGTCCAGCCGCGAGAATTGCTACCGCTACCATTTCTCTTGAGTCAGTCTAACTGCTACTCTGGGTATGTTGTTGCGATGCCGCGCTCTTATCCAACTTGGTATAAGAGCGCGGCATCGCAACAACGTACCTAATACCAGCCTCAATTATATAACTAGCAACTTGCGTTAATTAATCTTGGCTTTTTAGCGTGTGGATATTGGAGATAAATTCGGTAAATTCCTGCACGAGTTTGGGATTGCGCCAACCTTTGGCCGTTTCCTCGGCGATAATTTCTAGCGCCTCTTCGGGGGTGAAGGCTTTTTTATAAGGACGTTCGCTGGTCAGGGCGTCGTAGATATCTATAATTTGAAATACCTGCGCCAGCATGGGAATCTGACTACCCGCCAGTCGATCGGGATATCCCGTACCGTCCCAGCGCTCGTGGTGATAGCGGATGATTGGGAGTACGCCTCGCATTGTCCGCAGGGGTTGGCAAATTTTTTCGCCTATGAGTACGTGCTGCTTCATAACCTCCAGTTCGTCGGGGGTGAATTTTCCTTTTTTGAGCAGTACGGCGTCGGGAATGCCGACTTTACCGATGTCGTGAAGATAACCACCCCACATCAAGTCGCGAACGTCGGCGCGGGAAAGACGGAGATATTCACCGAAGGCTTTACCCATTGCTACCAACCTTTCGCAGTGGTCGCCGGTGTTGGGGTCGCGGCTTTCGATCGAGCGGGCTATGGAAAAAACTACTTGTTCTGCGTGGTCTAAATCTTCGTTAAGTCGCTTTTGGCGTACCAGCGACTTGACGCGGGCTGCCAGTTCCAGACGATCGAAGGGTTTGGTGAGAAAGTCATCTCCCCCTGCTTCTATGCCTCGGATGCGCGATCGCCGATCGTTTAGAGCGGTAATAAAAATTACCGGCAGCAAGCGTGTTTGCTCATCCTGCTTTAACTGTCGGCAAACCTCAAATCCATCCATTCCTGGCATCATCACATCCAGCAAGATGACATCGGGTTTGCACTCCAATACCATATTTAGTGCTGCTGGCCCATCTTCTGCTTCTAAAACTTCATAGCCTTCCACCGCCAGCAGTGCCGCTGCTGTCATGCGACTGGCTGGATGGTCATCGACCACAAGGATTTTTGGCTGTTCTGACTCGCCGCTATTCCCGGTCGGCGACCATATACTAAAGCACATTGAAGCGCCGAATGAATCAACAGCAGTATCGAAATGAGGACTCACGGCCACAGTCGCCTTCCTAATAGTTCGAGTATTTTCACTTTAGCTGAAGACTAAATCAACTATTTCACAAAGAGCAAGTGATTATTTGCTCAGGAGGTTAAAGAATTCTATATTTATTTGCGTGGAGTACCTACTACCATAACCGATCGGGTATGGTAGTGGCTAGGCACCTTTACCCTAGAGAAGCATATTGTTATCTCTATGACTGTGAGAGCCGATTCGAGCATCTGCGATCTTAATCGCAAATACTCTTATAGGCTTGAGGAATCAGGGGGCTGGGATAATGTAACTGAATTTTGAGTCATTAACCAGCGCTTTTTCCAATGAGCAGTGGGTTCTAGGGAAGAGGTTTCTTGTTCTATTTTACGCCTAAGCAGAATAATTTGAGCGGGATCGCAAAGATTTTGATCCCTGTAGGGAATGGCAGCACGAGTTCGTAAATGTTCCTGTTCTTGTTGAGACAGTGGCGGCAAGTCGCTTAAGGTGAAACTGGCAACTGTACCGGGCGATCGCCTCCCTACTGGTGCTGTGGAACCTATGTACAATCCAGCCGTCATCAAAGCTGTTCGTACTGCTGCCGAGCAGGAATAGGTGGCGAGTTTGCCTTCTGGTTTGAGGCAGCTGGCTACTAATCCCAAAAATTCTACTGTCCACAGTTGTGGGCCCTTCGGCGGGGAAAAAGGGTCGAGAAAAATGGCATCTGCCTGAAAGCGCTGGGATACTTGCTTTATAGTTGTTCTAGCGTCGCCGATCAGCAGAGTTGCCTGTAGCCGGTTTGTCTGTATTTGACGATCGGTGGCTAACTGGGTGAGAATTTCGGGAATAGGATCGGGCCAAGTGCTAGTTAAGTTATGCGCGATCGCCGCTTTTGGCACCGCCGGATCTAACTCCAGAGCTATAAACTCCACACAGCAGATGGGATTAACCTCCCAAATAGCCGCCAACGCAGCAGCTGTGTTGTAGCCTAGACCATAACAAACATCCAACAGTCGCAAACTGGGTTGTTGGGCTTTCGTTCTCAGATCCAAAGGATTAACAAACTTCAGCACCGCTTCCTCAATAGCACCTGACGAGCTGTGAAAGGTTTCGCCAAACTCAGCCGAAAAGAAGGTGAACGACCCATCGTCTGTTTGTTGCGGTGTAAAGATGCTTGTGTCTTGCATTGTTTAATTGGTTATTCTGATGCTAAGACATTACTATTTTAGGATGATTTTGCAGTATAAATTAGCTCTCGCACCATCTCACTAACCCTAGATGAAAGATAAAACTGATACGTAAAATCTTAACATACAAGTTCTAAAATAATGTAAATTTTGTTACTAAGTTTAATAAAAAATGTTACTTTATTGATTATTGAAGATAAAATTAATAAATTCCCGCAGGAGGATTTTATGGAAAACGAAATCAGCCCAAAAAAAACGGCGACAATTTTTGAAATATATGGTATTCGGGACAGCGGGAACTGTTGCCCTTGGCTGGATTTTTCCTCAAAGGAGTATGGGCCACGAACGAAGAGATTCGTCTACCCCCTGCACGTCCGATCGAAATAGCGAAGCTTGTCAAAATTACCTTCGCGGCGTGAAGGCTACTGACAGCAGCGGCAACCACATTCAGGAAAGTGTTTTACTGGCAAGTGCTGTGCCGGGTCGTCCAGTGCTAGTAAAAGGGTTGTCAAGACCAACATATTTGGTGATTAATCAGGGACCGAAACTTGCAGAATATGCGATCGATCCAAGTTGTCCGCATCACAAATGTACTGTGGAATGGAAGACCGATCGCAATCAGTTTGTTTGTCCCTGTCACGGGGCCCAGTTTGATGCCCAAGGTAAAGTACTTAAAGGCCCTACTAGACGCAATTTAGCGTTGATTACGGTGGTTGTTCAGGACGACGATATCCTTTTGATCGATCGCAAACCGACAGTCGATCCGCGTACATAATTAAAAAGGGGCTAGTGCAAGTGGTCAGTGGTCAGTGGTCAGTGGTCAGTGGTCAGTTGTCAGTGGTCAGTTGTCAGTGGTCAGTTGTCAGTGGTCAGTTGTCAGTGGTCAGTTGTCAGTGGTCAGTTGTCAGTGGTCAGT
>CASBRD010000281.1 GCA_949128025.1 Oscillatoriales cyanobacterium PMM_0008 | reverse complement strand
CGCTGGGCTTCAATTTCATCAGTCAAAACCCACGCATCCTCAGCAGTTACCAACACTTCCGCCACACCCGTTTCAGCTGTCAGCAACACCGTATTTGAAGCCCCAGCAGTCGCCCAAGCAAACCAATCTGTTCCCTTTAAACGGACACCCATCGCCCCAATCTTACTAACGGAGTTGCGGATTAACTCCAGCTTGGAGGATACTTCTTCGTTTACAGCATTCATGAGGGTACCGCCGTTTAGATTTGACATGGCAACTCATCTATGGTTAATATTCTCAGCAGCAGCGGGATGTAACTTTAAATCCCCATCGGGGATTGAAACTATATTTACGACTACCGCCTGCAATTCCTTCGCCTTCTCTTCTGGAAGCGCATCATTAGCAAACATTCCTGCTGCCAATTCAGTTCCCGCCAGATATTTTAAACGATCTTTTGTCCGATAAGGTGGATAAAATTCTGCGTGCAGGTGTGCTTCTGGATGGGGATTGCCATCTGTAGGTGCTTGGAACCAAGCCATCAAATAAGGAAAAGGGCGATTCCACAAACCATCATACTTGAGAAGAACAGTTTTTAAAGCTTTGGCAACTGCTAGACGCTGCTTTTCGCTAAGATCTACAAATGTAGCAACGGGCTGTATCGGGGCAACCCAAACTTCGTAAGGGTAACGGGCGCAGGCGGGTACGAAAGCAACTGCATCTTCATCTAAATAAATAATTCGCGAATTATCTACAATCTCCTTTTGAATCAAATCTTCTAACAATCCCCGCCGATGTTCCTGATAATACCTCTGCTGCATTTCCAACATCTTTGCCGGAACTGATGGCACAAAGGGATATGCGTAAATTTGCCCGTGGGGATGCAGCAAAGTTACCCCCATTTCTACACCCTTATTCTCGAAGGGCAACACATACTGAATTTGGGGAATTTCTCCCAGTACGCGGGTTCTATCAGCCCAAACTTGCAATATCAATTCCAGATGATCCAGTGGTAGCGAACCCAAAGAAGCTTGCGGATCTTGAGTAAACACTACCACTTCGCAAGCACCGTTTGCCGGGATAGTTTCCACAACGCTAGCAGGTGGATTGTGTGCAGTCACCTTCATCGAGGGAAAGCGGTTATCGAAAACGGCGGCATCGTATCGTCCTTGGGGGAGTTCGGTGGGAAATTCAGGATCTTTGGTAGGTGCGAGGGGGTTATATTCGGGCGGTGGCATGAAGGTGCGCCCTTGACGGTGACTGGCATAAGCAACCCATTCTCCCTTAAGGGGATGCCAACGCAGGTGTGGATTTGCTTGAATTGGCTCATTGCCGGGGCTGGGCGCTATAATTCCCTGTTCAATAGGATACCTGCTATATAAGGTGAGTTGGCGACCATCTGGTTTTGATAGTATCTGGGTGTACATCTTCATTTTAGCGATCGTCCGGCTTCAACTCCTGAAAGTATAGCTGCCCAGCTTTCTCGCTTGCCCCTACCTAGAGTCGCAGATGTGCCGAAGCGCGGAAGTCACTCATTCAAAAGTCAAAAATCCTTTGAGTGTCAGTCATTCACCAGTTCTTCACTTCTATAATGTAAGTTCAACTTACACACTTTAAAAAACTTGACGGTAAACAACAATGGATAAAACAACTTTATTGAATAATATCCTAACTGAGAAATCTTTCAACCGAATTAACTTGAGTAGTACCAACTTAAGTGATGCCGACTTTAGTGGCTTTAATTTTCAAGAAGCAAATTTTAGTGGAACCATACTTATTCAAGTAAATTTTTCCCAAGCTTATCTTAATGGAGCGTTACTGAATTACGCAGATTTAAGTTATGCCAATTTATCTCTATCTTATGCCCGCGAAACCGACTTTCGGGAGGCAAATTTATTTAAAGCGAAGCTGAATGAAGCTGATTTGATGCAGGCAAATTTATGTTCGGCTTCCTTGTGGAAGGCTAAACTATATAAAGCTAACCTATGGGCAGCGTCTCTATGCGAAGCCGATTTGAGCGAAGCTGACTTAACCGAAGCGAAATTGATTGAGGCATCGCTGATTGGAGCAAATCTTTTTGCAGCCAATCTGAGTGGAGCAAAACTATGGGGGGCGAGGCTGGGAGAAGCTAATTTAACTCAAGCTAACTTGACTGGTGCAGATCTAAGTTGGGCAAATTTGAGCGGTGCAGATTTAACGGGGGCTGACTTGCGCGGGGCGACCCTTAATAATACCAATCTGACTGGTACAAAGCTGGATAAAACTATCATGCCTGACGAAACTATGCAGGCAGAAAAGCCAGTAATATCATGCCAGTTTAATCACTTCCTTTATAATTTGCCGCTTTTTCTCAGTTGATAGTATAGGGTGCGTTGTTACGCACCCTACAGCTAGTCCTAACTCTGGCTCAGCATCGGCTCAATTTGCTGTCTTTGGTATTGCAACTCCCGTACTAAAGGTTCATAGATTTCGCGATCGCCTACCTCGTTAGGATAATCCCAAAGCCCGTTGTGGCAGTGGCGATCGTCATCCCAACCCGGATGGTTAACAATTGGATACAAGCACACGCCATCAATGGGAATACCCATCTGAATGGCGGCGACTACCTCACTGCATACATAGTTAAACCAAGTAGGACGAAAATCATCCTCAGTTCCGGTTTCAGCTATAAACAGAGGGCGTTCGTAACGTTCGTAAACCTCCTGTAACATATACCTGAAGGGGGTATACAGGGGGTCGTCCAGCTTCATGGGGTCTTGATTGTGAATCCACTGGTTGCGATCGTAATAATTTACCCCAATAATATCCAGATATTTTTCCTTGCCGCCCAGTTCGGGTCGTTGACGCCCAGCCAGCATATCCCATCCTTGGTACTGGGATATGCGGTAGTCCTCGGCAAGAATACGATCTTTCAATTTTTTTGGATCGGCAATAATATTGATTGCAGGGTCGATATGGACAATTCGGGCGCTAGGATTAATATGCCAGACTGCTTCTATGGCTGCGATCGCAGATCTCACCAATTGTGCTTTCAGTTCATCTCCCCGTCCTTTACAAAACGGATTGATATAAGCTGCATCGCCACCCCCCCACGAAACGAATGAAATCTCGTTGACAGGGCAAATAAAAGGTACTGTGTCAGTTTCGCTACTTAGCACTTGCATAAAGGCAAGCACCATACGTTCAAAGCGTTCGATAAAAGCTGGACTGAAGATATCAAGATCGTCAGGCCATCCGTAGTGGAACAAATCCCATATTACCTGCATACCCATATCGCGGGCAGTGCGGATCGTGGGCAGCACGCTGGAAAAGTCGTACTTGCCAGGTGTCTGCTCGATCAGGTGCCAGCGAATGCCTTCGCGAACAGTTAATATACCTTGCTCTTGTAAACGTTTGTAGTCGGCTACAACAAACTTATCGTGTCCGGTGGCTGCAACTACGTCTAGACGTTTTCCGGATCGCAAGCGATGGGTGGAACATTCAAAGCCACCGATAAAAAAACTCTCAAAGATGCTCATCGGTCATTGGTAATTGGTAATTGGTAATCGGTCAGGGGTCGTAGGCAGTAGGTGGTGGGGAAGAAAGGAGGGGGAGAGGGAAAGGGAAAATTCCCCTTTCCCCTTAACTTTTCCCATTACCCATTACCATTCCCATTCCCATTAGCTTTCACAAGGTCAACTTCTGACCATTTTGCTTCATGGGCTTCTGGTAGTGCATCTTCCTCTTCGGTAGTCCAGCCAAGAGTTGCTGCTTTAATCGCCTCAATAGAAAACTTCGGCGTGCGATCGGCATACAATAGACCGTTAGCTTCCTGGAAGGTATCCGTTAGCTGGGTGTAGCAAAAGCCGCTGAACATTTCCACCTTGTTGACCCCATTTAGCAATGAAGTATAGTTCTTTTGCAACTCGGAGACATTGGAAAATTGCGCGTATCCCCAGATTTTGTGAGCATCGGGGCTTTCCCCACGCGCATAGGCTATACCGCCAAACTCGGTGAGCATTACTGGCTGTCCGCTATGAGGATAGCCATCCAGCGTCAGGACACGACCTCCCGGACGGCGGCGATCGAAGAGTTCCGTTATGTTAACCTGTGGCCCGTAGCGCTTTGCTAAGCTCTTGGCCTTGTTGCGATCGTGAACTCCGTAGTCGTGGATACCGATGATGTCAGTTGCCATACTCTCCCAGCCGTCGTTGCCAATCACCGGACGAGTCGGGTCTAGGGTTTTGGTCAAGTGGTAGAGTGCTTGGACGTAGTTACGGTGAGCCGCCGTCGCCGTCAGGTCGGGAACTCCCCAAGATTCGTTGAAGGGCACCCACACCACGATGCACGGGTGGCTGGAATCTCGCTGGATTACCTCAGTCCATTCTTTGGTGATCCGTTCTACGGCTTTGGGAGTGAATCGATAGGCGCTAGGCATTTCTTCCCAGACCATCAGACCGAGTACATCCGCCCAGTACAAGAAGCGAGGATCTTCAATTTTTTGGTGCTTGCGGACACCGTTGAAGCCCATTGCTTTGACTAACTCGACATCCTGCCGCAGCGCTTCATCTGAGGGTGCGGTAGTCAGCGTGTCCGGCCAGTAGCCTTGGTCTAGAACTAGGCGCAGATAGTAGGGATGCCCGTTGAGCATAAAGCGATCGCGCTGTATGCCTACCGTCCGCATTGCTGTATAAGACTTTACTTCATCGAGTAGAGTATTATTATGCCACAGTTGCACCTGTGCATCTATTAAAGTTGGTTTTTCCGGACTCCACAGCAACTCGTTGCGGTAGTCGTCGATACCGGGGTCGGAAAGTGCGATGCGTCGGTGAATCTCGCCGTCGATCGCTTCGTAGGTATCGTTCACCAGCAGTTGGCAGCCAACTGTCAGTTTGACTTTTATTTGCATACCATCGTGCAGCTCGCCCGCCACAAAAGCTTCAAAGCCAATTTCCCAACGCTCAAAGTGCGGCGTCCAGCGGATACAATCGATATAGCTGCTCTTAACAACCTCAGCCCAAACGGTTTGCCAGATGCCGCTGGTACGCGGATACCAAATACTGTGTGGCTCCATCTGCCAATCCTGCTTTCCACGGGGCTTGGCTAAATCGTGGGGGTCGTCCTGCGCCCAGACTGTTACTTTCTGCGGCCCATTTTCATTCAATACAGGTGTAATATCGATGCTGAAAGGGGTGTATCCGCCTTCATGTTCGGCCATGAATTGACCGTTGACCCACACGCGGGCGTGATAGTCTACAGCCCCGAAGTGGAGCAGCACCCGACCGTCACCCTTATCTACCTCAAAGAAGCGCTCGTACCAGCAGTTCGGATGAAAACCCGTGTCCCCTATACCGCTCTTGGCCGATTCCGGAGCGAAGGGAACTTCAATAGTATGAGTCCAGTTAGGAATATCAGTCGGTCTAGTAAATCTTCCTCGATCGTCAAAAGTAAAGCTCCAAGGGCCGTTGAGGCAAATCCAGTTAGCCCGCTGTAACTGCGGACGCGGATAAGCTGTTTCAGGCTGGGAAACAACAGCGCCGTTGTTGCGATCGGTGGGGTTTTTCACATAACAATCTTCAAGCCATTTACCAAAAGTGTTCATAACAGACATCTACCATAGGTTATATCTCTAGCTTACCCACTGATCCCCGACCTGTAACTCTTTTTTGTAAATTATTTGAAAAAAATTTTTAAGCTTTACAGAATTCTCATTCTTACTGATGAGTACGTTTTTAAGCCAGTTTTTTTCTGATAGCAGTTTCGTTTCGATCGAATATATAGCGTCCAAGCGATCGGATGAGGTACAGTGCTTTTTCTCCCACTCCCCACTCTCCCACTCTCCCACTCTCCCACTCATTAAAATGCTGTACCTCACCCACTCGCAAGCTGCTATATATCAGAACCACTACAATGTGGTGTGGTGGCATTTTATCCTTGAGATGGCTTGACCTCAAAACAAGTAGGCTCCAACCTGCAATACCAGTGCAGGTTAGAGCCTACGAAAGCCAGTATTATTGCCGGTTTTTCTCTGTATTTGGTCTGCCAGCAAGCCAAAAAAGTAAGCAGAGACTTATTTTTTGAGGAGCATTCTGCTATTAAATTCATCCAGACTAGCAAAAACTTGAAAAACCAGATCCAAGCCAGTAAGTTCAAATAATATTCTAACCTGCTCGTTCAAAGAGCAGATGAACAAGTTACAGCCAGCGGAGCGAATCAATTTGAATGCTTCCACTAAAACCATTAATCCAGAACTGGTAATAGATGTTAGATTCTTCAAATCCAGCAAAACAATATTGGCTCCAGCCTTGACAACATCCTCGATTTCTCGATGAAACTGAGTAGCCATATTGCTGTCTAAAACATCAGGATACTGGACAATTTTAACATAGCCTTTCGATAGTTGAATTAGTAAATGCCACCTAAAATTGTCTTTGGAAACGCCGATATTGAAGGTGCGAGTCGTTGGGGTTGGTTCATCGGTCACTTTGTAACTCCGACCGACGATCCCCGTTCGACCTCAGATCTAGAAGTGAAATGGGGCGTTCACCCAGCGGGAGAGGGTAGATCTCAGTGGGGAATGAACGCCCAAGCAACCACACTTTCTATTCTTATTAAAGGACGATTCCGCGTTCAGTTTCCCGATCGAGAAGTTGTACTATCTCGCGAAGGAGATTATGCTCTCTGGTCTCCTGGTGTGTCTCATTGTTGGTTGGCTGAAGAAGATTCTACTATTTTGAGTGTCCGATGGCCATCCCAGCCAGGAGATACCGTAGCAATGTCAACGCAGTCTCAGGTAAATGAGGAAAACTTGTAGATTGTTAAACTCCTAATTTCATAAACATTTTTGGTCATCTTTTGGCGCACTATTAAATTTGATATCCTAACTCAGTCAAAACTATTTGCCTGATTCCCATCGCTTATTTCTTCTTCCATCTCAATGCTAGAAAAAGAGCGATAAGTATAGCCCATTGCGGGAGTCTTTCGCACATCTTCTTTAATGGCATCCAAATCGATGTAACTGTCAGCAACATTCAGCAAAATTTCGCTAGTCATAGACCGCAGACCGACTACTTCAACCCGAACTCCTCGGTAACTAACTGCATTAACGGCATAGGCTAGGTCACCATCACCGCTGACTAAGATGGCAGTATCGTAGTATTCGGCTAAAGTTACCATATCTACAGCAATTTCTACGTCCAGATTACCTTTTTTAGAGCCGTCTGGAAGCTGGATTATATCTTTACTAATCACGCGGTAGCCGTGACGACGCATCCAGTGCAAAAAACCCTGTTGCTTTTCATTGGTTGGATCTACTCCGGTGTAAAATAAACAGCGCAACAGCGGAGAACCATCGGTTAAATAGCAAAGTAGTTTGAGGTAGTCAATTTCAATGCCTAGTTCTAAAGCTCCATAAAATAAATTCGAGCCATCTATAAAAATAGCAATTCGACCGCGATTTGAGCGATTTAAAACAGTCATGTCGCTAACAGATGTATGAGAATAAGAGAAGATTCCAGACTCGCTATCCTGCATCTCTATTCCTGGTTTATCTGGCATTATTCTGCTGGCATTCCTGGTTTTTCGATCGGGCCGTTGAGGTTTGATTGGTGCTATGGGCTTTGTCAAGGTTTCGCCAATAGGCTTGAGCATCGGGTGCGCTTGGCGGCTTTGCTTAAAAATATACATAAATCATCTTTTCAACTTGTTGTCCTTACTAAGCAATTTAACTACTATTTTTAACTTCAATCTCTACCGGAGGAACAGGATCTATTTATATCGAAAGAGGAGTTTTAATGTTAAGTTAACCTGTATTATTGAATACAAATATTTTCAATTGCCCTAACTAAAATTTTAATGCAAAGGGAAAGCAAAAAGGAGCAATACCTTTTTGTTTTCCCTTACTTATTGCTGAACCAGCGTTCTAAACGGTGAGAGCATGGCCGTTCTCGATATGCTGCTCCAAAGTGCTACGTGCTATTAGGTTAGAGTACATTGTGAGAGCCTGAGCCACAACCTGATCCATATTGTAATACTTGTACGTCGCCAAGCGTCCCACGAAATGCACATGGGGAGTTGCCTCAGCCAACGCCTTGTATTTCTTGTAGATTTCGGCATTTTCTGGGCGCGGTACGGGGTAGTAAGGGTCTCCCTCAGCACGCGGGAACTCATAGACAATGCTAGTTTTCGAGTGTGACTGTCCCGTCAGATACTTGAACTCGGTCACGCGGGTGTATGGATGTTCGTTGGGATAGTTCACCACTGGCGCTGGTTGATATATCGGTGTATTGTGCGTTTCGTGTTTAAATTCGAGCGATCGATAAGGTAACTTCCCGAAGCGGTAATCGAAGAAGGCATCAACTGGCCCTGTATATACCATTTCCCGATACGGAATCACATCCTGAATCTCCCGGTAATCGGTGTTGAGCATAACCTTGATGTTCGGATGAGACAACATCTTCTCGAACATTCGGGTATAGCCGTGTAGCGGCATTGCCTGATATGAGTCGGTGAAATATCGATCGTCCCGGTTCGTGCGGGTCGGCACGCGGGCAATCACAGACTTGTCCAGTTCAGACGGGTCCATACCCCATTGCTTGCGGGTGTAGTTGCGGAAAAACTTCTCGTAGAGTTCCCGACCAACTTTGCCGATCACTACATCTTCTGAGGTGCGGATATATTCTTTTGGTTCAGCTACCGACTCGAAAAACTTGGTCAACTCGAATGAGTTAAGATTCAGCCCGTAAAGCTTATTGACAGTATCGAGGTTAATCGGAATTGGCAGCAGCTGACCATCCACGCTAGCAAGTACGCGATGCTCATACTGTCGCCACTCGGTGAAGTTCGAGAGATACTCGAATACTTCGCGGGAGTTGGTGTGAAAGATGTGCGGCCCGTATTTATGCACGAGAATACCGGCATCATCATAACGATCGTAGGCATTCCCGCCGATGTGATTGCGAGTATCAATAATGAGAATCTTTTTGCCAAGCTGAGTGGCAAGCCTCTCAGCAAGGACGCTTCCAGAGAATCCTGCTCCGACAATTAGATAATCGAACATAGTTGGTTATTAGTTGTTAGTTGATAGTTGATAGCTTTTTGTCATTAGTCACGAGTCATTAGTCATTTGTTAATTGTCAAAAGTCATTTGTTGAATATTTGGCAACCAATGACCAATGACTAATGACTAATGACTAATGACTAATGACGGCTGACTGCATCAGTTCCGTCATACGATCCCAAGTGAGATCCCAAGAATTTTGTGCCAGGAAGGCATCAACACGATCGAGCCATGCCGATCGAGCGCGATTTTCATTCATCGCCGCCTCAGCTGCTGCAACAAAGTCTGCAACTGTATCTGCAATTTGCACCAAACCGTTCTCTCCGTAGGGACGAACAACATCCCGGATTGAGGTAGACACAACTGGTTTACCTGCGGCGAGGTATTCCGGAGTTTTGGTAGGGCTAATAAAGCGCGTTGAGGAGTTGCGTGCAAACGGCAGCATCGCCACATCCCACCCGGCAAGATATGCAGGCAGCTCTTTATATGATTTGCCCCCAAGATAATGAATATTTTGGGGGCGAGGCAGGATTGCTGGGTCTATTTTGACGATGGGGCCGATGATGACGAGATGCCAGTCGGGTCTCGCTGCGGCAATGCCTCCCAGGAGTTCGATATCCATCCGTTCGTCTATCACTCCAAAGAATCCCAAGCGGGGATGGGGAATATCTGCTTGGTCTGCTGGATCTGCTGTGAAGTTTCTCGCCTGTGCAAAGTGCGCCTTTTCGATACTACTGGGAAATGCGTAGACGTTCGGGTGGCGATCGCGTTTTGCTTCGTAAAGGCTTTGTCCGCCTGTAAACACTATGTTGGCACGCTTGAGGAGTTCAGCTTCTGATTCCCTCATCGCAGGCGGCGCTCCGTTGAATGCGGACAGCTCGTCCATGCAATCGTAGACGATCGCTAGCGGCTTTAAGTGGCCCGTGAATGCCATAGCCATTGGTGTGTAGTACCAGAATATGTACTGGCTAATTTGGCGTTCTGCAAATAACTCACTCAGCAGGATTTGTAAAGCTGCATTTACCTCTGACTGACTCAATCCTTCTTTCAAGTGCGGCACCACAACCCAAACCCCACTCTCGCGCCTGCCGATATCCAGTCGCCCTGAAGAGTCGCTGCTAAAAATTGGCTCTTCGATAAAGAATACACGCCGTTCTTTTGCACATCGTGTCAGAAGATGTTGGGGTCTTTGGTACACAAAATCCCAACGCAAATGTGACAAGCAGACTAAATCGGGCGGCTCGGTCAGGGAAGGTGCGACAAGCTCAAAATGCTTGTAGGACGAGTCAATCGAAGATTTGAAAGTAGGTATGGATGGCGATTCAGCTTGCATATATAGCTGCTCTTCGTCCTGCTGCGCTAACCCTTCACGCTTCTCCCCTGACACAACATTGCCACTAATGTATTTTATTTGAGCTTTGTGTGGGGACATAGTTAGCCTCAGATATCGGTTAAGTGTATTTTTTGAGATGTTTTAGCAAATGGATATGGGAATTTGGCTTGGAGGTTTCCAACCACAAGTTATACAAGGATGAGCATCGTGAAAAGATCGCTCCCGTGGCGTTTGCCTGGTAGAATCGCTGTTTTACTTACAGCTTTGATAACTCGCGAGGCAGTTGTTTATTCTTCAATTTGCTACTGATAATGATTTTATAAGCTTTTATCTAGCTGAGCTTCTCCCTCAAGGATGAAAAGATTATTACTGCTGCCAAAAATATTTACTCAGTTTCTGCTTAAACTGCCCTCAAGCAAAAGCTGCTTCTGTAGCTAGGGAATAGGGGATAGGGGCTAGGGTCAGAAGGGGCTATAATCAAGGCTTTCAGGAATTAAGAACGTCCTAACTGACTCATCGGTTGCTATACCTAGAGTAGAAACTTTACGTTCCAAAAATTGTTGTTTATAATACAAAAAAAAATTCCATTTAGTGCTAATGAATTTACCAGTGTTTCTCTGTCTCTGGAATGGTATAGATTACTCCTTTAGGCGTAGGAGCCCTTTAAGTCTATAGGCAGGGATTTCTCATTTCCTAAGTAGCTATAGCTAGGGGCTAGGGGCGTGGGGGAAGAAAAGTCACTCATTCAAAAGTAAAGAAGGGATTGGGGCTACGGGCGTGGGGCTACGGGCTATAATCAAGGGTTTCAGGAATTAAGAACGTCCTAACTGACTCATCGGTTGCTATACTAAGCTGCTACGCATCTAATTTCACAGTCAGTTTTTATGAAGCTCTCTTGTGGGATGGGCATCCTGCCCGTCCTTGTATTCGATTTAGATGCGTAATAGCTTATCAAGGCAAGACAGCAATGTTGAGATTTGTTTAAGAGCCGTTGACAATGGAGACTCGTACTGAATGACATTTTTATATAGCCACAGTCAAATATGTTAGGACAGTATCGATCGCTCAAAGCAAGCGACTGTGTTTGTACTAAAGCGGAAGCACTTTGCTATAAAAGTCGAAAAAGTGAGAACAGTGCTGCAAAAATCGAGATGGAATTTGGGGACTAAGAGCAAAATGTAGGTGCAAGTAAGAAGCATGAACTTGTTGCAACTGCCATCCTTCTTGTGTTGGTAAACTTTGGGAATTATACCCTCGGACTTCAAACAAAGGTGTTTCCGGTGCTTTAGATAAAGTAGAACGGTGAAACTCATGACCCCAAACTGTTGCCCCAGCTGGTAGGAGGGGACTATCTTGCAATGCAGTTGCCTGTCGATAACCTAATGTTAGACGCTCACCCATTACAGCTGTTGTAGGCAATATTCCTACCATCGGCCAAGATTTTCCATTAAAATCAACTATCTGCTCGCACAAATACATTAAACCGCCACACTCTGAGTATGTGGGCATTCCAGATCGAATCGCCGCCCGAACTGCGTTGCGTGCTGAGCAATTTGACGATAATTCTTGTGCAAATATTTCTGGGAAACCACCCCCAAAATATAGTCCTTGGACTCCCGCAGGTATTTGAGGATCGGTAAGTGGACTCCAAGGCACCAGTTGGGCACCTAACTCTTCTAGGAGATCTAGGTTATCTGCGTAGTAGAAACTGAAGGCCCGATCGCGTGCGATCGCGATTTTAGATTTTGGATTTTTCGCAAAATCCAAAGTGGTAATTGGTAATTCTTCTTTGCATCTCACTAGCGGCAAAAGCTGTTCCCAATCAAAACAGCTGTCTCCCAAATGTGCAAGTCTATCTATTATAATATCTAACTGGGGAAGTTCTGCTGTGGGCACTAAACCGAGATGTCGGTCACCAATTGTAATATTATCCTGACGCCGCAATACTCCCAGAATGGGTAGATTTAAAGGTTCGAGGGCATCTTTGAGGAGTTCCAGATGGCGATCGCTCCCCACTCGATTTAACACCACTCCAGCTAACTCAATACTGGGATCGAAAGAACGATACCCATGTGCTAGAGCCGCCACCGATCCCGATAACCGACTGCAATCAATTACCAGCAATACCGGCAAGTTTAGCAGACGCGCAATGTGAGCCGTACTCGCAAAAAATGAGGGGGAGAGTGGGGGAGAGGGG
>CASBRD010000280.1 GCA_949128025.1 Oscillatoriales cyanobacterium PMM_0008 | reverse complement strand
CCTGCCCTCGGACTGAGGGGAAGTTACGCTTGAGGAGCTTGCTGAAAGGCAAGGATAGCAGACCGCCATTTTTGGCAAAAGGATTGCGCCCAAGAACCCTAGTAATAGGGGTATTAAGATAGAAATATCTTAAGAATCCCATCCCCTTCAGGGGTGGGAGTGTCAAGCTTTTAGTCTGTACTGTAAGACTGGTTCTAACAATTGGTTTTTGTCAGTAGTCAGTTGTCGGTTGTCAGTTGTTCATTATGGACTGACTGCTGACAACAAACTACCGATCCGGCAATCATATCATGTCCTTACGCATCAGTTACCTAAAAAATTCGTGTGATTATTCCTATCTGCGTTCCGGAGCGTACCCTTCGGGAAGGCTAATGCCTCCGGCACGCTGAGCGCATCCGCGCCGCTACGCGAACGCGAACGCCTACATCTGTCTTCATCTGCGGTAAAAATTAACCAACGATGACAACAGACAATTAGACGATCTCACTCATGTACTAACGATGCCACCGGACTTGATATCAAAAGGTATTTTTGCCTTCTATGTTGCGACTTAAACCATAAGATAACGGTTTATTTTCGCGATCGACTGCTGTACTCTTGGAAGAAGATGGTTTACTCGGAACAGGTGGCTGTCGCCAAAAAACGAACGGTATGCTGAGGAGCCCCAATATCGTTACCACGATCGCAGTTAACCAAACCATCGAGCGACTCGGCTGATAGTCGCTGCTCTCAATTTGCCGAAAAACTTGGTTATAGTGCCATACAGATAGACCAATAATCACAATGGCAACAATTACCAGACTCAAGCCAAGGTTTTGAGAGTTAATAAAAGAATTGCTAACCCTATTCTTTCCAGTAACGGCAGATTCCAGTTCCCGCAGAAATAAGCCAAAGCGAGCGATCGCAAACCCAAACCCGATCAGAGCAATGGAAGTACGCAACCAAGCCAGAAAAGTACGTTCGTTAGCTTGATGCTCTCGCTGGCGGTCAATTTTTGGCATTCTGCCCATTTTGCCGAAATTAGCGATAGTTTGTGAATTGCAAGTCAACCGGAAAGTCTTCTTGTTTCAATCGCTGAATAACCAATTGCAAGTCATCTTTGGACTTAGCGGAAACTCGCACGGCATCTCCTTGAATCGCAGCTTGTAACTTTTTAAACTCGTCGCGAATCAACTTGGTGATTTGTTTGGCGATTTCCTGACTGATACCCTTTTTGAGTTTTATTTCTTGACGAACGCGATTGCCACTAGCTGATTCAACTTTGCCGTAGTCAAAGATTTTCAGGGAAAGATTGCGCTTAGCCGCTTTTGTTTGCAGAATTGTGTGAACAGCGTTTAAAGTAAATTCGCTGTCAGTGTTAACCGTAATCTCCTCTTTCCCTAATTCCACGGTAGTTTTTGTGTCTTTGAGGTCGAAGCGGCTTTGAATTTCCCGGATGGTTTGGTCTACAGCATTGACCAATTCTTGATAGTCAAAGTCGCTAACAATGTCAAATGAATACGTAGAAGCCATAAATAGTTTTTGGTTGTCAGTTGTCAGTTATTCAGTCATCACTTGTCATTAGTCATTTGTCTTCAATAGGTTTTTATTGGCCAATAACTAATGACTAATGACTAATGGCTAATTTGGATTAGCTTGCAGCAGACTAAAGATGATTAGAGTAGCGGTGCAAATGGTGCCAATGCCGAACATGAGCGATCGCGCGATCGGTATGTTCGCAATATAAAAAACCGAGTGTAGCAACCTGGCCATCAGAAATGCGATCGCAGATCCCACCGCCAGCGACTGGTTCACACCAGTCACGTAAGCCATCAGCGCTGCTGCTGCAAACAGCATAAACGCTTCAAACGCATTTTGATGCGCCCAAGTTGCTCTTTGAGCATAGGGAGGCAGTCGATCGAACACCGCTCTGGGAGCCGCTAAAGCTTCTTTTCCCAAGCCCAAACGGGCATAAGCCACCAGCACAAAGGGGGCATAAACTAGAACAGCAGCTATGGCGATACAGTACAGAAAAATAGTTGGCACCGGAAGTTGCGATAGCGTCATTAACCTGATTCCTTGCTCTTAAATGCTTGTCATTCGATTTGGGATTCTAGGATTTTAGATTTTGGATTGACCCCACGGATGAATCCGGGGGCGACAAAACCAATAATTTCAAAGGTAAAACGATTTTGGATTTTGGATTTTAGATTTTGGATTGACCCCACGACTTAAGTTTGGAGACATCCTAAAACCTTTTTGGTTTTCGGTCAGATCGACTTGGCAAATTGCAAATTGAAGAATTGCAATTTGCCAACTCTCAAATCTGTTAGCACAGCGACGCATATACTAATCAAAGTAAAACAAAGTCACTAATTTTCGTTGATCTTCGGCATTTTTACAGGTTTCCAGCAGCGTGCGGCTGTCATGAAAAGCAAAACAAATCAGCTGCTGGCATCTAGATACGATTTCCTGATTGCAGAGAGCGCTAGCTTCACCCAGAGACAGATGATCGTTTTCTGGTTTTTCCACCAAGTGCATCACCTGTTCGAGCTGCTGGCGCGATTCTAGGGGCTGACGCTCCAGACTTTGGGGTAGGATCACCGTTAATAACTTGGCATCGGCCCGCATTGCTCCCCTGATGGCAGCTGCATTAGTGCCCGTAGCACCAGAGGTGATCAGCAGATTGCCGGATAAAACCAAGGCATAGCTCATCATCTCTATTAAGTGCTGATGGGTAATGGGAACGTGGCGCGATCCTAACAGAGCAATACGCTTGGAACCCGTTTGCTGGATCGTCGCTAGTTCTTGGACTAATTCATCGACTTTTGGCAACTCTATCGCTTGATTCAAGGACGGTTTGAGGCTGAACAACCTTGATATTTTAACAGACTGGGTTAGGGTAGCGTCACAGCAGGCTGTAGTCCCAGTTTGCCTATTAACCGATCGATGTCAAAGTGTTCTGCCATTAACTGGCGCACGCACTGCACTTTGATCGGTTCTTGCAGGCGCACCTGACCGAAAGCGTGGTTGATGATTTCTACCGTTGTGAGGGTATCCAGGTCTACTGACAAAATCGGAATCTCTAAATCTTCAGCGCGAGTGAGGATAAAGTCGGGCGGGGGTACGTGCCCCGTCAAGATCAGACACTGGGTGGAGGTTTCAAGAGCTGCCAACTGGATATCCGCGCGATCGCCACCAGTAACCACTGCCATATTCCTGCCTTTGCGGAAGTACTTCAAGGCCGAATTTACATTCATCGCACCAATTGTCAGGCTTTCCACCATCAGATCCAAACGGTCCTTACGACAGATCACCTCAGCATTCAGTTGGTTTACCAGTTCTCTGACGCTGACACTGCGTAGCAAAGCACTCCGAGGTAGAATTCCCAACAGGGGAATATTCCGCCCCTCCAAAAATGGCTGAATATCTGTTTGAGCCATTTCCAGCTGATTGGCGGGAACATCGTTTAGCAAAACGCCCAGCAAGCGATCGCCCAAGCGCTGCTTTGCTGACAATATCTTATGCACCGATACCACCGATTCCAAGCGGGCTACCAGCAGAATTGAGGCATCAACCACCTCTGCTACCTCCAGCAAGGACATTTCAAACAGACTGCCCTCATCCAGAGTACCCGGCCCTTCCAGCAACGCCAGTTCTCCACCCTGAACCTGGCGATATTGCTCCAGTTCAAAGCGATAATCAACCGTATCTTGGCCTCCGATCCGTTTAGAGATCGTTGCTTCATCTAGAAATAAAAGCGTTTTCAGCACTCGGTTCTGCGGCAGGTTGAGATTGTCGGCCAAAAACCTGACATCCTCATCTATACCATCGGTGCGGTCATCACTCCAACAGGTTCCCAGCGGCTTACCGTAGGCAATATCCAGTTTTTTTTCCTTTAACTGGTGGGCCAATCCCAAGATGACCGCTGACTTGCCACAATAAGACTCGGTTGACCCAATCAGCAGATATTTAGCAGATTTCGGCACACCCTCACTCCTAATTTTGATTTGTGTAACCCCCTAGCCGTTTCTATTCATCCAAGCGCAGCAGCTTACGGTAGAACCCTTTGGAAAAATCGATTGAGCGAGAGGTCTTAAAAGTCATTATCACTTCTATTAAGAAGCTAACAAATTCATTATTAGCCAGGGTAATTTCATAACTGAGTTCTGCATTACCATCAAACTGCAAGCGACAGCGGGTAAGGTCTGATGGTAGCGCGGCCACATTCCAGGTAGCAACGAAGGGGATACTCTCTCCTCCTTCTATTTTGCGTTTTCCCTCCAAAACCCCTTTTTCATAAAGACTTATAGCCTGGGGTAACAAATTGCGCTTGTTACCTTGATAGTAGGGCATATAGACGTTGACTCTCCGGGGGTCAGCGGGTGGCAGTTGATCGACAGTCATGTTCCCTCTTCCTTTTTTCTTGGGCGTCTAGATTCAGATTATGGTAGGATTCGCAAAATTTCTATAGTTTGTGTGTGGTTCATAGTTCATTGCTGAATGGCACTAAGATACAGCGGTTTTCTTTTTCAGTGAGGTACAGATCCCCCACTCCCCCACTCTCACGATCTATCATTAGCTTAGTTGACGATCGATTGCACTCGGCCCGACTATGACAATGGCTAACCTTACAGTAAGGAACCTATGGCACCACTGGTTGCAAATTACTACCTAACATACCGCTGCAATGCTCGCTGTCATTTTTGTGACATTTGGGCTTTAGAACCGCCTAAAGAAGCGGATTTTGAGACAATTCGTCATAATTTAATCGATTTGCGTCGTTTGGGGGTCAAATACATCGATTTCACTGGTGGTGAACCTCTCCTTTGCCCTGAAGTTGTGGAGATCTACACCGAGGCGAAACGGCAGGGATTTATCACCAGTATGACCACAAATACAATCCTTTATCCCAAACGAGCGGCCCAAATGCAGGGGTTGATTGACTTCCTGAATTTCTCTTTAGATGGCGGGGATGCCGAAACTCACGACCAGTCAAGGGGAGTCAAGATTTTTGAAACTTTGGTCGAGTCAGTTGCGATCGCTAAATCTCTCGGCGAGTATCCCGTACTTAACCACACCGTCACCGCTCAAAACTACCAGCGCATTCCAGAGGTAGCAGAACTGGGGCTGCGTCTGGGCGTCCGAGTTTGGCTAAATCCAGCCTTTACAGCCCACAGCAACTACAATTCCAAGAAAAATCCCACCCCGGAAATCGTCAAATCTATAGAATCGGCAGCGAAGCAATTCAACAACGTCGGCTACAATAAGGCAGCATTAGCTTTCATTGAAGCAGGGGGCAATGACACCAATAATCCTCGCTGTAAGGCGGTGGATGCCGTAATCGCCATTTCTCCAGACGACAAGCTCCTGTTGCCTTGCTACCATTTTGCCCAAACGGGCGTTCCGATTAACGGTAGGCTATACGAGCTCTATCGGGAGTCGGAAGTGGTGGAAGAATATCGCCAATCTCAGGGCAAACTGTCTGTGTGTGAAGGCTGCACGGTCTGGTGTTACTTGATACCCAGCTTCTTCAAAGGTGTAGACAAATACTGGTGGTTGAATCAACTAACCTATGCCAGCGAATTCCTGGCCCGAAAACAATTCCTACAGCGAGCTTGATGAAATCGGCTCTCTTTTATCCGATCTGCCTCAGACTTTTGATGAGGCAGATCAAACACCCCATCCTGGGGATGGGAAACGCAGGCGCAAAGCCGCTGTGCTGCTGACAGTAGTTTGGAGTGGCACGATCGCACTCCATCTATTCTCCTGGGGCACTTGGCTGGTCGTGGGCTTGACCACCCTCATGGGCATTCACGCTATCCGCGTTTTGCGTTCGCGCCCTCCTGGCGTAGCCGTACCTTTGTCTGAAGAAACCCAGGATTCTTGGCCTTTTGTCTCTCTGCTGGTGGCGGCTAAAAATGAAGAAGCCGTGATCGGTAAATTGGTCAAGAATATTTGCAATCTCGACTACCCGGTAGATTTATACGAACTCTGGGTGATTGACGATAACAGCACAGACCAAACGCCAATATTGCTCAAGCAGCTAGCTCAGCAATACGAGCAGGTGAAGATATTCCGGCGACAGGCAGGTGCTAGCGGCGGCAAATCGGGAGCATTGAATCAAGTGCTACCCCTGACTCGCGGCCAAATTATCGCCGTGTTTGACGCTGATGCTCAAGTGCATTCCGATATGCTGCGCCGGGTACTGCCTGTTTTTGAGCGAGAACAGGTGGGTGCGGTGCAGGTCCGGAAAGCGATCGCTAACGCCGATGCCAATTTCTGGACTCGCGGTCAAGCCGCTGAGATGGCTTTAGATAGCTTCTTTCAGCAGCACCGTATTGCGATCGGCGGCATCGGGGAACTACGCGGAAACGGCCAGTTTATCCGCCGTTCTGCCCTAGAACGCTGTGGCGGCTTTAATGAAGAAACCATCACAGACGACCTCGATTTAACCATCCGCTTGCACCTCGATCGATGGGATATTGACTTTCTCATTGAGCCAGCAGTGGAAGAAGAGGGGGTCACTACTGCCATAGCCCTTTGGCATCAACGCAACCGCTGGGCAGAAGGAGGTTATCAGCGCTATTTAGACTATTGGCGTCCCATCCTCCGCAACCGCATGGGCACTCGGAAAACCTGGGATATGTTCATGTTTTGGATTACCCAGTACTTTCTACCCACAGCGGCATTGCCAGACTTTTTGATGTCTTTTTTCCGCAATAGTCTGCCCGTTTTCAGTCCCATCACGGGTCTGATGCTTGCTATGTCCCTGGTAGGTATGTTTAGAGGTCTGCGGCGTATCCATAAAGAGGAAAAACTGACCTTTTCTACGATGTTTTTGACCTTGATTCAGACGCTGCGCGGCACTTTATATATGCTTCACTGGGTCGTGATCATGGCTAGCGCCACCGCTCGAATGTCGGTGCGACCAAAGCGATTAAAGTGGGTTAAAACTGTACATCAAGGGAATGGGGAATAGAGACAGGGGAATTTCAAATTTCAAATTTAAGATGGCAAATTTAAAATTATTCGATTTCTTCAATTTTAAATCTGAAATCTAAAATCTAAAATTTGAAATCTTCTTCCTCATTTTCAATTCCATCTGTCTCCAATTCAGGTAAGATATCACTTTTATCTAACTGTGGTTCTTGTTGCTTAGTTGGAGATAGAGCAAGATTTATATCTTCCGTCAACTCGATAATTTCGCCATTGAAAAAATGGGCCAGACGCTGGGCTGCGATCGCCACATTGGCTCTGTCGCCGATCGCAATTTCATCAACCTGCCGCTCCCAAGTCGCTGTAGGGTTATCTGAAACGGGAGGGCTTATTGGTGGTGGCGATGGCGTAATTTCTGCGGGATGGTTTGGATCTGCTATTATCTTCTGAGATTCAACTTTTGGCGGTGATGGTGCAATTGTCGTAGCTGGTGGCGAAGTCAAAGTTTTTGGACTGCTAGCACCCGACTTCCCAGTATCGGAACGATCTGTAGGGGTTTGTAACTGGTTTGCAGAAGTATTCTGAGTCTCGATCGAATGTCCTACTACCAAACGTACCTTGACTGGACAATTGAAGGCTTTCTGAAAACCAGCTTCAATAGCGGGCAATTTTTGTTTAGCCGCATCCAGTAATTGCTTAGTACTCATACCGATCAGAGCTTGTTGATTCTTATAACTTAGCAAGCGTCCGTGTTGACGGAGCAGCGGTTTAGCCAACGGCGAATCGAGATGGAAAATAACTTTTTCCCAAATCTCATTTATTGACATTTCATGCAATGTCTCTTCAGGTTGCTTGGTAACAACATCATCTGGTTGAGAAATATCAATATTAGGTTTATTAGCCGGTGCATTAGATACTTCCTCCAAAACTGGATTAGTATCCTCTTTATTAAGTGTTAGATTTTCAGGTTGGATAGGTGGATGGGCAGAAATTGGCTCTGATTTTTCTGGTGTTTTTGTTGGTTGATTATGGGAAAAGGTAGAATTTACATTTGGATTAATTGCCGGAGTTGACAGCGGTTTAGAGGTTGGCTGACTGCTAATTTCTGTAGGGCGCATCCCTTCTCGCAGAGTTGGCAATAAGCTTAATAGTGTCACCTCTAACCACAGGCGCGGCTGAGTTGTATTTTTAATTTGAATTTCGCTATCTTTGAGATACTTTTGTCCAGCTAAAATATCGTTAATTTCCAAAGCTTTAAAATTACATAGCGCTTTCCAAGTAGTTTCTGTTACAGCAACTAAATCTGGACGGTTGGGTGCGCTTTTGGCAATTAGTAAATCGCGGTACAAACCTGCTAAATTCTGCAAGACAATTAGAGGTTCTCGTCCTCGATCCATTAAGCGTCGGCTAATGTCTATCACATCTGTAGAATTATTGTCAGCGATCGCAATTAGCAAACTCATCAAATCTTGCTCTGGAACCGCCCCCACCAAATCCCAAACTTTTTCTAACGTTACCTGACCGGATGATAAACTGAGTTGATCGAGGGTACTTTCTGCATCTCTCAGTCCCCCTTGGGCGATTTGGGCAACGAGAGTAATTGCATCATCGCTAATATTGATATTTTCTTTATTCGCAATATCCCGCAGATGGTTTACCATCGCGTCTAGGGGTATGCGCCGGAAATCGAATCGCTGACAGCGAGAGATAATTGTCGGCAATACTTTTTGAGGGTCTGTTGTTGCTAAGACAAATATAACTTGTTCTGGCGGTTCTTCTAATGTTTTTAATAAGGCGTTAAATGCGGCAGTGCTGAGCATATGACATTCATCAATAATATAAACCTTATAGCGACACTGCATCGGGGCAAATTGAGCCCGTTCGATTAATTCTCTAATATTGTCAACGCCTGTATTGCTGGCGGCGTCAATTTCAATTACGTCTAAAGCTGAACCTTTGGTGACTTCCTGGCAGATATTGCAGATCCCGCATGGTTGTTTCGTGGGAACTTTGCTAGAAATACAGTTGAGGGATTTAGCCAAAATTCTGGCACTGGAAGTTTTGCCGGTGCCTCTAGGCCCGGTAAACAAGTAAGCTGGAGCAATATGTTCTTGCTCGATCGCATTTATTAAGGTAGTTGCGATCGCATCTTGACCCACCAAATCCTTGAAAGTCTGAGGGCGGTATTTGTGGTGTAAGGGTTCGTAGGACATGACAATTAAGATATTTAAAGGAAAACAGCATCAAAGCGTTAAAATCCGTTAATGGGTCATTGCTGCCAAAAAAATGATTTAAGTAAGGCCGATCCAAATTACCATGCAGTATTTTTCACGCCATCGCCACCTCATTACTAATTTAGCCCTGGGGACATTTATAGGCTGGCAACTTCCGGTCATAAATCCCAACAGTACAGGAGTAAATGCACAAGTAGCAGCCACTTGTCAAGGGCAGAAGCAAAATCAAGCCCAACAGGAGAAAACAAATTTTTTGGCGTTCGGCGGTGGCCCAGCGCCGTCAGCGAACGAAATTGCGATCGAAAAAAACATTCTCTACTTTCAGCGTACTTTAAGCGCAATGGGCTACAACCCGTCCCAGGCGTCCACCTTCTTTGCTAACGGCAATGACGGACAGGCGACAGTTCGCTACCTCGACTCTAGTGGACAACAGCAGTTTAAAGTACCACAGATTCCCAATCTCAACGGTGCATCAACTATGGCCAACTTGGAGCGTTCCATTCAGGATTTGAGTAAGAACCCTAAATCTATTTTCCTCTACTTCACAGGACATGGCATTCCCAATCCCGAAGATATCGATAATAATGCTTTCCTGCTGTGGAATAAGGAGTTGCTGACGGTGCAGCAGTTTGCTACTATGCTAGACTCCCTGCCTGACCAGACACCTGTCGTCACTATGATGAGTCAGTGCTTCGCAGGCTCATTCGCTAATTTGATCTACCAAGGGGGCGATCCCAAACGTCCAGTTGCCCTACAAACCCGTTGCGGCTTCTTCGCCACCGTCAAAACTCGCCCTTCTGTCGGCTGTACGCCTGCTGTGAACGAAGCCGACTATCGGGATTACAGTTCCAGTTTCTTTGCCGGGTTAAGCGGGCGCAGTCGCACAGGTCAGCCAGTTTCCTCTGCTGACTATAACAAAGATGGGCGGGTTTCCTACGCGGAAGCCCACGCTTTTGCTAAAGTAGACGAGAAAACTACGGATTGGCCTATTTCTACTTCTGAGGCTTGGCTGCAAAATCAGGCGGACAAAATTACTCAGCAGGCGATCCTGAGTCGTCCGATTGCGGAACTTTTGCAGAGATCTCGTCCGGAACAAAGTTATGCGGTCAATTCGATCGCCAAAATGTTTGATTTCAATCTGCAAAAGTCATTGCTGGCAAACCTCCAGGGACTCGATCGCAGCAAAATCGAGACAGAAGAACAAAAGGCTTATATCATCCGCCTGGGGATGGAATTAACGAATATCGGCATGGAAAAGCAAATCCGCAGTTCCCAAAACAGCCAAGCGATCGCAACCCTCGATAAGTTAATCAAATGCGAAAGTAGTTCTTGGAAGCAATAGTAATGGGGCGGCAGAAAGCCCGAAGTCAGCGACTCCAGGCCATCTAACCAAGAATACCGTGAAGTCTCGTTGATTTGTACGGATGGATAGAGGTTTGTACAGTAGATGAAGTTGCGATCGAGCTACAATGCCCCTTGAACTTCGGCTTTAGTGGAAACACAGTCGCTTCGTTGCTTTGAGCGCTAAATACTGTCTTAACATATCTGACTATGGCGATAAAATCTGGGAAATAAGGTAAAGCGGGGATGCGAAAGATGAAAGGGCGGTTTTGGCGATATGCCTACAGTACGCTGAGGCGAATGCTAAGGAGGTGGTTTCGGCGTCCCGGCATCGGCAAAAAGCCCCAACCGACAAAATCTACCAAGCAATTAGAAACTGGGCCTCTAAATGATGCCGACTACGAATATTTTTTCATGCAGCTACTGGAAGGGGTCGATCATGGTTGGCGTCAGGAACAGGTTTTGAGAGTTTTTGCGGCGTTAGCTGAGCGTACCACAGTTGAACAATGGATCGCGTGGCTGCGTGGTTTTGGTGAAAAGCTGCTGACTTCGCCTATCCCAAATCATCAGTTAGCCAATGGGATGGTGCATTTAGGTGAAGTTGGTTGCGGCGAGTTTGGCGAAATGGCCAAGGAAATCGGTGTAAAGTTACTCGCACGCGCCCCCCATTCATACCAAGCGAATCACTCGTTCGTCGATACAGGTGACCCCCAAGAGGCACAAGCATGGTTCCAGCAAGGTATTCAGCGATTTAATAATGGAGATTTTCAAGAAGCGATCGCTTCTTATGACAAGGCTTTAGCAATTTTACCAGACGCCCACGAAGTCTGGTATAACCGAGCTAACGCCTTGTTTAAATTAGCACGCACTCAGGATGCGATCGCCAACTACGACAAAGCTTTGCAATACAAGCAGGACAAATCCGATGCCTGGAATAATCGTGGCAACGCCCTGTTTAAGTTAGGATCTGCGGAAGATGCGATATTAAGCTACGACAAAGCATTAGAAATTGAACCAAACTATCAGCAAGCGTGGTACAACCGAGGTGTGGCGCTGGGGAACATAGGACGCCTGGAAGATGCGATCGCTTCTTATGACAAAGCGGTGACTCACGAACCCAAAGATGATCAAGCTTGGTTTAATCGAGGTTTGGTGCTGGGGAACTTAGGACGCCTGGAAGATGCTCTAGCCAGTTGGGACAAAGCCTTGGAGTTGAAACCCGATCGCTACGAAGCCTGGTATAATCGCAGCGTAGCGCTGAGTAACTTAGGCCGCAACGATGAGGCTCTAGCTAGCTGGAACAAAGCTCAAGCTCTCAAACCAAACTAAAGCAATTTTGGATTTTAGATTTTGGATTTTAGATTTTAGATAATGCTAAGAGAAGTCTAAAATCGAAATCAATGCGATGCAAGAGGGCGGTAGATGTTAAGGCGAATTTGGCAGAGAATCGTTCAGTTCTTTCGGCGCTTGTTTGGGAGTAGCACCTCAAGCCAGTCTTCTCGAACAGCACGGAGGAAGAAGCAAGCCTACTTGTCGCTTATGAGGGAACAGAGGCAGGCAGAACCGCCCAAATCCTTAGAAAATGCCGATTACGAGTTTCTGTTCATGCAACTGCTGGAAGGTGTGGCACATGGGTGGCAACAGCACCGAGTTTTGAAATTTATGGCAGAGTTAGAAGGGCGCACCACTGAGGAACAATGGGTGTTGTGGTTGCGCGGCTTTGGCGAAAAATTGGTGGTGTCACCGACACGCCATCAGGATTTAGCAGTGGCTATGCTTCAACTGGCTGAAGTTGGCTGTGGGGAACTGGGAGAGGTAGCTGGTGAAATCGGTCGCGATTTGTTAGAACGCTTAGATAGGCAACAACCGACACGACAAATTCCCACAAATTTAAACCCTCTTGAAGTCGTTCCGGTTGCTGGAATGGAAAATTTCTCAGAGGAAGTGGAACCTATTTCTCTCGATCGGTTGTGGGATATCTTACAGCAGGATACCGATTTAGCTCAGCAAATGGCTGAGATATTTGAAGTTCCGACAACCGATCCGCAAAGCATTATTAAGGCGGTGATTAATCAAGGGACTGTAGCGCCTGAATCGACTACAGAGGATGCAGAATTCTGGTTTAATCAAGGTCTTCGGGAATATGAGGCGGGTGATTTTGAAGGGGCGATCGCTTCTTTCGATCGCGTTGTTGACCTCAAACCCGACGATTCCGAAACTTGGTATAACCGAGGTAATGCCCTATCTGAGTTAGGGCGCTTAGAAGATGCGATCGCTTCTTTCGATCGCGCTATTGAAATTAAACCTGACGACTACGACGCCTGGAACGACCGGGGTATAACCCTACACGACTTAGGGAAGTTAGAAGAAGCGATCGCTAGTTTCGATCGCGCTATTGAAATCAAGCCTGAAAACTACGACACCTGGAACGATCGGGCCATAACCCTGCACAGCTTAGGACAATATGAGGAAGCGGTCGCTAGTTTCGATCGCGCTGTTGCGATCGAACCCGATTACCAAGAAGCCTGGAACAACCGAGGTATTGTGCTGTCTAAGTTGGGACGCTATGAGGAAGCGATCGCTAGCTTTGACAAAGCGCTAGAAATCAAGGTTGACAAATGGGAAGCCTGGATTAACCGAGGTGCTGCGGCTGCAACTTCACTCTTCTTTGACCCTCTGCTGGCTTCCTCAAGTGCGATCGCCACACAAAACCCATCTTTGCACCAACGCAGCTATGAAGGTCAATTAGCAAGCTATCAAGAAGGATTGAAATATGTTCGTCAAGACACTCAACCAGAAGGCTGGGCTTGGCTGCACAAACATATCGCTCAAGCTTACTACGATCGAGGCTGCATCGATTCAAAACCCCGTGAATATTGGCGCAAAGCTGTAACCGAATATCGCGAAGCACTCAAAACTCTCACAGAAGCAAGATTTCCCGAACTGCATCTAGAAATATTGCAAGACCTTTTCAAAGCCCTTTTAAGTTTAGGACAAACAGCAGAATCCGAACAATTACAACGACGCGGTTCTGATTTATTGCAGCGCTTACTCAAGGAGCAAAATCGTTCTGACTGGTATAAAAAACAAGTCGCTCTTAAATTTGTACCCTTTAACCAGTTAACCGTAGATTTAGCCGTTCAATCCAATCAATTCGTGCAAGCTTTGGAACTGGCAGAAAAAGACAAAAACGCCTGCTTAACATTGCTTTTGGACGGCTGGGTCGATAATATTTCCTCACCTAAGTGGGTCGATATCCAACAATTGCTCAATCCCACAACAGCAATAGTTTACTGGCATCTAAGTCCATCTGCCCTACATACCTTCATTCTCAAACACGACGCGCCAGAACCTATTGTTTTGAAAGAAACCCCAGTTGCTGAACAAACAAAATTTCCCAGTCGCGCAGTAGAATTTGAAAACTGGGTCAAAGATTGGAATCAACAATACCAGGAATATCGCAGCAGCAAAGATAAAAATCATCCTTGGCGGCAAGAATTAGAAGCTAAGCTAACCCATATAGGTAACATTCTCGATATCTCAGAAGTTATCGAAGAACTCGCAGACATCAGCAAACTGATATTGATTCCCCACCGCGACTTGCATCGCTTTCCCCTGCATTACCTGTTTCCAGATAACTTCACCATTACCTATCTACCCAGTGCAAAAATCGGTTTAAATCTTAAACTTGAGCAAGATGGGTGGCAGACAAAAAAATTGCTGAGTGTGGAATATCCCGACAGTCTGGGATTAGAAAAACTGCTTTATCCTGAAATTGAGGCAGCTGCCATTACCGAAATGTTTGACAATCCGACGCGCCTCCCCGACGAAGACGCCACAAAAGAACAGGTAATAGCAGCACTTTGCGATCGACACAATATCTTTCACTTCACGGGTCACGGTAACTATAACTTCGCCACACCAAAGCTTTCAGCTTTAGCCTTAACTGGAAAAGACTTACTGACGCTAGAAGACATTTGTCAGCTTCCCCTGAGTGACTACCAGCTAATCTGCCTTTGTGCTTGCGAAACCGCCGTCACTAGCAACCAAACGATCGCTACAGAATACGTCGGACTGGTTAGTGGTTTTCTCAGACAAGGCGCGTCCCATGTCGTCAGCACCCTGTGGACGGTTCCAGAAGATTCCAGCGCCCTGTTAGCGATCGAATTCTATCAACGCCTAAAGGCTAACGTTCCACCCGCTCAAGCCCTCAAAGAAGCCCAACAGTGGCTGCGTACCGTCACTAATACCGAACTAGCCCAAATGTATAAAAACCTCTCCATCCAGTTAACAGAATACGCACCTGGGGTCAGCGAATACCTACGGTTTCAGGCTATGTTCCTGGAAGGAAAGCCAGATAAAATAAATTCATCCCAGCCCCCATACGCCCATCCTTATTATTGGGCTGCTTTTACGATCGCTGGCAGATAATATATGGCTCTTCCGTGCTTACTATGCTATGGCAGAGGGGCAGAGGGGCAGAGGAGCAGAGGAGAAATTTTCTTGACCGCTAACCGCTGACTAATGACTAATGACTAATTTTCTTTTGACTTTTGTACGGGCGGGTTTAGCCCACACATCTCATTACTAACAGAATATTTTACAAAACCCGCCCCTACTGACTTTTGAATGAGTGACTTTTATAGCCCCTTCTAATTGATTTATATGAGAAAAGCCACAATGTCTTCCTTTCGCACAATCGAAAGTTTGTACACCGATGGAGCCTGTAGCGGCAATCCCGGCCCTGGCGGCTGGGCTGTTGTAGTCTATTTTCAGGATGGCTCTGTTTGCGAGATCGGCGGTGATGAGCCCCAAACTACCAATAATCGGATGGAGTTGCAAGCGGCCATCCAAGCCCTCAAATTCCTCGCAGCAACCGGACAAACCCAATCCGTCGCCCTTTACACCGATAGCGAATACGTGAAAAAGGGTATTACCGACTGGGTGAAAGGGTGGAAAAAGAAAGGCTGGAAAACCTCTCAAGGTAAAGCCGTACTCAACCAAGATCTGTGGGAGGCGCTCGACACGCTCAATTGCAAGCAAGTAGACTGGCGGTATGTCCGGGCTCATGCCGGTGATGTTGGTAACGAACGCTGCGATGCGATCGCACGGGCCTTTGCAATTGGTAAAAGCCCTACGCTGCGACAGCCAGACGTATTAGAAGCATTTAGTTCAGATGCAACAAACGGTGATAGTTACGAAAAGTTACAATCCAGTGATGTATCCTCTAACCTTCTCACTACTGACTTGGCTATGACCGATTCCACCGCTAACTCCCCGACAGAAACAAACCACAATTTATCCAGTGAAGTTAGAGTCATTCAACTCCGCAATCTAATAGACATCCTACGCATCGCCGATGACATTGCTACTAAAGGCTACCTAATTACCAGTTCTGAACTAGCAGACTTGATGGATATCCACACCAGCGCCGTTACAAGTCGTGGAGATAATTGGGTTTGGCGTAACTGGGTTGTCTCGCGGGTGCGGCGAGAAGGAAATCAGATTCTCTGGCAATTAGAACGGGTAGATTAATGGCAAATTGAAAATGAAAGGGTGTTTTCTCGCTCCCAGGTACGTTGTTGCGCTTTAGCGCTCAAACAGCGCTAAAGCGCAACAACGTACCAATTATCCATTCCGAACAAGAGCTAATAGAACTAACTAGCAACTTGAGTTATTAGTTCGCTCGCTTCATTCGATCGTAACGTCGTCCGCGCCATTGAGTAGGCGTTTGCAGGGAGGATAGCAAAATTCGCAGAAAAGCTAAGGGGTCTGCCAAGGGAGAAAGGTAAAAGTAAAAAGGTAAAAGTAAAAAGGTAAAATATTTTTTACTTTTACCTTTTGTCTTTTGCCTTTGGCTTTCGTAAGATGGTGCGATCGCCAATAGCAAGGCAAACCTAATTGCTAAGAGAAATAAATTCAGTCCTAACAACAGAAGAGAAGGAGAGGAGAAGAATTTCAAATTGAAGATTTCAGATAGCAGATTGAAAATACAATTTGCCATCTGCAATTTGCAATTTGAAATCATCAGGAAGAGGTAACTGAGTACAATGAACAGTGGTAGACCCTGGAGGCTAAACAGCAGCCACAAATCTCCTAACAGTTGAGGAGTCGAAGCAGCGTCTTTGAGATCGAGACTCCGCCCCCACTCCTGCCAAGTTTGGACTGCACCCTCGTACATCCGCACCTTTAACACCTTGGCACCGTCCAGAAAGCCAACCTTATACCCGCAAGAAGCAGCATAACGGGCTAAGGTAACATCATCGCAGAAAGAACTGCGGGCACTGGCGTATCCCCCCACAGCCGCCAATACAGAACGACGGCAGAGGAAACACTGACCGTTCGCCATCACCCTTTCCGGCGACTGGTTAGCCGTCCCAGCCGGGTCAAATCGGTACAGCAGAGTCATCAAAAGCGCTGGTTGCAGCCACCACTCACCGGGATATTGAAGAATAAATTGGGGCGAGAGGGAAAGCAGGTCGTATCCTTCAGCTTGAGCAGTTTTTACTAAACTGGCAACTAAGCCTGGGCTAGGCTGGGTATCTGCATCTATGCCCAAAATCCATTCACTTTTTTCGGAACTGTGCAGAAAACCCGTATGCAAAGCCCAAGGACGCCCCACCCAGCCCTCTGGTAAGGGGTCATCCGCAATCAGACGAAATCGCGGGTCTTTTTGCTGGGAAGCCCTCACCAAATCGGGGGTGCCGTCTTGGGAGTGGCTGTCTACCACAATAATTTCCCGCACTTCGTAGCTTTGGCGAGTTAAACCGGCCAGACAGGGCGCAATGCGATCGACCTCATTGAGCGTGGGAACCACCACGCTGACTGCTCCCAAAAGCTCTGGGGTGGCACTAAGGGGTTCTATGGGAGGATGGCGACTGGGGCCTTTTAGCAGTCGCGAGATCAGGATAAATACTGCTGGTGCTTGAATGATTAGCAGCCCCAGAGCTAAAGCACTTTTGAAATCTTCTGTCAAGAAGTTTGTTAACCAAAAGCTCACTTCTGAGCAACCCCCACAGAAGCGACTGGGGTTTCAGTTTTCCGGCTGGCTTCCGAAGAGGATAAATTAGCAGCAGCGGTATTAACTGCTAAGTTGAGGGCGGCGCTAGCGGATGCTGGTTTTGTTACCCACCAAAGGGTGACCGCAGGCGCAACACCCAGCAGCAAACCCAATACAACGGGTATCCAAATTCCAGCTGCCAAGCTCATCACCGTTGCGAAGGCGAAGTTACCCAAATAAACGGTTAGGGGTAGATTTAATTGCGATCGCGTCAGCGTGCTGTAGGCATCTCGCGTTAGTGTGGTAGAGCCATCTTGCGTTAGCGTACTGTAGGCATCTTGCTTTGCAAAGGGTTTCTTGCTCCACAAAATAGCAGCCACTGTCATGAACACGGCACCTGTTCCGAACCAACCGAAAAAGTTTTGGTAAGGCATACCAAAGAAAGCACCTGGTGTTTCCCATTCCCAGAAAGGTGCAGCCGTTTGACTCATAGCTGGGTCAAGCACAAAGTCCCAAGAGGTGAGTAGCAAGGCCCCCAGTGCGATCGCACCCAATTGACGCCACCAACTCGGCTTCTGCTCTGAATTTAGACCAGTACGAGCCAGCAAATAAGAAGCCAACCCCAAATAAAACCAAGAAAGAGGTATCGTCACAGGAACTAGCCCAGCAATTTTATATCCCAAACCGCTCAGATAGGCATAGTCACCAAACGGAAACCCAGTACTGGTTCCCAGCAATTCGCTCCCCAGCGGATAAAGACTGATGGCACCATAAAAGCCAGCCAACGCCACCACCCCAGCGTGCGGTAAGCATAAATGGCAACAGCTGCCGTTCCTAACACAATGTAAACAACGCCACCACCAGCCATGCTCCACTGGAAGAAGGTTTGCCCAGACGCCGGTAAACTTAAAACTAATCCCGGATTGGGTAAAACTAACAGCAGTCCTGCTAGTCCAAAAGCCATTGACACAATATGACCGATCAGGCAGAAGCGCTCGGCCATAACAAGTTGCTTCATAGAAACTCCTCTAGACAGATGATGCTCGGTAGCGCTTCTTAACAGTTTACAAATGTTTAACAAAAGTTAACCATGTAGCTCTAATTTTCTGCAATTCCTGGAGCTAGGGGATAGGGGCTAGGGGCTAGGGGAAGAGGG